>DASYNM010000445.1:0-18398 GCA_036008545.1 Verrucomicrobiia bacterium
GGGGGGCTCAAGCGCGTATAATAATCGTTCTTGTCGTTGAAGCCGGCCATGTTGTTTGGGTTGCACCATTCCAGGATTGAATCCTCGATGGTCGAGGCCAGCGCCATGTCAGTTATTCCCACAATAGTGAGCGCCTTCTGCATCACGTCCCTTTGCGGGGCGCGCGGATTGGCCGCCGAGAAAATGCTCCATTTCCGCTCCATGTCAACGATAGAGACGGAGAACTTGCCGTGTCCAAGCGTGACGTCCTTGAGAGAGATTTGGGGGATTTCGTTGCTGCACGGCGAGGTGCCGCCGGCCCAGAATTGATTCAAGGCATCGATGTTGCGCTGCTCCGGGCATTTGTTGGCCAGGGCGAAGCGGGCCAATTCGACCCCGCTGCGTCCGAGCCATTCCAACTCCTGGTCGTAGTCGGCGTTCCGCGCCAGGCGCACCTCCGTGTTCATGGAGAGGGCGAAGGAGGCCACCAGCGTGGTCAAGGCGATGATGGTGATCATGACCAGGATCAAAGCGAAACCGGAGCGCGGAGATGTCGTAGGCTTGCGAGTTTTCACAGGGAGACGCTGGGTATGGCAACGGTTCGGCAGATCAATTCGTAGGGTAAATCAGGGTTGCTGGCCGAGTGTCCGCAACCCAGGGTTACTCGAACCATGGGCGGCAATTGGTTGGTGGGGTCCCAGGCTACCTCCCATTCGCCGTCCTGGACCGACCAGAATTCCAGCATGAAGACATTCACGTCCCGCGCCAGCGTAATGGAATAAGGCGTGTTCTGCTCGTCCAGCACTGCCAGCAGCGGCGATTGATTCATGACCAGGTTTTGCGTGCCGTCGGTGTCCTTCTCCACATCGAAGGTGACCCGCCGCATCACGATATCGCCGTACAACCCTGAGCCGGGGAAGTCGCCTGGCAAGCGCGCGGCCAGGCTTAAGGAGGCGAACTTGCTGGTGGTGTCGGTCTCGAACCCGTAAAACTGAATGTTCTGGGAGGAGAGTTGGGCGCAGGTCAACGCCTCCACCACGGTTCTGATCCCGATGCGTGAGCGTTGGGCGGCGGCGGCGGCGTCCTCGGCAATCATCTTACCGTTTACGACGCACTTCCAACAGCTCAGCACACTGATCATGATGAAGGTGAAGACGGTGATCGCGATGACAACCTCCAGCAAGGTAAAGGCGGCGACGGCGCGGGATGTGGATAGGCGTGATCTCATGCCTCAATGTGGTGTCGGTTGCAGTCCCATGCGTTGGGAACTGGACGATGGGTTGTAGATGAGGACATCCAAAGTCGAGCTTGGATTGCCATGAGGATCAATGACCACGAATTCCATCTGGAACAAGCCGTTGGTGGCCACTTCCACCGCGGAGGAACGCCACTGATACCCCTGGTAGCCCGCGATGTCGCCGAAGTCGCCGGAATCCTGGCCTTCCTGCATTTTATTGGTGACATAATAATATCCCGCCGCCATACCAGCCGTCGGGCCGCTGCTGCGCAGAATGGAGGCGGCATGGATTCCGGCGCATAACACGCCCAGGATGGCGAACATGGCCATGAAGAAAATGGTCGTCGCCACCATCACTTCAATCAGGGTGAAGGCGCGTCGGCTCAACCCATTTTCAAGACGATGGAGCATTCCCTCGCCCCGGCCTGCGTAGTGAGAATTCCACGAACACATTCGCGCATTGAACCCATGAACCCTTCGCGTGGTTCCATCCCCCTCCCTTCCACATACTTGTGGAGGAGAGGGTTGGGGAGAGGAGGCTCCTTTTTCGATGGGAGGTTCTTGGAGTGGGCCAGGGAGAGGGGATTGACTCGGGCACTGCCGGTGTAACCCCTCTCCCCAACCCTCTCCCCGCAGGGCGGGGCGAGGGAGAAAATGCGGCTGGTTGATGTGGAGCATTTTCATTTAATATTGTCCACGCGGACCAGCGCCGTGACCGTGTCCAGGTAAATCTTTCGAGCCGAGCCGTCGGCGCCACGCAGCACGATGGTGAACTCGTCGCTGGTGCCGCCGGGAAAGAAATGCACATGCGCCTCATCCGCTTTTTCCATTTGGATAAAATTGACCCCCATGATGTCGATGATGATGTCGTCCGGGATAATGGCGGGGCCGAACTGGCCGGGGACGCTGATGGTGTGGTCAAGGGGGCGGATGACCAGGTCGGTCCTTTGATTGTTCATGATGGCGGCGCGGCGCGCCTCCTGGCAGGCCTGCACCAAATCGCGCTCCGCTTTGCCCATGCCTTCCCTTTTTATCCCGCGCAAAAATGCCGGGAAGCCCATCGTCAATGTCAAACCGACAATGGCCACGACCATCATGATCTCGATGAGCGTGAATGCCGACGCACGGTTGGAGTGAGTTTTCACATTCCCTTCGCGGAGATTTGGGAGGTCATGGCAAACAGGGCCGACAAGATGCTGACCAGCAAGAAGCCGACGCCCATGGCCATGATGCAAATGATCACCGGCTCGATCATGTTGGTCATCACGCGCAGAGCGATGTGCAATTCGCTCTCGTAAGTGTCCGCCAGATTGGCGAGAGAGCCGGGCACGTCGCCGGTGTCCTCGCCGATCTTGATCAGATCGACCATCAACTGCGGGAAAATTTTGCTGCGCGCCAGCGGCTGCGCCAGCGTCTTGCCATCGGTCACCTCTTGCCGCGCGCTGGCGATGGCCGCGCGCACGATGCTGTTTTCAATGATTTGCTCGGTGATTTCCAGGGCCGTCAACACCGGCACGCCGTTGTGCAGCAACGTGGAGAGCGTGCGCGCAAACTGCGCGAAGATGTGCAGCCGCATCACCTTGCCGAAGATGGGCGCGGTCATCCTCCAGCGGTCGATGGTGCGTTTGCCATTTTCGCTGGCGCGGAACCGGTTGACGATGATGCCAATGGCGATAGCGAGCCCGACCCCAACCCAGAGCCAGCGTTTGATAAAGTCGTTCAACCCAATAAGTATTCGCGTCATCAGCGGCAACTCGATGTTCATGCCTTGGAAGAGCTTCATGAAGCTGGGCAGCATCACAGTCATGAAGAAAATGCTGATGGCGATGCCGACGCAGCACACGAACGCGGGATAGATCATGGCCGATTTGAATTTCGCCTCCACTTCGGCGAACCGCTCGAAATGGTCACCCATGCGGCGGAGGACATCCACCAGCGCGCCGCTCTGTTCGCCGGCTTTGACCATGTTGACGTAGAGGCTGGAAAAAATCACCGGCTGCTTGGCCATCGCCTCCGAAAGCCCCTTGCCCTCGGTCACCTCCTGCTTGAGCTGCCGGCTGACCTCGGAAGAAATCCCCTTGGTCTCCAGATGGGTCATGCTGTTGAGGGCGACCGTCAACGGCATGCCCGATTTGAGCAAATTGGCCATTTGATTGGTGAAGGTGGCCAATTCCTGTAATTTGGGTTTGCGCTGGCGTTCGAAGTAAACGCGGATGTTGGGTGGCAGAAATTCCGTCCACGAGCCGGACTTGGCGGAAGGTTTGCCAGCAGCCGCGGCGGCTGCAGCGATAGCGGCCGCCCCGCCTTTGGGCGCTTCCACAGCCACGGGAAATAATCCCAGCCGCTCGATCTGCATCAAAGCCGCGCTGCGATCGGCGACTTCGAGCACGCCGGTGACCGTTTGGCCATCGCGTCGTCGCGCCTTATATTGGAACTGGGCCATAATGCGAGCTACATCTCCACTACATGTCTTGGTTATAAACACGCCAGATGGGAAAAGTTGCAAGCCCAATCACGGTTTGTCTGCCGCGTCGGGCAATGGCCCGGCGTGGTCGGCTTAAAGGGATGGATTGCAGCGGAATGGATTGGACCCGGTCGGCCCATATGTCCCACATAAAGGGCAGGAAATATCGGGAAAAATCGTGAAAATCAACGACTTACGCGAGCTCAAGTTCCTTTCACCACGAAGAGCACGAAGAGACACGAAGGAGGTCAGAGTTGGATGAACCCAAAAACAGGCTCCTGAATCGGGGGTCACTCACCACCTGACAAAATTCCGGCCGTGTCCCTCTTGCCGCGCCGAAGCGTTCGCGTAGGCGGGTCAGCATTCTCCACTCACTACTCACCACTCATCACTGGTACGTCCCTTTGCAAAATGTCAAAGAAAAGACGCCAAAGCGTCTCACGATGTTCACTATACCACATGTTGGTGGGAACGCAAGAATGAATTTTTCGAGAGCGTCCACTGCCACCCGATTTCATTTCCAAGACGACGCATCGAATCTCCGTCAAGCCATGACTTTATCCAACAGGATCGAATTACGACCAAGCGAACTTCATCAAGGGTGCCGCAGGAAGGTCATAGCTTGAGCCAATTGCAAAAAGCGACCATCAGAGCAATCACCCAAAAGAATAACCACGCCACAGCAATCAGACAAACCTTTGGCGCACAATCTTTGCACGCTTGGGATTTGAACGCTTGTTGGGAAGGAAACAGAAAATAGAAGGGAGAAAGAAAATAAGCGACCTTCAGTATCATTGGCATTTTGAATTCCTCACCGTCGGGCTTTTCCTTGTCGCAATGACCGCATGTAAACATCCGTCAGAATCCTGCAAACGGGTTTTCCTCGCCTTACCTGCAGCCATACCAAGAACAGCCGCGGCGTCCACACCAATTCCGAGACTGGGTGCGCCCCCGTTCCTCAGGCGGCTGGGGCCGCAGGCGCGGCCGGGGTGGGCTTCTTTTTCGAGGCGGCTTTTTTGCGTTTGAGGTAGGCGACGCGGCGCTGGCGTTTCTCGCCTTTGTTGTATTGTTTGCCCATATATTCTTTACTTTGCTGTAATACTTGCGATGTTAGCTGTTGAAATATGAAGAATTACCTGCCCAAGTTCAATATCTATCTGGCGTTGGCCTCCGTTCTTCTGGCCGCCGGTTGCGCCAGTTGGAGCGCGAAGGCCAAGTATGCCAAAGGGGAGCAATCCACCATCCGCCTTTATCTGGAGGGCAATCGTAAGGATATATCCGGCACGGGCACAGTCCTGGTCACCCGGGAGAGATACCCCGTGACTATTGAGCGGTCTCCGTTTCTGACCGAGGGCGACCTGCGCGAGGCCTCCATGGTGGATGAGCCCGGCCCCAACGGTGGTTATTACATCCAATTGGTTTTCAACGACCACGGCTCGCTCATGCTCGACATGCTGACCACCGCTCATAAAGGCCAGCACATCGTGGTTTTTTCCCAATTTCCCAATCCTGATTATAAGCCGCCGAAGGAGCCGAAAAAATCGAAGAAAGACGAATTCGACAACGAGAATAAAATGGAGGACATTCAAGCCACGATTCCGACACAGTCGCCGGAATCGGACACGCTCGGCCAACCGCGCGCCTCGGCCTGGCTGGCCGCATACCTGATCCGGGGTCGCAACGAGAGCGGCATCTTTCGTTTTAGTCCCGATGCTTCCCGCGAGGAGACAAAACGCATAGTTCGTGGGCTCAAGAACGTCATCGCCTACGAGAGATCGCTTGAGTTGCATTAATGAAGTTCCGATCCTGCCTGGGCGTATTGCTTTTCTTCGCGCGGGCGGTTGCCGCGCAACCGTTCCAACTCCCCACCGCTAATCACGCCATTTTTGAGTCAGGCGGCCAGGAACGTTACTTCGTGCCGACTCCAGGCAAGACGTGGGTTTCCGGCACTTTTGGCTGCGTCCGTTCCGACGGCTGGCAAATGCACGAGGGTCTGGACATCAAATGCCTTCAGCGCGACCGCTCAGGCGAACCCATCGATCCCGTCATGGCCACCGCCGACGGCGTGGTTGCTTACATCAACGACAAGCCCTCCCTTTCCAATTATGGCCGCTACATTGTCATCCTGCACCATGTCGGCGCGATGGAAATATACTCGCTCTACGCCCATCTCTCGGAAGTCCAAAGCGGCCTGCGGGTGGGCCGCGCCGTGCGGGCCGGGGAACAGATTGCGGTCATGGGCCGGACCAGCAACACGCGCGAGCGCATTTCCAAGGACCGCGCCCATGTTCATTTCGAGCTGAACCTTTTTTACAGCGAGCACTTCAATTCCTGGTACAAACGGCATTTTCCCGGCGAACGCAACGACCATGGAATCTACAACGGCGAAAACCTGGTCGGCATCGACGCCCGTCTGATCTTGCTGGCCGAGCATGAGGAGGGCGCGCGATTCGACCTGCTGAATTGGATTCAGCATCGCCCGGAACTTTGTCGCGTGCTGGTGCGGCAAACGGATTTCCCCTGGCTGCGCCGCTATCCCATGCTGATCAAACAAGGCGCATTGGGCCCGAATGAGAGGCCCGCCGGTTACGAAATCGCGATCGACTTCAACGGCTTGCCCTTTGAATGGATACCTCGCCCCGCCGGAGCATTCAAAGGCGCCGCCAAATACCAGCTCCTTTCCGTCAACGAACCGGAATACACCAAGAACCCTTGCCGCCGACTGGTTACGCGCCAGGGCAGCCGCTGGGAACTCGCCAGCAAAGGCTTGAACCTGCTGGAGTTGCTGACCGATTAGCGTTGACCCGCTACTGCTGAAGGATGCGGTAGAACCGTTGCGAGTCGGGACCGATGGTGTCGAGGTCGATGGTCACGCTGTTGGTCGCGATGATGGCCGGGCCTAGATTGGTCCACGTCCCGGTCGCAAGGTTGGTCGTGGCCTGCACCTGGTAAGCCACTCCCGGCGTGCTCAGCCAGGAGAAGTTGACGGCGCTGCCGTTGGCCGCGACCGAGACCGATTGAAGGAGAAAGACCACGTTCAACGTCACCACGCTGCTGGTCACGCTGCCAAACGCATTGGTGACAATCACGTCGTAACTGCCCGCGTCGTTCGCGCCCGCAGCCAGCAGAGACAAGGCTGCCGTGGATGAGCCGGCGATGTTACCGCCATCGGACAGATTGGTGGCGTCCATTTGCCATTGATAGAACAGCGGTGGAGTGCCGGACGCGCCGACGGTGAGCAGGGCCGGGCTGCCGTTGGTGGCGATCAATGGCGTGGGCAGGTTGGTGATGGAAGGCGCGACACCGATGGTCAACACCGCGACGATGCTGGTGACGGAGCCGTAGGGGTTGGCGACGATGACAGTATAGCTGCCGTCGTCGTTGGTGGAGGTGGTGGTCAAGGTCAACTCGCTGGTGGTGGCGCCTTCAACATTGCCGCCGTTGGTCAAGGCGGCATCGTTCTTTTCCCATTGGTAGGTGAGCGTCGCGGTGCCGATGGCCGAGACGGTAAAACTCGCGGCGGTGCCGTTGCTTACTATCGTAAGGGGTGGCGGGTCCGCGGTGATAATGGGCGCTTCTGGCAAGGCGGCGGTAAAATTGGACAGGACGATTGCCACCACTTCCACGTTGCCGTTGTTGGGCAGCTTAAGACTTTGGACCACCAGGCTGCTGTTCAAGTTGATCGAGTAACCATAGAGATTGACGACCGGCCCCACCTGCGACCCATTGTCATTGAGGCGGTAAGCCATCGGCACCACGGTGGTTTCGCCAGTTTGATTTCCAGTCGCGGTCCAATCGCTCAGACTGATCGTGCCGGTTGTCGTGGTGCCATTGGTGTAGGTGACGACGAAGCTTTGACTAGATTGGGTGCCATTCACGGCCGTCGCCAGCATGGCCAGTGAGGAAAAATTGCCGGGAGGGAGCGCGATGGTTTGGGCGCTGCCGCTGAGCACATCGGCCGCGTTGACCGGCCCGTAGATAAACGGCACGTTGCGCCACGTTTCCCCGGCGCCCAGCAGCGTGCCCGAGAAGGAATTGCCGTCGTTATCAAGGCCGCCGGTGGTGTATTCGGTGCCGTTGTCGAATATGCCGGCGCGGTTATAACTCGACCAGAGCGGAACAGGCACCGGAGTGTTAGCCAGGGTGACGGCCAGCACGTTGACGTTGCCATTATTCGGTAGCGTAAGACTTCGCGCCATCTTGGTATTGTTGAGCGGAAACCGGTAGCCGTAGAGAAAGGTCGTGGTCGCCGCGGCGCTGCCGGTATGGGAAAGGCGGTAAGGCATAGTGGCTGCGATCATCTGGTTTGAATAAGTTGTCGCGGCCGTCCCCCAATCGCTGATGCTCTGGACGATCGGCGTCGTCGTCCCGTCAGTATAAGTGACAGTGAAGGTTTGCGAGGCCTGGCTGCCGTTGGCGGCGGCGAGCATGAGCAGCGAGGTGTATCGATTCGTCGGCAGCGCGATCGACTGGCCGGCGCATTTCACGACGTCAGCGGCATTGGCGGCGCCGAAGTTGAACTGCACACTGTCAAATACTTGCGACGCGCCGAACTGGCTGGCGGAGTAAGCCGAGCCGGCGGCATTGAATCCTGCCGAAGCGGAGAAAGAGGTTCCATCGGTGTAGATGCCGACGCGGTTGAAGGCAGACGCCAGCAAAACCGGCGTCGGGGCGTTGGCCGGGGCCATGGCCAGGATGAGAACGTCGGGGTTGTTGGGCAGCACGACGCTGGTGATAGTCTTGGAGTCGTTCAGGCCTAGGACATACCCGTAAAGGTTAACGGGCGTACCCCCGTTTGTTCCACCGCTGGTGTCGGCATAAGCGGTGCTGACGGCGATGGATTCGCCCGCGTAATTCTGCGGAGCCGTCCAGAGGCTGATCCCTTGCGTCACCTCGACGGAGCTTCCATCGGCATAATTGAGGACAAAGGTCTGGTTCGACTGGCTGGCATTGACGGCCGCCCCCAACATCATCAACCCGGTGTATTGCCCCGGGCTCACCGTTATCGTCTGGCCCGTACATGGGACGGCGTCGTTCGCGCCTGCTGCGCCTAGGCTGAAGACGTGGCCGCCCCAATTGGGCGCGGTGCCCAAAAGCGCCGCCGAATAGGCGTTGCCAGCGCCGTCCAGCCCACCGGTGGCGCTGAAAGTAGTGCCGTCACTGACAATGCCGCCCACACCGAAGTAAGGGGCAAGATTCACCGCCGTCGCACCGGGGCTAGGCGTGATGACCGACAAATCCATGCTCACGTTGTGCGTGACGCCGTCCAATGTTCCACTCAGCATCAAGCTGGTGTTGACAGGCTGCGCCGTGGCGCTGGCGGTCAGGGTCAGGATGCTGTTGGTGGTAGAGGCGGCCGGGCTGAACGCGGCAGTGACGCCAGGCGGCAGCCCCGTTACAGATAAACTCACGCTGCCGCTGAGCCCATTAACGGGACCCGAGACGAGATAGGAGGTGGATTTTCCTCCAGCCGTCATCACATACGAAACGGGCGACCCGTAGAGCGTGAAGTCGTTTGCCAGCGTCATCGCAAAGACAAGGACATCGTTGTTATCCGGCAGCTTGATGCTTTTCAAAATCTTGCTGTTGTTGAGGCCGAAGGAATAGCCGTAGAGATTGGCCTGCGTAAGCGTGTCCTTGGTGTCGCCGCTGTCGCGGTAGGCCGTGGGGACAACCACGGTTTCGCCAGTGAAATCCGACGGAAAAGCCCAATCGCTCATGCTCTGGACGAAGGTGGAAGTGGTGCCGTCGGTGTAAGTGACAATGAACTGCTGGGCGGCTTGCGCGCCATCGACAGCCGCCGCCAATATTTGCACGGACGAATACGAGGCTGCAGGCAGAGTAATCGTTTGCCCGGAGCATTTAATGGCGTCGTTCGCGCCGGGCGATCCCATGCTGAAGAGGCAGCCGTTCCAGTTCAGCGCCGAACCCAGCAGATTGGCCGAAAAGGCGTTGCCGTCGCCATCGGCACCGCCGCTGAAACTGGTGCCGTCGTTGTAGATGGCGGCCAGATTGAACGAAGAGAAAAGATTGACCTCCGCGGTCCCGGGCGTTGCGGCTACGATGGTCAGGGTCAGGCCGTTGGTTTGCGTGATGCCGCCGGAGGCGCCGACCAATGTGACGGTGGTGGTTCCGGCCGACGCAGAGGAACTCGCGGTCAACGTGAGGATGCTGGTGCTCGCGCCGGAAATGGTGGGCGGGTTGAAGGAGGCGGTGACTCCGCTGGGCAAGTTGCTCACCGAGAGACTGACGTCGCCGTTGAAGCCAGTCATCGCCTGGGCATTAAGCAGGACTTCGTCACTGCCGCCGACCGTGAGGTTCAGCCCGACCGGCGTGGCGTAAAGCATAAAATTGGTCGTGCCGACGCCCGCCAGCGCGTTGATCAAATTGATGCCGTTCGGACTGCCCCAACCGGTGGCAAGATCATAGCCGGCTGCGGCGAAGAATTTATGCGGGCCGCTGGAGTAATTGGTCGTATTACCGCTGGTGACGTCGTGGAAGAGAGTGGTGTAGCTGGCGGACTTGCCCAGGGCGTAGAGAGTCGGGTTGAAAAAGCCGATGCGCGGGTTGCCCAAGGTCGCGGCTTGCTGGTTGGCCAGCGCATAAAACCCCGCCCATTGTGGCGATGAGCAACTGGTGCCGCCGACGCCGCCGGTGCCGTTATTGGCGGCAATGAATATTACGGTGTCCGCCATCATCGAGACATCAGGAAAATTGCGCATCGTGCTCGATCCGAAGAGCGGCGTCATATTGATGCCTTGTTGGTAATTGGGCATCGCGTAAAAGGTGCTCACGCCGCCGCCGCTGCCCACCCACGTCAGCTCTTGTTGCCACGCGCCCCCTGGAGAGACCGTGGACAAAGCGGTGCCTCCGACCAAAGTGATGTACGGCTCCGCGGCGGGCGGATTGATTTGCCCGACCTCAGCGCCGCCATCGCCGGAGGCCTCGAAGAAGTTCTGCCCTTGCGCCACAAATTCCTGGTAGAGTTGCTCGGTAGTCTCGTCGATGCCGAACCCGAACGAACAACTGATTTGCCCGGCCAGATTGTCCGAAGCGATGCGGCTGTAAATGTCATCCACGACTTCTCCGCCGTAATAAAGCACGGTCGCGCCCGGAGCCATGGAAATGCACATTTCGATATCGAGCGCCTGCTCGCCAGCATCGGTGCCAGCCGAGGGCGGCTCCGTCACGTCGTCCAAAAAGATGTTGGAGACGACGATGTTGGAGGAAAGTCCGGCCGTGGTTTCGTAAACATGGATATCATTCGTCCAATAAGGGCCGAACTCCACCAGGGCGATGTATTGTCCTGATCCAGTGTTGGTCACGCCCGGAACGTAGGCCGCGCGAAAATCGTTCCCGATGTAGAGGCCGTGCGGCCCGGAGCCTTCCTCAGCATAATTCGTGACGCTGGCGCCGTTTTGGACGCCAGCTTTTTTTCGCTGCAGATCCAGCGGATGAGGTACGATGTAATTATCCAGCCCCATGACATCGAGCACCGGCACATTGGCCTCAACCCACGGGTCGCTATCCGGCGCAAAAAAGTTCCGTTGCTCGGTCGGGTGCCGGTAAACGTGCAGGTGGACATTAAATGCCTTTTCGACATCTGCCGCCGCGCCGACGACATCCACCACCATGCGATTAGCGTGCGCGCCACTGACTTTGAGGCCACGCGCGCGCAAATAATCCTGGACCTTCTGGTAATCCTCCTCGGTCGGCCCGAATCTCTCGGTGAATTGCGCCGTGGTCAAATACCGATGAAACCGAGGGCTGGCAGGATTGTAGAGATCCTCGATAAAACTGGCCAATGCCGCTTTGTTGCGCAAGGGCAAGCCGACGGCAAGGCGCACAGGGGTCTTCGCCGCAACATCCGAGAGCGGTTGCAAGTGGCCGACGACATCCGGCACATGCCCCGGCAATGCCCGCCGCGGCTGCGCCAGCCCGGTCGTGGCGGCAAAACTGAAAAGCGCCGCGCAGATCGCAACAACAAAATGTTTGACTGGAAAATGGAAAAGCACAGAGCTTTTCCTGACCACCACGCTCCTTGGACACTGATTCATTGGTACCACCAATTCTACCACGGACAGAGGCAACTGCGAGCTATTTCTCCGATCATTGAACCCGCCGCCTCGGTCGCTTGCGAGGTCCAAAATGGGAAGCGTGATGAGCAATGGAGAGTCGCTGGCTGCCCGCGCCAGTTTCACCGTCATCGCGGCCACGGACGGGCCATCCAAAACTGACCCAGCGGTGGCGGATTGGCCGTGGCATGAGAAAGAACATTGGAAATGAAGCTTGCGCGACGACGGCGCTGTTGGTTAACGTTGCTGGCCTTCTGGGTGCACCCATAGCTCAATTGGATAGAGCATCTGACTACGGATCAGAAGGTTAATGGTTCAACTCCATTTGGGTGCACCATTCATAACATGCTTATTACGTTTGATTCACGATAGCATTTTCAGTTTTCCTCGGTGAACAAATAAATTAACTATCCTGTTTCTGTCCGATTATTGAGGTTCTGAGAGCCCGCCATCCGGACGGACGGAGTTTCGATCCGGCGCAGCGAGGAATTGACCATTTAGCACGATCGCGAGCATGCGCGAACACGGACACACTCATGTTGTCCGCCAAAACCACTCGACTTCGTCATCATAGCGACCTGTCCGCAGTCATGCAGGCCCTCACAGACAAACTCAAATACGTTGCCCTTCAGCCTCAACGCCGTTTCGTCCGAATACTGGCGTTTGCACTGGGGATCGACGCCAACCCGGCTGTTCTAGTTCGAGTCGTCGCGGCCGATTCTCACGCGAATAATTTCGTGACGGGCTTGGCTTTGACCAATTCTCGCGGTTGCTTCAATTGGTTGTAAACAATTGTGTCCGGGTCGATGCCAAAGGCGTGGTAAATGGTGGCGAGCATTTCGGTCGGGTGGACGGGGTCCTCGGTCGGGCTGCTGCCGGTCTTGTCGGACTTACCATGCACGTAACCGCGTTTGACACCTGCGCCGGCGATGATTGAGGTGTAGCAGTAGGGCCAGTGGTCACGGCCATCGGCGCTATTGCTATTGCCGGAGGTGCTGATGCCTTTTTGCGGACTTCGGCCAAATTCGCCAATGGCGACCACCAGAGTTTCCTTGAGCAGACCGCGCGCATCCATATCCGAGAAAAATGCCGACAGCCCTTTATCCAGCATTGGCGCGGAACGGTCTTTCATGCGATTGGTCAGGTCTGAATGGCAATCCCAGGAATGGAAGTCGGAATTGGCGATCTTGGGCCAGATCACTTCCACCACCCGCGTGCCGGCTTCGACCAAACGGCGCGCCAGCAGACAGCTTTGACCGAAAGTGTTTTTGCCATAGCGATCGCGCATTTGCTCTGTTTCCTGGGTCAGATCAAACGCTTTGCGGGCGCGGCCGGAAATTATGAGGTTCAAGGCGCGCTGGTAATAGTCGTCCAGATCGTAATTCGCGACCGCTTTGTCGAGGTCGGGCGTGGCGGCCTCGATGGCCTCACGCAGATGAGCGCGGCGCTGGAGGCGGAGCGCGAAAACTTCCGGGGGCAATTTCAGGTCATCGACATGGATGTGGTCCATTTTGTTCATGTCCATATCGTCCCCGTCAGGGAATAGCCTGTAAGGTTCAAAAGCCTTGCCAAGGAAACCCGCGCTGCCGCCTTTCCCGATCACGTTCGATTCCTGCAATGGCCGCGGCATCATCACGAATGGGAGCATCGGTTCGTCCATCGGCCGAAGCCGGGTGATCTGGGAACCGAAGTTGGGAAAATCCTTAGGGTCTGGAGGCTCAAGTTGGCCGGAGGGGCTCACCTTGTCGGTCGTGTAGCCGGTCATGATCTGATAAATGGCCGCAGTGTGATTGAAAAGCCCGTTGGGGGTGTAGCCCATGGAGCGGATCATCGTGAACTTATCATTAACCTTGGCCAGCTCGGGCAAAACTTCGGTGAAATTCACGCCCGGAATTTTTGTTGAAATTGGTTTGAACACGCTGCGAAAGTTATCGGGCGCGTTTTCCTTTGGGTCCCACAAATCGAGGTGGCTGGGTCCGCCCTGAAGATAAATCATGACGATGTTTTTGGCTGTGCCCCAACCCGGCCCTCCGGCAATTTTGCCCGACTCCGCCGCCCGCGCCTGTAAATTAAAAAGCGAGCCGAGGGAAAGTCCAAGGACGCTGGCGCCGCCGACGCGCAGGAGGTCGCGGCGTGTCATTTTGAGTTGAGGATCGCAAAGGTCACTGCATGTTCCGCCGGGAATTCTAATCATAAGTTATTCAATGGTTAAAGAGGAAGCCAGGACTGTTGACCAGCGCCCAGGTCAAATCCTGCACTACGGTTAGCCGCTTGTTGTCGTTCTGAACAGTGCTGTCTTTGGCATCCTCGCGCAATTGCACAAGGTTTGGATCGAGATGGATCGGTCCCTCCGCCTGCTTCTCAGCCGACTGCAACTCCGCCAATTTGGAATCCATCGGCAACGGTTCGACAGCTCTAAGGACCGCTTTTCTTCGCTTCCAATAACCGACATCGTTGCTGCGATAGTAGTCAAGTATAGCGGCTGATTCCTCCAGGGTGCGTTCTCCACCGGGCGCGCGCGCGGCATAGGCAACTTTCTCGGGAAGACCAAAATCCAACGGATCATCGCTCGTGGTGACGTAGAGGCGGAATCGTCCCAACAAGAAGTTCCCGCCATAGTGCTGCTTCAAAATAAAGTGCAATTCCGCTCCGTTGGTGCTGGCGATTGGATGCTCCAACTTGAATGTGGCGGTGTGCCGCCGAGTGTTGGGCGCGCCGCCAACCGCCCAGCCGTTTTGATCGGGCCAAACTCTGCCGTCAATGGCCTGGTTGACCGGGAAGTCGCCCTGCGAGTAATCCGCTCTGGCATCGGCGAACTTGGCGCGAGTTTCCGGAGTATTGGTGCCGGTGGTCCATTTCAACTCCAACTCGCTCAAAACGAAATTGCCATCATCGGCGCGGCCGGGTCCGAATTGTGGCAGGTTTTCATCCGGCAATGTCTCGACCATGACGCCCGTGATGTTTGTCGCCGAGACTGGCGCAACGATTTCGTAATCGGAGGGGCACTGCCCTCCAGAGGAAGTAATCGTGCCGTCGCTTTTCTGCGCCAGTTTGACGTTGTTGGTGGCTGAAAGAGTTTGCGCTTTTATCAACTGCCAGACTGTTTTGGTGTCGGCGAGATTGTTGTTCGCCTCCCAGTAAGCGGCCTGGGCGGGCAGCATGACTTCGTATTCCTTTAGCTCGCGTTTGGTGGCCGCCACTTCCGCCTGGTGTGTTTTGTCGAGTTGCTCGCGAAGACTCTTCGTCATCTCCTCGTAGGTTTGGAGATTGGTCTTGGCTCGCGAAATATCGTCCGCCTGCTCGTGTTTCAATTCAACGATCTTGGGCGCCATCTCCACTTCCAATTTGCCAAGCTCATTGGTCAGAACCGCATTATCGTGGCTAACTTCTGATAACATGGGGATTACATCTTTGATTTCCGCGTCGGTGGCGGGCCGGTTGACCACGCGCAAGTAAACCTCGTTGATCAGTTTTTTGTCGTCCCTTTCCGTTTCAGCGAGCTTTGCCAGAGAATTCCCCGGCTCATTGATGGCCTCGGAGATAGTCTGCCCGCTCAGTATCGCCATGACTGAGCCAAGGCCGAGGTCGCTGGTGCGCTCGCATTCGCAGGCCGTTTGGCGAGCGGGCCGGCCCAGCGTGGCCAACAGTCCGCTGCCAGCGTCCATAGTGACATCCGACAATTGCGAGGCGCGCTGGCCGGGCTTGGCCCCGGAAATCTGCGGGGTGCTGCCGGTGACGCTATAGACCGCGTCAAGAATGGTTTCAGCCGGAAGACGACGGGCCATCGCGTGAGAATAATTTACCTTGTCATCCTCGTTCCATTTGTTCGGGCGAATCGAAAGCTGGTAAGTGCGGGATTTGCAAATGAGCTGCATCATGTGGCGCACATCGAAACCGTTGTCCACGAATTCGTGCGTGAGATGTTCGAGCAACGCTGGATTTCGGGCCGGGTTTCCAGCGCGGATATCGTCGAGCGGGTCAATAATTCCCACGCCGGTTAGATAACCCCACAAACGGTTGACATAACTTGAGGCGAAAAAGCGGTTGTCGGGCGACGTGAGCCATGCGGCCAGTTCCTCGCGGCGGGTAGATTTCTCCTTTGTCTCATGCTTCGCCAGAAAGGGAGCTAGCGGAGGCGAAACTTTGCCGGTGCGAATGTGCTCCACCTCGCCCTGCGTTCCATCTTCGACGATTTCGTAAAGCGGTTTGGCGCTCTCAACATCGGTACCGCCGATCCGCTTGCCCTCGCTATTGTCGTCTTCCTTGAACGTGACCCGCGCGAAGTAAGCGGCCATATGATAATACTGGTCCTGCGTCCAGCGCTCGAACGGATGATCGTGGCACTTGTTGCAACTGAAGCGCGTGGCGAGGAATAATTGCGTGGTGTTCTCCATGGCTTCGGTCGGCGTGCGCAGGATTTTCCAATAGCTGGCGGCGGGGTTCTCGCGATTCGAGCCTGTGGCCGTCAGGATTTTTCGGACAAACTTGTCGTAGGGCGTGTTTTTCTCGACTTCGCTGTGAATCCAGTTGTGGAATAATTCGGCGCCTTCACTGCCCAAGAACTTGCTGTTGCACTGAAGCAAATCGGACCATTTATTTGCCCAGTAATCGACGTATTCAGGGGACCCAATCAGGCGGTCAATCATTTCGTCGCGCTTGATACGAGTGTCACGAGGGTCGTCCAGGAAGGCCTCAATCTGCTTGGGAGAAGGCGGCAGTCCCGTCAGGTCGAGGTAAATCCGCCGGACAAACTCGAGATCGGTGCAAATGTCGGAAGGCTCGATCTTCATGCGCTGCCACTTGGCCGCGACGAGTTTGTCGATTTCCCCCCACTCCGTCGGCTCCTGCCAAACAAAACCGCTGCGATCCCCCATCACGGTCAAGGTGGTCGTCGCGTAATTGCCCTCATAACGGGCGAGCACCGGGGCCTCGCCTCGCCGTAATGTCGTAATGAGGCCGCCCTTCTCGGCAGTGGCGGTGTCGGTATTGCCGCTCTCGATGAATGCCTCCTGCGTTACATCGCGCGCCGTTCCATCCGCGTAGGTGGCCTCGACGCGCATTTGTTGACGCGCGCCGAGCGATTGTGCAACTGGGTCTTTTGGGAAAAGTTGAATCTTCACTACCTTCGCAGAATTTGTGTCGAGCGTCGCTCCGTTGGCAATCCACTGGCGCATAATCTGGTAGTACTTGCTGTCAACTGTTGTGCGGCGCCCTCCTTCGTGCGGAACTTCCGCCACGGCTTTAAGCAGCATAAGGCTGTCGTCGGGCGAAGCGAAGTTGACGCGGCGAGAGGCTAGATCGTCGGTGAGCGCGCGGAGGTCGGTTTCGGGATCGTATCCGCGCAACGAAAGTTTGAAGCCGTTCTTGCCTTCCTTGGCTCCGTGGCAAGTTCCCGCGTTGCAACCCAACTGAGCAATGACTGGGGCGACGTCGCGAATAAAATCAGCGCGGTAAGGTTTTCCAAGGCCGGAGATTTCGACAGGCGCTTCAACACTCTTCCCGCCGAAAGCCACCATGAGCTTGCCTGTTCCGTTTTTGACCGGTTGCAAAAGTCCGCGGTAAGAAATGGCCGCGATATTTGGCTTCAACGTGAATTTCGCCGCCCGCGTCACATCAAGAGTATCTCCGGAATCCAGCCGAGCAGTAACCAAAAGTTGCGCGTAATCGTTCGGACTGCCGATCTTAATCTGGTCCGGCTGCAAATCGAGGGAGACTATCTTGCCTGATTCGGGCATTGGTTCGGAGTTAGTGGAAGACTCGGCGACTTTGGGCGCCGGCGGAGCCCACGATGGGCGGGCTGCCGCCATCGCTCCTTTGCTAACGGGCACGGACAAAAACTCCTTGATCACCGAGGCGTTGGATGCATCGAAAAGCCGCACCATTCCATCGGAACCGCCAGCAGCAACCATTTTGCCATCGGGACTGAAAGCCACGGAGTAAAGCTCCGAATGCGGGACCTTTGCGCGGGCGATCTCATGGATGCCCTGTTTCTTGTAATCATCGAGTTGCTTCTGTTCTTCAGCGGAGCGGCTGCCGGGCACCTTACCCATGAGATCGCGCAATGTCTTGGGAATTTCATTGCTGTAATCGTAACTGCAAATGACCAATTCGCCGGCACGATCCAGCCCGCCGCAATACGCGATACGCGTGCCGTCCGGACTGAAACGGATACTGAAGACGCGGCCAGTAATCGGAAAAAGATCGGCGATGAACTGCGCGTCATCCCCTATCACGCGGGCAACTTCTCGAAAAATGCGATATACGCGCGGAATTCCGTCCGAACCGCCATCGACAATCTCTTCAAACCTGGGATGCGTGGCCAAAGCCGTCACTCCGCCCTTTAATGCACCTGGCGTGATGGATGTGACGTTGTCGATAAATCGTTGATCGGAGATTTCAGTGAGTTTGACGCTCATATCGCGCCCGCCAGAAATGACATGGTCGCCTTTGACCGAGAACGTGGTGCTCATCACCCAATCCGAATGCGAACCCATCTGTAGAACTTGCTTGCCAGTGGATGCTTCAATGGCGCGCACGGTGTTGTCCGGGCAACCAAACGCGATCAATTTGCTGTCCGGCGACCAACTCAGGCCGTAGAGCGTGTCGTAGCTGATCGGCGCCGACACCGTCAGTTTGCGCTTCG
>DASYNM010000446.1:0-3462 GCA_036008545.1 Verrucomicrobiia bacterium
TTAAGAATCAAGGCCGGCAGCCCGGATGGCACGAATACGACCACGGCACGATCACCTTGAGATCGCAGGGGACGGACGAGGAGGCTTACCCTATGGCCCGGACTTTTAAGTGCATCAAAGAACACCGCAATGACATCTACATCTATACTGTTGTCAAGGCCTCGTCTGACAGCGATTGGCAACTAACGCGCGCCTGGGAAACCAACGGCAAGGGCCGGTTTGTCAGAGAGTTTCCCGTTGCTATCAGCAACGTGCTGCCCTAATAGAAGCGGATGAAAATTCGTTCGCTCCTTGCTTTTCTATGCTTGTCTCTGTGCTGGCCGCTCCTGGCCGATTCGACCATTCCTAAACCGAACAACGACCCTTACTTCGACGGCCTTTACCTGCTTCAGGGACCCCAACCCAAAGAGGCCGTCCTGCACTCCAACGACCGCCTCGCGATCTGCGGCGATTCCATCACCGAGCAAAGAATGTATTCGCGCATCATGGAGACCTACCTCACGGTCGCTCTGCCGGAGTTGAACATCAGCACGCGGCAATATGGTTGGAGCGGCGAACAAGCCTCCGGTTTTCTCCATCGCATGACCAACGACGTTCTGCGCTTCGGCCCTACCGTCGCCACGACTTGTTACGGCATGAACGATCATCATTACAAACCGTATGAACCGAGCATCGGCCAGGTTTACGGCTCCAACATGACCGACATTGTGCTGGGCTTCCAAGCCGCCGGCACGCGCGTGATCGCCGGCTCACCCGGATGCATGGGCATGCAGAATCCACCTTGGAATAATATTCAGGGCACGCCCAAGGAGCGAAATATTAACCTCTGCATGCTGCGCGATATCGACATCGAAATCTCCCACGTCCAACACGTCGGATTCGCGGACGTTTTTTGGGATATGTATCTGGCGCAATACAACGCCCTGCAACGCTACGGCACCAATTACACTTTGGCGGGCAAGGACTCCGTGCATCCTGGCTGGGCCGGGCACCTCGTCATGGCTTACGCCTTCCTCAAAGGCCTCGATGTTCCCGGCGACATCGGCACGTTCACCGTGGACCTCGCCGCCAACAAGGCAGCCGTTTCAAAGGGGCACCAACTGGTTTCCTACCACAACGGCGAATTGACCGTCAAAAGTTCGCGCTACCCCTTTTGCGCCACCGGTCCTGCTGACAAAGCCGACAGCATCCGATCCGGCATGAGCTTGGTGCCGTTTAACCAGGACCTCAATCGACTGATGCTGGTGGTTAAAGGCGGCAAGGCCGCAAACTACCAAATCACCTGGGGCACGACCAACCGGGTTTATTCCGCCGAGCAATTGGCGGGCGGCGTCAATCTGGCTGCGGATTTCGAGGTGAACCCGTTTTCCGACGCCTTCAAAGCCGTCGATGAAGCCGTCGCCAAGAAGCAGGAATTCGAGACCAAACAAATCAAGCAACTCTTTCACGGCGAGGCAGGCAAAACCGACATGGCAAAAACCGTGAAGGATTCCGAACAGGAGCGCGCGCCGCTGGTGGCCGCGATCCAGGCGGCATTCGTGCCCGTGACGCACACCCTGACCATCATGCCGCAGTAGGCGCCCGATCCGAGGAACTGGTTTGACTGAGTGCGACTGGGTGCGACTGGGTGCGACTTTTCGCCTTTTTGGTAGGGCAAGACTCCGTCGAGTCCTGACGTTTTCCCGAAGAAATTGAGCTACGGCTCGACAGAGACAGTACAAATTAAGAGCGGCCCGCTTTGCGGGCTGTCTCGCCCCACCAAGTCACAAGACCAATGAAAATATCGGCAAATATCGAGAAAATCAACGACTTACGCGAGCTGATTTTCCTTTCGGCCATAAACCAGACGTGTTCGCCAAAGCTTTGGTCCTCAGCCCTCACGCTGTTGCCGCGCCGAAGCACGGCGGAGGCGAGTCAGCTTTCTACACTCTCTACTCACAACCCACAACTAGCAGGCCCCTTTGCAAAATGTCAAAGAACAGGCGCCGGAGCGCCTCACTCACCATACGATACCACATTTAAAAGGGATTGCAACACGAATTAATCATTCGTGTTAATTGCGTCAGTCACGGGTGGTAGGGACGGCTCGCCGCCGCCCGCTGGTGACTATTGCTGGGGTGGTCGCCTCGGCGAGGCAACCCTACCACGCCGATGGCAACGGGAAGGATTGCACCAGCGCATATTCCGCCCCGGCGGGTGAGATGACGCTTTGCATCAAATCCACGCGCTCGGCCGTCCAGGCGCCGAAATCGGTTTCGCGCCACTTTGGCAAAGTCGCGGTCAAATGCCGCCGGTCGCCGCCGCTCAATAGTTTGACACGCCCGATGGTCAGATGCGGATGGAACGCCCGCGTATCCTGCACGTAACCGAGCCGGGCAAGGGACTCATCCAATGTTCCCTTCAATCCTTTCACCGCCGTCGCGTCCCCTCCCAATCCCGCCCAGAGGACGCGCGCTCGGGCCGGACTCGGAAAACACCCAAGCCCGCGCGCCTGCAAATGGATAGGCCCGACGCGCTGGCAAGCCGCCTTCACCGCCCGTTGGAACTCTTCTACCTTGCCTTGCTCGACGTTGCCCAAGAAGTTGAGTGTCAAGTGAATTTGCTCCGGCCGCGTCCACGCCACTGCCCTTGGGGAAAGACCGCCCGCCAGCGCCCGCGCCGCCTCAGTCAATCGCTGCGCGACCTCCGCCGGAGGGAAGATCGCGACAAACAAACGGATACTTGCATTGGCAGACATCCGTCCGGCTTCTCACGGTTGAACTGCCTTAAAGAATTGCATTTGGTTGGTTGCGTTGCCGAGGCTGATGACCTGGAACAAATCTGTCAAGGTGACGTTCCCGATTGTGCTCCACGAACTGCTATCGGCCAGATTTGTCGTGGAAAGCACATTATAGCTCAAGCCCGGATTGCCGTAGAGCGTCAGTGTCGGGTTCGAATTTGTTCCCAACGAAGCCTCCAACAACGACTGCGGGCCAACCACCACGACGCGTCCCATTTGGCCGATGAGATTCGTCACCGGAGAATTGTTTGGTCCTGCTGCGCCCATGTTGGCGACAACCAGCGGGACAAACGCAGAGGCACCCGGCAGCGTATCCAGGCAAATCGAGCCTAGCAGAGTGGTGCCTTGCAAAACTTGCCCGCTCTGGATAACGAAGCTGAATTGCGTGTGTGAAGAATCGACCGTTTGCGTCGCCGCGGAGGCAACCAGGGAATTACTCGCCGTGACGTTCCAGTTAGTAAGAAATCCACTCGGGTAGGCCAGGGTAAAACTCAAATTCGCCACGCCGACCGTAGCCACCAGATTTATAGGCACACAAGTACTCTGGCCCGCTTGCACAACGTTAGAGCCAATACCAACTTGCACGCACTCGCCCACGATCACGCTGAACGTCATCGAGTTACTCAACGGCGGGTTGCTGCTGTCTGTCACCCATACGGTAATGAGGTTGGTGGTGCTGCCCT
>DASYNM010000447.1:0-5855 GCA_036008545.1 Verrucomicrobiia bacterium
CGCCGCACCCATCCTTCTGGCCTGGCGGTTGGAGCGCGCCGGCGTCAGCCTCGGCCAATGCGAGGCCTGCCCCATCATCCACCGCGCCGCATCCTATCTGATGTTGCACGGGCCGGTCACAGCCCAGGAGCGATGGGAAGAAAACTCCGGTTACTCGCCTTCTACTTTGGCTACGATCATTGCCGGCCTGGTCTGCGCTGCCGAGTTCTGCGCACAGCCGGAGGACCAGGAATTCCTCTTGACTTATGCCGACTGGCTCGCCGCGCACATCGAGGAATGGACGGTCACGACCTGCGGCGATTTGGTGCCGGGTTTTCCCACGCACTACATTCGCATCAATCCCGCGGACCCAGAGCCTCCGGACCGCCACCCTGATCCCAACCGCACGACGATTCTAGTCGCCAACGGCGGCGGGTCTCATCCAGCGCGGCAGATCGTGGGTGGAGATTTTTTGCAACTGGTCCGCTTCGGTATTCGCGCGGCCGACGATCCCATCGTTCTTTCTTCCGTCGAGGTGATCGACCGGGTGTTGCGGCGGGAATTGCCGCAAGGGCCGTGCTGGCGACGCTACAACTACGACGGCTACGGGCAGAAGGCCGATGGCAGCGCATTTGATGGCGAGGGCATAGGCCGGTCCTGGCCTATCTTGGCCGGAGAGCGTGGACATTATGAGCTGGCGGCGGGACGCGATCCGATGCCTTACATCGTGGCCATGGAAAAATTCGCCAACCCTGGTAACATGATCTCCGAGCAACTGTGGGATGACGACGACCTGGCGGACGGCAGGATGAAACGTGGCCAACCTACTGGCGCGGCCATGCCGTTATGCTGGTCGCACGCAGAGTATATTTCCCTGGTCCGCAGCCGGCACGAAGGGGTTTGCTTTGATCGAGTCGAGCCGGCCTACCAGCGATATGTGGCCAAACCGGTTCCAAGCCGCCACGAAATCTGGACGATCAGCCATCCGCTGTGGCACTTGCCGGCGCGCAAGACTTTGCGCGTCATCCTCGCCTCGCAAGCGACAATTATCTGGACAGCGGACAATTGGAACACGAAGAATTCCGTGGAAATGACGCACAACGAGTCGTTTGACCTGTGGTTTGCGGATGTTGCAACAGACAAACTACCGTCCGGGACGGTGGCCGAATTCACCTTTTTCTGGCCGGTTGACCATCGCTGGGAAAATCGAAATTGGCAAGTTGCGATAACATGAAACGAGTATGAGCGCGAAAATCAGAGGCGACGCCGCGCTCCCCCAAAGCGGGCAATCGAGATGGATTGACTTGGAGAACCCACTATCCAGCCCTGGGCATCGAGCGATCATGCTCCACAACAACCTCCAGTGACAGATGCGCCCCTTCCAACGGAAACCAAAGGGATGACCTTCCCCTACTGGTGCGGGTGGTCGTTCTTCCGCGCGGTCTTCGCCATTTATTTTCGTTGGCACGTCTTCAACTCCGAGCGCGTGCCCTTAACCGGGCCAGTCATTCTAGCCTCCAATCACGCCAGCTACATCGATCCGCCTCTGATCGGCGCGGGCGTTCGGCGGCAAATCAACTTTTTGGCGCGCGACAATATTTTTCACGTGCCGATCCTGGCCGCCATCCTCCGTTCGTGGGATGTGGTACCGGTGGACCGTGACGGCGGCACCGGACGAGGGTTGAAGCAAATCCTGAATCGTCTCGAAGAAGGCGGCGCCATCATTTTGTTCCCCGAAGGCACGCGCAGCCGCGACGGAGAATTGAACCCGGCGCGCTCCGGCATCGGTTTGACCGTGATTAAGTCCAGCGCCCCGGTGCTGCCGGTGCGGGTTTTTGGCACGCATGAGGCCTTTGGCCCTCACCAGCAAATCCCTCGTGCGCGGCGCGTGATGGTCAAGTATGGAAAACCGCTCTTGTTCGCGGAACTGCGTGCCGAAGCCGCCGCGTGTTCCAAACAGCGAGTCAAGGAGATTTATCAGGAGGTGGCTGACCAGATCATGGCCGAAATCGCCCGCCTGGAACCGCGCGCGGACTGAAAACCAACAGGAATCCGCGCCTTGGCAGGCACTCATTGAAACTGCGGATGCCGCAAGAGTTTCTCCCAGCTCTCGCGCGAAAGATGAGCCTGGCGATAGACCGCCTCCCACAAAGGCTCGGCGCTGCGGGAGCTTCGCGCGCGTTGCAACCAGTTTCGCGACAGCGGTTCGTCCAGCAAATCCAGCGTGTTGGCCGCGATGGTGGTCTCCTCCTTTTCTCCGGTGGCGTGCCCCGCACCGACAAAGAAACCCGCCAGCAACAGGGTCACTCGCAACATTGTGCTGCGAGAATAAGTCGGCATCGCGCACGGGCGCTGCGGATTCAGGCAGCGGTGCAAATTGGTGAAGAGCGAGGCCGTCCACATGGCGGGATTTTTGGCGGGTGAAAACGCGTCAAATAAAATTGCGTGTGGGGCCGGCCCGGTGCCCGGAAGTGTCCGCAACCAGCCGGGAAAATCGCCCAGACGTAATTCCCAGCGGCCGTCCAGGGCGTGGCTGCTTTCAAGCAGTTCACGCGCCGCCTTCTCATAGCCAGAAAAATAACCCAGCTCCGCTGCATGACGCAGAGCGAACTTCAGCGGCTCCAGCGTTCGGTCAAAGCTGATGATACGCAAGGAACAAGGCAATTCCGAGGCGGTGCGCAGAACGGCTATTGCATTGGCAGCGGCGCCGAGACCAACATCCCAAACCACGAATTCGCCATCGTGAGACTGCAAGCGCTGCCGGAGTCGGAGTTGCTTGACATAGAGCGCCTCGGCCTCGGCCACAGGGCCGACGACGGGATGAAACGTCTCGTCTTCCGCCAATGAGCGGATGCTGCAGGTTCCGTCCTTCAGGCGAACGAGTTGGTAATTCTCCGCGTTCAATAAATTGATGGTGCACCGCCCACGGCAAAAAGTCCCTGTCAAAAGCCTGGCGCGTTCGGGGTTGGAATTGGAAAGCGTCTCTTGAATGGGCGAAGGTATTGCGCAACTATTCCCATGACATTCAGAGGCCGGCAATGGTAAGTATCCGGGCATGGATCCAATATTGAAACTCTTGCAAGAAAACGCGGCGCTCAAACCGGGGCAATTGGGCAAGATGCTTAACCTGCCAGAAGGTGAGATCGCGGCCAAGATCAAGGCTTACGAAGAAAGCGAGATCATCCTCGGCTATCGCGCCGTGCTGAATGAGGAAAAAATCGGCCTGGACGTCGTGCGCGCGGTGATTGAAGTCAAGATCACGCCGGAAAGGGGCGGCGGATTCGACCGTTTGGCGGAGCGCATCGCCAAGTACGCCGAGGTTCGTTCGTGCTACCTGATGTCTGGGGGCTACGACCTGCTGGTGGTGGTGGAAGGGACCAGCCTGCGCGAGGTGGCTTCCTTCGTCTCAGAGAAACTGGCGACCATTCAGGGCGTGGTTTCCACGGCCACGCATTTCATGCTCAAGGTTTACAAGGAGCAGGGTCTGCTCATCCGCGCGGAGGCGAACGAGGAGCGGCTGGCCATCTCGCCGTGAAGGCCGCTCACAACTTCTTCATCCCGCCGTCGAGTGCGTCAACGAGCTGGTTCATGGACTCTTCGGTCTCGTCGCCCATGTTGGAGATGCGGAAGGTTGTGCCTTTGATTTTTCCGTAACCGCCGTCAATCAAAAATCCCGCCTCCTTGACCAACTTTTGCAACTTGGCGACGTCTGCCACCCGGCCACCTGGCTTGGCACCGTTGTTGATGCACGTCAACGTGATGGATTCGAAGCCGGGTTCGGGGAAAAGCGTGAACCCGTGCCGGGCTGCCCATGCGCGCGTCATGCCGGCCAGCTTTTGGTGGCGGGCGAAGCGGGCTTCTAAGCCCTCAGCGAAGATGTCTTCCAGTTTCGAGGCCAGCGCATAAACGTGCCCGATGCTGGGGGTGCTGGGTGTCATGCTTTGTTCGGCGTTCTTCTGGAATTCTACGAAGTCAAAATAATAGCCGCGATCGGGCGCCGCGGCCGCCTTGGCCAGCGCCGCCGGTGAACAGACAAACACCGCCAGACCCGGCGGCATGGCGAAAGCCTTTTGCGTTCCGGCCAGCAGGACATCAATCCCCAGCGCGTCGAATTCCATCTTAATCGCGCTCATGGAACTCACGGCATCGACGATGAACATCACGTCCGGGAATTTGTTCTTGAGCGCGGCGATTTCATAAAGCGGACTCATCACGCCAGTGGAGGTTTCGTTGTGGATGAGGGTCAAGGCGTCGAACTGCCCGGTAGCCAACTTGGCTTCAATCTGTTCCGGGCGAATTGGCGATCCCCAGGGAACTTGCAAGGCATCGGCCTCCTTACCGCAGCGTTTAGAAACATCAAGCCATTTGTCGGAAAAAGCACCGCACATGCAGTTAAGAACGCGTTTGCGGACCAGGTTGCGCACCGCGCCCTCCATTACGCCCCAGGCGGAGGAGGTGCTCAGATAAACCAGTTGCCTGGTGGAAAGCAATTGCTGCAACTGAGGTTGAATTTTGGCGTAAAGGTCTTTGAAACCCTGGCCGCGATGGCCAATCATGGGCGAACAAAACGCGCGGAACGTTTTGGCGCTGACCTCGACCGGCCCCGGAATGTGCAATTTGACGTGCGTCATAGTTTGGGTGAAAAGGGTTGCTCAAACCTCATCCATCCTCGTGAAATTTTTCACAAGCAGGCCGAACTAGCAAGCGAAGATTTGGCGGCGCGCATATTTGCACGTGTGTGGAACTCGACTCGCGATGTGTTTGGCGAGAAGCATTTTCAGGTCGTCTGTTGATTCCTTCGTGCCAGGACGCAAATAGTTGAAAGATTCCTCATTAGCCGAACGTATTACTATCAAGGAGCCGCCGTGGATCGATTCCGGCGGTTCTTCGCGTCCGTTGTCTGCTGAACGGACGGTGCTGAACAGAACGATCCCGCGCTGGATACACGGCGATGGGCTGATTTTGATTTGTTTTTATGTGGATATGCCGTGGCTGGACGCAAGCTGAAGACCTCATGCCGAGTGTGGCTTGGGATCATGCAATTTGGTCCGGTTAAGGCGCGACGATGTCAATGATCGAACTCGAGAAGGATACGAAGATGAAATCACCTCTGGTTATCCTGCTTTTGGAGGACGATCCGGCAGATGCCGCGTTGGTGAAAGCCAAACTGGAGGAGGAAGGGATTGCCTGCTCGATTAAGCACGTGGCCAATGCCGCGAATTTTGCCTTGGCTTACCAAGACGGAAATCTTGATCTCGTCCTGTCCGACATGTCCCTGCCGGGCTTCGACGGCATGACGGCGCTGGAATTCACTCGACAGCGGTTTCCGGACCTGCCCTTCATCATGCTCGCAAGGACTGTGGACGAAGATGTGGCGATTGAGTGGCTAAAGAGCGGGGCGACAGATTATGTATTCATGGAACGTCTCAGCCGGTTAGCCCCGGTAGTGCGCCGTGCGATGAAGGAGGCGGAGGGTCGTTTGGAACGCCAAAGCCTGGAAGCGCAATTTATTGAAGCTCAAAAAATGGAGGTGATCGGCCATCTGGCTGGAGGGGTTGCCCACGATTTCAACAACGTCGTCGGCATCATTCTGGGCTATAGCTACTTGATCACGGAAAAACTTCAGCCCGGTGACTCGGTGCGTGACGATGTGGAGATGATTCGCCAGGCGGCGCTGCAAGCCGCAGCGCTTACGCGGCAGTTGCTGACCTTCAGCCGCAAACAATCCATGGAACCGGCGGTGCTTGATCTCAATCAAGTTTTGACAGACCACGATAGGATGCTCCGGCGCGTTATCAACGAAAAGATCGCCCTATTCGTTGAGACCGCCAGCAAGAGCGGGCGGGTCAAGGCAGACTCTGGCAGCGTCGGCCAAG
>DASYNM010000448.1:0-4759 GCA_036008545.1 Verrucomicrobiia bacterium
CAACAACAAAATCCGTGTCCTTCAACGCCGTGCCTATGGTCTGCGCGATGAGCAATACCTGCGCCTTAAGATCCTTACCTGCATGCTCCCGGAGATCTAAAAACGGCCAAAAACCTTCCACACGATTTGCAGAAGACCCAATATTCGGATGGAAACGGAGATCGGGCCCAACGTGACCACGCCGCTTTTGGACCGCGCCAGGCTCAAGCAGGTGCTGTTCAACTATCTCTCCAATGCGATGAAGTTCACCGGCAAAGGCGGACGCGTTGCGGCGCGGGTACGCCAGGAAGGCGAGGAGCTGGTGATCGAAG
The DNA here is from genome assembly GCA_036008545.1 of Verrucomicrobiia bacterium. Lineage (GTDB taxonomy): Bacteria > Verrucomicrobiota > Verrucomicrobiia > Limisphaerales > Palsa-1400 > Palsa-1400. The sequence goes on from DASYNM010000448.1 coordinate 312, forward strand.
TCCAGGACAGCGGCATCGGAATTCGCGCCGAGGACATACCGCGCCTTTTTGTACAATTTCAGCAACTGGACGCCAGCGCGGCCAAGAAGTACCAAGGCACCGGCCTGGGCCTGGCGATCACCAAAACCATGGTGGAGGCACAAGGCGGAACGGTGGGAGTCAGGAGCAAACCCGGTCGGGGCAGTACGTTTTATGCGCGCCTGCCCTTAGGTGGCCAACCGGCTCGGTCCGATGGCGTCTCCAATGGGCGCCCGCGGCCGGCCGCAGAATCAGAGGCCATCAATTCAATCGGGGCTCAGCTGGCCGGCGTGTCCCGCAATCGGGTCGGGGCGGCGCGCAAGTACCTCAACGGCGAATCCGGCGCGGATGCCAGGCGCGGCAAACGGCGCCAACCGGCTGTCTGATGTCGAGGGCTCTTAATGAGTTGAGGCAATGCGGAACATGGCAGACGGTACTCCGAAAATTCTGATTGTGGACGATACGCGGGAAAACCTGCGTCTGATGCAGGCTATCTTCGAGAACGAAGGCTTCGACCCCGTGCTGGCTGACAGTGGAGAGGTTGCACTTTCCCACGTTTCCAGCGATCCGCCCGCAATCGTGCTGTTGGACTGTAGAATGCCCGGCATGAGCGGGTTCGAGACCCTGATAAAGCTCAAGGAAATCGCGCCGGATCTGCAGGTCATCATGATTACAGCTTATGGAGATGTTGCCTCTGCCGTTGATGCGATGAAACGGGGCGCGGAGGACTTCCTGATTCGCCCAATTCAAAGCGATCGCCTGGTATTAACCGTCGCGCGCGCGCTGGAGCGGCGTGATCTAAAGATCGAGGTCGAGAATATCAGGCGCCGCAAGCGCCAGGAACAGGAGCTGACCGCGGCCCGCAACGCGGCCATTGAAATGGCGCGGCTTAAGTCTGAATTCCTCGCCCGGATGAGTCACGAGCTGCGCACGCCGCTACATGGAATAATCGGCTGTAGCGAATTGTTGCTGATGTCATCGGATCTAGGCGCCACGGCGCGCGAGCAGGTGGAGATCATTTCCTCCAGCAGTCAACTGCTGATCACTATCGTCGATGACATTCTGGATTTTTCAAAGCTCGAGGCGGGGAAGGTGGTTTTCAACAAAATCCCATTTGGGCTGGCCGAAATCCTTACGCAAACGGTTGCGGCATTGGCTCCCATCGCCGCCGAAAAGGGTCTCAGTTTGAAATCGCGAATCGATTGCGGCGTTCCGCAGCGCCTGCGCGGCGATCCTCAACGCCTGCGCCAGGTTCTCAACAATCTCATTTCCAACGCAATCAAGTTTACGCCGCAGGGACACGTCTCGGTGACCGTAACCAAACTGGAGGACGTAAGCGAGCAAGCCCTGATCTCTTTCGAGGTGGAGGACACGGGGATTGGGATTCCCAAGCATCTCCATCAAAGCCTCTTTCAGCCTTTCGTCCAGGCTGATTCCGGGAGTTCGCTGGGCGGAACCGGCCTGGGACTCGCAATTGCGGCCCGGCTCGTGGATCAGATGGGTGGAACAATCACCTTCCGCAGCGCGCCCGGCAGCGGTTCGACGTTTTGCTTTACCGCACGTTTCGAAAGGGAGGCCGCTCCCGCCGACAGTCCTCCGGCGCCGCAAGCGGCGTCCCGAAACACTCCCGGTCTACAGGCGTTGAGTGCGGATGAACGAAAGTTGCGCCTCAAGATAAGAGTTCTGGTCGTCGAGGACAATAAAACCAATCGGTCCCTGTGCGCATTGCAACTGGACCTCCTGGGTTATGCCGCCGATACTGTTGAGGATGGCTTTCAGGCGCTCGAGGCGCTTTCGCGCCGTGACTATCAGATCGTGTTGATGGATTGTGAGATGCCCCACATGGACGGCTATGAAGCTACGGCCGAAATCCGCCGGCGCGAAGGTCAGCTCAAGCACACGATAATAATTGCGTTGACGGCGCATGCGTTCGTCGCGGTGCGCAAGCGTTGCCTGGCCGCGGGCATGGACGACTTCCTGGCCAAACCGGTAACGATCAAACCTCTTTCCACCGCTTTAGACCAATGGGCGCGCAGGATCGTTTCAGGTGAAGTGGTTTTCGCCGCAGCCGGCCGGGCGGATGAGGCCGCACATGCCGTCCACAGCGATCTCAACCAGGCATACCTGGCGGAAATGCGCTCGCTCTCAGCCATGGCCGGAACGGACGTTGTTCAGGATCTGGTCGATAGCTTCCTTTCCGAGCTGCCCGATCTGTTGGCGGCGGTGACGTCTGCGGTCGGCGCCGGTCGTCTTGAGGAGCTGCGCAAGGCGGCACATGCGCTCAAGGGTGCGGCGAGCACCGTAGGCGCCAGTGGATTCGCCGCAAAATGCAAACACTTGCAGGACAGTGCTGAAGGTTCCAAATTCGACTTGGCCCTGAGAGACGCTCAAGATTTGCTCGCGGCGGCAGAAGCTCTGCCGGACCTGCTCAGGACCGCGGCGAAAATGCAACCGGATAGCGTGCGCGCATCAGAGTGAGCGGTTCGAAGTCATGATAGCGCGGGTGCTGCGCCGGCTGTTTGAGGAATTTCGATGATGCCATGTTTTATGCAACCGCGCCCGGGCCGCCATGGCAGGGCACGCTTTCATAATTTCGGCATCTTCAGGATTGCGAATTCGTAAAATATGACAGACAGCGTTCCCAGAATTCTGGTCGTCGATGACACGCCGGCCAATCTAAAGCTCCTGCAGACAATCTTTGAGTTCGAGCGGTTTAGCGTAGCTCTTGTGGAGAGCGGAGAAGCAGCACTTGCGCAGGCCGCCGTCCGCCTGCCGGACATCGTGCTGTTGGATTTGCGGATGCCGGGAATGGACGGCATTGAAGTCCTTGGCAGGTTGAAGGCGATGGCGCCAAATCTTCCGGTGATCATATTAACCTCTCACCTGGAGGTTGCCGCCGCGGTTGAGGCCATCAAGCTGGGGGCGGAAGACTTCCTGGTTCGGCCGATCCAGTCCGACCATCTGGTGCATACCGTGCGGCAGACGCTGGAACGGCGCGAACTCAAAGCCGAGGTCGAGAATCTGCGCCACCTGGTCGATCATCGGGGCTACCTCGCGCGGTTAATCACGCCGAATCCGCGCATGCGCGAACTAGCAGAATCAATCCGTACCGTTGCCAGTTCCAATTTCACCGTCCTGATCCAGGGCGAAACGGGCACCGGAAAAGAACTGGTGGCGCGCGCCATTCATCAGGAAAGCGCGCGGGCGGACAATCCGTTCATCGCGATCGACGCGGGGGCGCTCCCTGATACCCTGGTCGAATCCGAATTGTTCGGCTACGAGAAGGGCGCTTTCAGCGGGGCCGATCGGCGCAAGGAAGGGCATTTCCAGACGGCCAATGCCGGAACCTTGTTTCTCGACGAGGTTTCCAACCTGCCGCTCTCCTCACAACCCAAGCTACTGCGCGCAATTCAGGAGCGTCAAGTAAGGCCGGTAGGAGCATCGCGCGCGGCGCCGGTTGACGTGCGCATCATTGCTGCGACCAACGAGGCCCTGGATGACCGCATAAGCAAGGGGCTGTTTCGTGAGGATCTTTATTATCGCCTGGCCGAGTTCGTAATTTCACTGCCGCCCCTGCGCGAGCGCCGCGAAGACATCCTGCCACTGGCGCGTGCTTTTCTGGGCGAAGCGACCGTTGAACTCAAACGGCCCGCTTCAGTAATAACGGAAGGCGCCGCTGATCTGCTGCGAGATTGCCCCTGGCCGGGCAATGTCCGTCAATTGCGCAATGTGATGCGGCGTGCGGCGCTGCAGACCACGGGCGTGGCGATCGACGCCAAGGACCTCCAATCCCTGTTGCAAGCGGCTTCCGATTCCAACCACGAGCCGGTTGCGACCGTTCACGCCGCGCCTTCTTCCGCCGCTTGGGACGCGGCCCCGGCCGCGGTTTCAAATGGCGGCAGATCGCTCAAGGACATCGCCAAGGTCGCCTTCGAAGCGGCGGAAAAGCAGGCGATCATGGAGGCCTTGCGCACCACCGGCGGTCACAAGCAAAAGGCCGCGCTGCTTTTGCAGACCGATTACAAGACCCTGTTCGTCAAGCTCAAACGCTACGGACTGGGCAATGCGCATTTCAAAATGGAGTAATCCAGCCCCCGTAGGGGCGGTTCGCGAACCGCCTGTGGCCGGCCTCGTGGACCCTCCGCGCCCATGGGATTTTCGGATCAGATGACCAGGCCTGCGGGTTGAGATAAATGTATTTGCCTATCCGTTCCGGCTCGCCCAATGGATTTATTTTCCTCTCTCGACATCCGCGGCGGTTCACGAACCGCCAACCGCCCCTACGACACGCCGTTTGGCACGCAAATTCTCTCCCCCTGACTGGGTCCCGGTCCGGGGGAGAGAAAATTACAGACAAATATAGAAATCTAATTCGGGGCCGCCGCGGCCAGGATCTCACGGGCGCGCTTCAGGTCCTGGGCGATTTGCTT
>DASYNM010000449.1:0-11050 GCA_036008545.1 Verrucomicrobiia bacterium
ATTTTCAAAAGGAGACCACCACCGATGCGCAGGGCCGGTTCGAATTCAGCGGGCTGCCTCCGCGCGAGCTTGATATTGTGCGCTGGACTGGCGGCAGCGTTTTTTGGCAAGAGGAGCAGACTTGGTTTGTGGCCCACTCTGGCACCAATGATTTAGGCAAGGTGATTCTTGACACCCCGCCGCCCAGGCCGGCCGCGGAGCGACTTCAGCAGAAACTGAGGACAGGGCCATGACTTACGCGAAACGCAAAGCGACTCAATCGGCGGTTTTGCCAGCAGCGTTCATTGCCTCGCGCCATGCCGGCGCTTCCGTCTCTCCCTGACTAGGTTTTCCCAAACACAAAAAGCTTATCACGGACTCGCAGGCGCTCGTCCCACCCGAAATCGTCGTGTGCGCGCTCAAGAGCCTGAAGACGGGCACGCTGGAGCCGGACAAAGCGCGCAGGCGCGAATTGCTGAGGATTCGAAAGATACTGCCCAAGGAGTGAAGAATTCTTGGTTCGGTTTTCGTTGAAAAGTACGGCAGGTCGTTTATGACTTATCCAATGCCGACCGCGCTGATTTAATAGCCCACCTGTCATGCGTCCTAAGTTCATCATGATAGTTTTGTTCATCACCTTGGCGTTTTTCCTAATTCTGATGATCTCGCCAGGGTTTTGGCATCGCAAAGCGGTCGATAGAGCCGTGGTGGTTCGGTTTAAGCATCCGACGCCCGAAAATATTCAGGCGATTAAGTTGGAGCAGGCCAGAGCTAGACGTGACCAGCATGTTGTGTGCAGTCTTGCAGTTCTGAACGTGCTTGTGATTATTGTTTATGGCGCGCTACAAAATGGAAAACGGTTGGCCTGACAAGTCGCCGGAGCCAACCGCCGTCGGCGCTGGCCGTTCCGCCGTCGCGGTTCGCGCCAGGAGTAGGCGGTGGTTCAACTTTCTACTTTAGGCATCATGCTCACGCGCGAACAAGCAGTCGCCATTCTGAATCCGTTCCGCTTCGGAGACGGAACCTTCATGGTGCAGTGCCGGGGAGAGCGGCCGCGGTCAGAGTTGATTCCTTCAAAGGATAGTCTTGAGCTAATTTTCCCAAATCAGGATTGGGTGGATTTTGCGGGCACTTGTGATGGATTGCGCGATCTGTGGATCGACAGGCCGTCAGCCAAGAGCCTCGACTGCATCACCAAATTGCCCCTCCGGCATCTGAGCGTCACTTATCCAAGTTATGTTCGGGACTGGCGGTTTCTTTCCCAGTTGTGGGGACTTCGTTATCTCCGGCTCGCCAATGTCACGTCACTTCAGACGCTCGATCATATCGCCGATTTGGTGCATTTGGAGGTGCTGATTTTGGCCGGCACTTATTCGCGCAAACTCAAAGTTCCATCACTCAAGCCCTTGTCGCGATTAACCGATTTGCGCGTCGTGATCTTTGCGTCCTTCCGTCCGCAAGATTGGAGCCTGGTTCCATTGCATGAGATGAGTCGCTTGGAACATTTTAGTTGTCCATCGTCGTGTCCCGTCAAGGAACTGAAATCCCTCCAGGACCGACACCCTAGGCTAAAATGGATTGATGACGACACTGATGCGTAGCGCGGTTTAAGAAATTCTGCAGCCATTTTGCTGAATTGCATCAAGACGCGGTCTTAATGGGTTTTGGCTTAGTTTCGGTTTCGTTCAGGTTCCACCTTCACCTGAGTCTGCCTCCACTTTCAGGTTGCGTTCTTTTGACTAAGGCGTAAAAAGGGCGGGTAGCATTCGACATCCTCCCAGTGAACCAAATTCAACTCATTAAGTTTTATGAAAAACAAAATGCGCCGTCTCCTGGGCGTGCTGGCCTTGCTGGCGGTCCTCACTCTCAATTCTGAACTCTCCACTGCCTTTGGCCAGGGCACGATCTTCACGTATCAAGGTCAATTGTTCGATGGCGGCCAGCCCGCCAACGGCACCAACTACGGCATGGTGTTTTATCTTTATGATGTGCCGGTCAGCGGCACCGCGCTCGGCAATTTGGGCATCGTCAGCGTGTCCGTGAGCAACGGCCTGTTCAGCGTGCCGCTGGATTTCGGCGCTCAGTTCGACGGCACGCCGCGTTGGCTGGAAGTGACCGTGCAAAAAGATGGCGGCGCATTTACGACCCTCGCGCCGCGCCAGGAATTGACGCCCACCCCTTATGCCATCTTTGCCAGCGCGGCCAGTAATATAACCGGCTCCGTTCTCTCCGCCAATCTCGTCGGCGCCTATAGCAACGCACTCGTGTTGAACAATCCCGCCAACAGTTTCAGCGGCGCGTTCAGTGGCAACGGAGCCGGCGTGTCGAATGTCAATGCGGCCACCCTCGGCGGATTGGGCGCGGTGAATTTCTGGCAGACGACCGGCAACTCCGGCACCACCGCGGGCGCGAACTATGTCGGCACCGCCGATAATCAACCCTTGGAATTTCATGCCAACGCCCAGCGCGCCTTGAGGCTGGAGCCGGACACCACCGGCAGCGGCGCTCCCAACGTCATCGGCGGTTCGCCGGTCAATTTCATGGACGCGGGCGGTGTCATCGGCGGATTTATCGGCGGCGGCGGTGCGATCAGTTTTAACGGCGTCGCTTACACCAACCGCGTCTCGGCCTATTTCGCGAGTATCGTCGGCGGATACGGCAATTGGATTCAGGCTTACGGAAACAATGCCATCATCGGCGGCGGCATCCAAAACACCGTGCAAGGCGCCGCCGGCTTGTCGGTGATCGGCGGCGGCCAAAACAACGTCATCGGCACCAATGCCTACATCTCCGTCATTGGCGGCGGCTACCTAAACTCCATGCTATCCAACGCCCAGTATGCCACCATCGGCGGCGGCTTGTTCAATCAGGCCGGCGACCTGGGCATATTCATTGGCGGCGGCTACAACAACGTCGATCAAACCAACACTATGTATTCCGTCATTGGCGGCGGCTACCAAAACGTCATCAGATCCGGCGCGCCCTTTTCCTCTATTGGCGGCGGTTTTGCCAACGTAACTTCAGATCATGGCGCGACGATTGGCGGCGGTTCTTTTAACAGCGTCAGCGGCTACAATGCAACCGTCGCCGGTGGATACGAAAACTCCGCCAACTATTTCTATGCGACAGTCGCTGGCGGCTACCAGAACTCCGCCCTCGGCTACGCCTCCACCGTGGGCGGTGGCGACCAATGCGTCTCCGACGATTACTATTCGGTCGTCAGCGGCGGCCAGGACAACACGAACGGTCCTTACGCACAATATGCCTCCATTGCCGGCGGCTTTGACAACAACTCATTTTCCGAAGCCGGCGCCATTGGCGGCGGTGGATCCAATGCCATTGGCAGTTATGCGGAAGATTCGGTTATCGCTGGCGGGTATGGCAACCTGATCGGGGGCGTCCCCAATGGCGAGCAATTTGAGGCGGATCATTCCGTCATCGTGGGAGGTCAGAACAACACCATCTTTGGCACTTTCAATTTCATTGGCGGCGGCAGCAATAATGGGGCAGGGGACTCTTCAAGTTTCGCCGTCATCGGCGGCGGATTCGCCAACTCCACCGCCAGCGCTTATACGGCCGTAGGCGGCGGATATGCCAACACCATCGGCGCTGTCGCCGGCTATGCGACCATCGGCGGCGGCTACCAAAACTACGCCAGCGGCATTTATGGCACGGTCGGCGGCGGCAACGGTAACACCGCCAGCGGCAACTACGCCACGGCGTGCGGTGGTTTTGCCAATAACGCCGGCGGCACCGCCGCAACCGTGGCGGGCGGCGTCGGCAACGTCGCCAGTGGCACTTCTTCCTTCGCCGCCGGCAGCGACGCGCAGGCCAAGCATAACGGCGCGTTTGTCTGGGCGGATTCGCAGAGTGGCGCCTATTCGTCCGACCTTGTCAACCAGTTCAAAATCCGGGCTGGCGGCGGCGTGGTCATGGATGTTTCCGGCAGTGCCGGCCTGAATCCGGCGGCGCTCCTGGTCAACTCCACCTCCGCCAATGGCGTCGGCATTTACGTCGCCCAATCCAGCAGCGACGCCACCGCGGTTTTCGCCAACGCCGGCACCGGCGATCTTATAAAAGGCTTCAGCAACGGAAACCTCAATTTCGAGGTCGTCAATGACGGCACTGTTTACGTCCAGGGCATCGCGCTCACCAGCGACCGCAACGCCAAGGAACATTTCGCCCCGATCCGCCCCGTGGATATTCTTGACAAGATCGCCGCCCTGCCCATCACCGAATGGAACTACAAGACCGACGCCCGCGTGCGGCACATCGGCCCGGTGGCGCAGGATTTCCAAGCCGCCTTCGGCCTCGACGGCGGCGACGACCGACACATCTCGGTCGTGGATGAAGGCGGGGTGGCGCTGGCGGCCATCCAGGGCTTGAACCAAAAGCTTGAGGAAACGCGGCGAACCGTCAAAGCCAAGGACGGCGAAATTCAAACATTGAAACAACAGAACGACTTGCTGGCCAACCGCCTGAACGAACTGGAAGCGACGGTCAAAAAGCTGGCGTCCCGGAATTGAATCATGGAAAAAGTCAATGTCTGGTGCTTAATTCCCTTGCGATGCTGTTTAACCTGTTCAAGAAGGATTTCACTGGTAATGACCTAATTGGGTTCGCCGTGTGAGGATTTGATTTTCTTTCTTGGGGAAGCGCTTTGTTTGCCAGCGACTTTCGCTTTGTATCCCGAAGCGGCTTCATTTAGAACACTAGGAACTTCGATCGCTGTGTGGGGCTTCAACTCGATTTGAAGTAGAGTGTTAGCAAACAGGGACGTGTTTTCGTTCATCAGGCGTGAGGCAGCTAGCTTGCAGTATTCTGTGTCGAGTTCCACCCCAATGCTATTGCGCCCGTGCTTGAGCGCGGCCACCATCGTTGTGGCGGTGCCGCAGAACGGATCGAGAACGGTGTCGCCTGTGAACGAAAACATCTGGACAAGGCGCGCAGCAAGCTCCAAAGGAAAGGGCGCCGGGTGTTCCTTTGTTGAGGCACCGGTAATGGTCCAGAATTGCTGAAACCATTTATTGAACTTTTCCTTGGGAATCATGCTAAGGCGGCGTTGATTCTCGGTGGGCTTGCGGTAGCCGCCGGGCTTGCGTTGCATGAGAATGAATTCAATGTCGTTCTTGATGATTGCATTCGGCTCGTATGGCTTACCGAGGAATTTTGAACCGTTGCTCACCTCATAGCTAGCGTTGGATATCTTATGCCAGATTATTGGGTTGAGGTTGTCGAAGCCAAGCTTACGGCATTGTACGCATATGTCGCCATGAAGCGGAACGACGGTATGCCGCCCGTTGTTCTCGCGCCGTGAGAGGCAAACGTCGCCGACGACGCAGACAAGGCGTCCACCAGGAACGAGAATGCGAAATGATTCGGTCCAAACGCGTTTGAGTTCGGTGAGAAACTCTTCGTAGTCCGCGATGTGTCCCATCTGGCCCTCGAAATCGTTGTAGCGTTTGAGCGTCCAGTACGGCGGCGAGGTGACGACGAGATGAATAGACTCGTCCGCAATGAAGGACAACTCACGCGCGTCTCCTTGCACGAGACGGTGCGTGGTGGAGATTTCGTCAATCGTCTGTTGCCCCACGGCCGTGTATTTCATAATTGTTTGATGCGCCCCGAAAATGCCGCCACGCGGGCGACAAGCGAGTTCGCAAACGTCTGGAACGTGAGGTCAAGCGCGGGTTCCGAATAATCTCCATTCAAGCCCTTTTCTGGGTTCGACATGAGAAAAGCTGAGCAATCGTAGTGTTTTTCGAGCACGAGTCGACGGCAGAACAGTTCGTATCGCTTAGCGTACGACGAGTCGCGGAATTCAGGGAAAACCTTGAAGTGCGGTTCCTTCACGCCGACTGGTTTTGTAGATGATGTGCAATCTTCTAGTAGGAACATATAACCGATCCACGGGCGCATGGCAGAACCAAACGCCTGCTCGCGAAACGCTGTCCAGAGATCGAGAGCGCTGCCCATAGCTTCCTCGGTGCGGTTGTTAAAATTGTTTCCGAATGACGGGCCGACCTGCGACTTCGCCTCGAGCGCGGCGATTAGCTGGCCATTCGCCACGACGAGAAAATCCCACCGCTTACTCGGCCGAAAATAACCGGGCAATTCGAGAGAATCTCGATAGTAGATGTGCTTAGCGTCGATCCCGGCTTCGATTACAAGTCTCGTAAAGAGCTCGATGAAACCGTTCATTTGCGCGCCACCCGTAACGGCGCTCCGCAATCCTTGATCCGAACCGCCGGCCTTCCGTTGCTTTTCCAACTGGCGGGACCGCGTTTGCCAATAGGAGCGGACAGCTTCACGTGCGTATATCGGCATTTCGGCAAGAATTGTCCGGATAGCCATTGCGATGAGTGTGTTAGGGAGAATCGGCAGCGTCAAGCAGCATCATCCGCGCAATAGGCCATGCAGTGCTGGGGGCCAATGCAGATGTAAGTCCTCCATATTTACACTTTCTCATTTCGAGGCAATGCCGTTGAAATTTAGCCATGAGAATTTCAACGGTTTGGGATTTCTCCGCGACTCTGCGCGAGAATCTTCCATGATCCGGATTTTTTCGCGCCGAGTCGCCCGCCGCCGCTGCAAGGCTTCGGCGCGGCAAGCGGAGCGCGCAGAGAAAGGCAAACGAAGCTCTGAGAGACGATTTAAACCTGGAAGGGCGAATTCTTGCCTAAAAAGTGCAGTTCGTAAGAGCAGTGTAATCTGCTCTGCCGCAATACTTTGACGATCAAGACGTCGCACCATAGATTAGTACTGACAGAAAAAACGGGCCTTTTTTGGGGCGTTTTGGCAGCTAAATCGATGTTTCTGGAAATGAAAAACGAGTTTACTTTTGAGTTTTGGCGGTTTTTTGGGATTTTCCGTGTTGCAAGCCGTTGCAAGTAAGCTATTAACATCAATCGAGACCCTCCAAAATAAATCATACCAAAAAGCCTACGGTAGGTTTTTTTGTTTTCGAGAACTGCTGTAAAGTCGTCTCCAAGATGAATTATGAATGCATCAGCGGGAAGCAAACAAGTCGCAACCGCGAATGGACGCGAATTTATGCGAATCATGGGGAGCGCGACCGTCCCAGTCGCCGTGTTTGGTGTCTCGCCAAACACATCCTTGTCTGGGTCTTTCCTGCCGGAGCGGGGCGCGAGACGCACCCCGTAGCGACCGGGACGGTCGCCCTTCCGCACCATCGGTTTTCAGAGTATTCGCGTCTCTTCGCGTCCATTCGCGGTTCTCTTCGTAACTCGTTGATTTGCAGGAGAAGCCTTACGCAAGTCGTTGATTTTCCTGATATTTCCACTTATTTCCAGTGGTGCTCGTGGCGTCTATGCGCGGTTCTGATCCAGTTTTTGAAAGTTCAAATGACCTTATGCAACTCGTTGATTTCCATGATAGTTTCCGATAATTCTGATGTCCTTTCCAAAATCGGCAGGGCGAAATTCCGTAGAGTCCTGGTTAGATTGACGGAGCCAGCCTTATTTAATCATGGTTCCACGGAAACAGAACAACATAGAGCGGCCCGCTTGGCCGGCTGTGTCACCCCACTGTCGGAGTGTCGTTTTGTTGACTATTTTCACGCATTTTAAGAGTGAGAACGATCTCTTTGAGTTTGCTTTATGCCGCTTTGCGCATGTGACAAATGGGAAAAATCGAATCGCCGGCCCTTGCGCTTCGTCAGACTTGTGGTAATAGGTTGATAATCAGTATTTAACAGGTCGTGTAAAGGCAATCGCAAAAAATGTCGAAGAAAAGGTTGACGTGGCAGGACCAATTTGATTGGATTGCACTCCTTTTTTGAAAGTGGTCCTATGTATGCTGTAATCGAAAGTGGTGGAAAACAGTACCGCGTCAGCGCGGGCGACACGCTGCAAGTGGAGCGGTTGTCCGTGGAAGCGGGCAAAACGTTCACGTTTGAACGCGTCCTGCTCGTCAGTAGCGAAGGCAAGTTGACTCACGGTGCCCCGACCGTCGCCAAGGCGACTGTGGAGGCCGATGTGGTCGAACATATTCGCGGCGAGAAGGTGGTGGCGTTTAAAATGAAGCGTCGCAAAGGTTATCATAAAAAGACCGGTCATCGCCAGGAGTTGTCGGTGGTGCGGATCAAAGAAATCAAAAGCTAAAAGGTTATGGCACATAAAAAAGGACAAGGCAGCGTACGCAACGGACGCGACAGCGTCAGCAAACGCCTGGGCGTCAAAGAATTTGGCGGTCAATTTGTGACCGCGGGCAGCATCCTCGTTCGCCAGCGCGGTTCCAAGTTTATCGCCGGCCAGAACGTCGGCACCGGGCGCGATTGGACTCTCTTCGCGTTGACGGATGGGAAGGTTTTGTTTGACAAACAGAGCCGCCGCATCAACGTCCAGCCCGTGACCGAGGCCAAGCTCGCCAGCAACTGATTTTTTTCTGTTCGTCGATGAAATAAAAGTCTATGCCCGTGCCGGCCACGGCGGCAAAGGGTGTGTCGCTTTCCTGCGCGAGACTTATCGCCCCAAGGGCGGCCCCAGCGGCGGCAACGGCGGGCGCGGCGGCAGCGTGATTCTTCAGGCCGACGACGATCTCAATAATCTCGTCGCGCAGTTTTACAATTCCCGACTCATCGCCCAAGACGGCCAACCGGGCTTAGGCAAAGGTATGGACGGCGTGTCGGCCAAGGATTTAATTGTCAAAGTGCCCTGCGGCACGATGGTCTGGAGTGTCGAAGGATCGCCAGCGCCCGTCGCAGATGACGAAACAGAAGCCAAGCCGGCAAAAATTTTACCAGCCTTGGCCGGTCGTCCCATGATCCGCCACGCCGGACCCGAGCGCGCCATGGAGATTGATCTGGAGGAGGAGAGCGCCGAGCACCACACCGCTCCCAAAGGCGAGTTGGTGGCGGACCTGGTCAAGGACGGACAGCAGTTTGTTTTATGCAAGGGCGGGCGAGGCGGCTTGGGCAATCGGAATTTCGCCACCGCGCGCCGGCAAACGCCCCGCTTCGCGCAGCCTGGCGAGCCGGGAGGCGAGGGTGAATATCTGCTCGAACTGCGCGTCATCGCCGAGGTGGCGTTGGTTGGTTATCCGAACGCTGGCAAGTCGACTTTGCTAGGCGCCATTTCCCAGGCCCGGCCGAAAGTCGCTCCGTATCCCTTCACCACGTTGCACCCGCAGGTTGGCATTGTGGAGTATCCCGATTTTTTCCGCCTAACGGTGTGCGACGTGCCGGGACTGATTGCCGGGGCGCATCGCGACGTTGGCCTCGGGCACCAATTCCTGCGTCACGTGGAGCGCTGTCGCCTGCTGGTTATTTTGCTCGACATGGCGGGAACGGATGGACGCGACCCCTCGGACGACTACCGTCAATTGCTGGAGGAATTGGCCTTGCACGACGCTGCTTTACTGGATAAGCCGCGCCTGGTGGTGGCCAACAAAATGGACGAGGCTGTGGCGGAGGAGAATTTGAAAAAGTTCAAGCGCGGGCATCGCCGCCTGCGTGTGCTGCCGATCTCGGCGGCGTTCGATCAGGGCCTGGATCAGTTTAAGAAGGCCATCCGCGCCGGCGCTGCGGCCCCGGCGGAGGGAGCGGAGCCCGAGAAGGCTTGAGTCACGCCACAGATCGACACAGATGAACGCAGATCAGAGAGAATTGCGGAAGCGACAGGAATCGCCCAATGATCGGAACCGTTTTCTCCAAATCGTCTGTGGTTATCTGTGTCGATCTGTGGCTTCAACGGCGTTTTAAGGTCCAGGCCCGGCCGAGGTCGTGAAAACTTCCGTGTGGGAATGCGCGGGCGTTTGAACTCTATGCTTGGTTGCAGGGTGGGACACCTTATACTCTTTACGGTTTATGATTCATGCCGGAATTGGTTATGATGTGCATGCGTTGGTTGTTGGACGCAAGCTGGTGCTGGGCGGGGTGGAGATCCCGCACCGCAAGGGCTTGGATGGGCATTCCGACGCCGATGCCCTTATGCACGCCATCTGCGACGCCCTGCTGGGGGCGCTGGGCGAATGCGATATCGGGCACTTTTTCCCCAATACCGACCCCCGCTGGCGCGGCGCCGGCAGCAAACTCTTTTTGCAAGAAGCCGCCCGACAGGTTATATTCCGCGAAGGTAGGATCATAAACGTTGACGCCACCTTGATCGCGCAAGAACCCAAACTGATGCCCTACGCCGCAGCGATGAAAATCAACATCGCGGAGGCGCTTGGCATTAATCCCAAGAAAGTCGGCGTCAAAGCCACAACCAATGAGCTTTTGGGATTCATCGGACGCGAGGAAGGCATCGCGGCCATGGCCGTGGCCAGCGTGGATTTGCCGGATGCACAATAATGCCCAAAGCCGAAATCAGTTGGAAGCGCGACACGCCCGAAGGCCTGACCTTGCAATGCTACGCCCAGCATGTCGGCAAACAGTGGATTTTTTATCAGCGCGAAAAGCGTTTCGATCAATGGCAACAGGTCAAAGACCCGCCGCGGGAAGATTGGCTGGCCTTGCTGGATTCTGTGCGGCGCAGGATCAACCGCCGGCTTTTGCGGCCGGAAGAGGAGGAGCGGCTGCGCAAGGTCATCATCGAGCGATTTCCTGGCACGACATTTTGAAATGATGCGCCGCCCCGTCATTTTAGTGATGCCCAGCACCGCCCGCAAAGGCGAGGAGTTTGCCGACGCCTCCATCAGCCTTTCCAATCGGTACACCGACGCAGTCATCGCCGCCGGCGGGCTGCCGCAAATTTTTCCGGCCACGACCTCGCGGTGGGTCATCACCGAAGCCGTGCAACGATGCGACGGCGTTTTATTGACTGGCGGCGACGACATCGACCCAAAGCTCTACGATCCGAATTTGCCGCCGGAGTTGGCGAAGACGGTCGGGCCTTTGGAACCGGATCGCGACACTTGGGAAAAGGGCTTGATCGACGACGTGTTCGACCAGCGCAAGCCGCTGTTCGGGATTTGCCGCGGCCACCAGATGTTGAATGTTGCCCTCGGCGGCACCTTGGTGGTGGACATCGCGACCCAAGTGCCCGGCGCTTTGAACCACCGGCGCATGGACCGAAAAATGGAGCCCGTGCATGACGTGAAGATCGCGCCG
>DASYNM010000450.1:0-3729 GCA_036008545.1 Verrucomicrobiia bacterium
AACAAAAGGGGTAACTCATTGCCGACGGTAGCGCGGGGTAAAACCGCGCTGGTGTGCGCAAGCGAGCCATGAAATAAGTAGGATTTTTCCTGGCTCGCTTTGCGCGCCCAGCGTCTTTTGGAACGCCACTGCCGTTTCCAAGAGAAATGAGCCAAATGCCCGGCGATTTTCGACGTTGCACCGCTACTTTTATTCCCTACACTCCGAGATCGTGATTCTGAATTCCGAACAAAAATGAGTGTCCTGATTGTTGGTTCGACGGCCCTTGATTCCATCAAAACTCCGACGGCGCACAACCCGCGCCTGTTGGGCGGCTCGGCCAGCCATGCGGCGATCGCCGCCAGCTTTTTCGCTCCCGTGCGGATGGTGGGCGTAGTGGGTGATGATTTTCCCAAACGTTACCTGCATCTCTACCGCAAACACAAAATTGACCTGGAAGGACTGCAAATCGCGGCGGGCAAGACGTTTCATTGGTCCGGCGAATACGAAGTCAACATGAACAATCGCCAGACGCTGGCGACGGAATTGGGCGTGTTTGAAACGTTCACGCCGCGCCTGCCAGCCTCCTACCAAAACAGCCCTTTTGTGCTGCTGGCCAATATCGCCCCCGGTTTGCAATTGCACGTTTTGGAACAGATGCGCCGGCCCAAGCTGGTCGTGGCCGACACCATGGATTTGTGGCTCAACATCGCGCTGCCCGATTTGCTCAAACTGCTGCGCCGTGTGGACGGCTTCGTCCTGAACGAAAGCGAAGCGCGGCAATTGACGCAGGAAGATAACCTGTTCCGCGCCGCCAAAAAAATCCACAGGCTGGGGCCGAAATTCGTCATCATCAAAAAAGGCGAGCACGGCGCGATGCTGTCGTCCCGGCGCGGCCTTTTTCTATCGCCGGCTTTTCCGCTGGCCAAGGTGGTCGATCCCACCGGAGCGGGAGACTCATTCGTCGGAGGAATGATGGGCTATCTGGCCGGCGCCAAGGGGCCGCTGGAGAGCAATTTGCGAAAGGCCATGATGTACGGAAGCGTCGTAGCCTCTTATTGCTGCGAAGGATTCGGCGTGACGGCCACCACGCGCGCGACTCGCGCGGGCATCGAAAAGCGTCGGCGGACGCTGGAAGAAATGACGCGATTTTAGGGAGCGCATCCCCACTACACAACCAAAACGGGCGGACCGTCCATGCTGCAAAGGTTTTCGTTGGACTTGTGCTGCGACCGGAGAGGAGATAAATTACCACAGTTATGCGACAGTCAGCCAGCAAGCGAAAGAAGCTCGATTATCCTGAGCAAACAGAGGGGAGCCGTCTGGCTGCCAAAGTCAGGAAATTAGCGAGCAAGCTCACACCGGAGGAGGAAGCGGAGCATTTTCGGCGCGGCATGGCAAGGATCTATGGAGGCCAGCCCAAAGAAAACACTGGCGCTGGACACTAACCTTTTGCTCGACCTCGCGGGGGAGAAAGATTTTGCCCACGAGTTCAAGGAGGAGTTTACGAGGCGGGGTTATTCGCTGCTTGTGCCGCCGACGGTTGTCGCCGAATTGGCTTTTTTCGCTGTTCTCAGAAGCGCACCGCAGCATGACCTCGCCAATGTTGCACTCGAAAAAATTGGCGACTGGAGATGCCAGCCATTTACGCTGTCATCCACCCAACTGGCTATCGCCGCACGGTTCGCCGCCCGCTTGATGGATTCCTCAATCATCCCCGAAACAGAGCAAAACGACGGAAAGATTCTGGCTCAAACATCCTTAGTGAAGATCCCTTTGCTGGTCACGTCCGATAAACACTTGCTGGACGTTGACGAAAGCATCTTGCTGCTTGCTTTCAACGATGCTGACCTCCCGCCAGTTCATCCATCGCATCCGAAACGACTGTTGAAGGCCTTGCGATAACCCGAAGACTCAAAGTCAGCTCCGTTCCAGCGTCCGTCGGCACTTTGAAAAAACCTGTGAGTCCGGCGGAAGTCTCCGCGATCGCGAGTGTGTTCGTGAACGGTCGCACAGAATCTTCGAGCTCCGCGAGGCAGGCTGCGTGTTCACGGTGCAACTTCAAGACTGCCCCAACCATGATCTCAGTATCCAGAAAGGTCATCGGGTGTATTAGGGCAATTTTGCAACGGCCACTTCAATCGGAGTAGCCGGAACGTCGCCCGTCCAGACCTTGAGTTTGCCGCGTTTGATGATGCAGCCAGAGGCGCTGGGCTCAACTGTCGTTTTCATCGCATTACTGTCGCGCGGTCATGGCGTATTCGCTAATTCCGACCACGAACCGGAGCCACACGAGATTTTCTTCTTTCCGGTTGCGTGAAGGAGATTAAGATTAAGATCAGGAACTGAGGCTGAAGATTGGAATGTATGAAACGCGAGCAAGTGATTGACCTTTATTTCATGGAGGCGCGCGCCAAGTTGATTGATCTGGCGGCTTTCCTCGACCGCGTGGATCGCGCGCCGGGCACGGACGATTTTCGCATGTCGGCCTTTCGTAAGGCCATGCAGGAACTGCCGGGCGGCAAGCCGGACCGGGCCAAGCGCGTTTTACTTAGTTTGAGCGATCCAACCACGGCGCCGTTGCCGACCGCCACCACCAAGGCAGCCGCCGGTGCTTGGTTTGTTTCTGCTCCGCAGGCAACCGCAAAGTGATCGGAACCTACCGCCATGCGCTTCATTGAACCTCACGGGCACATGGTCAGCCGCACGACGGATGATTATTTGGCCATGGCCACCGCCGGTTGTCAGGCGGTCTGCGAACCGGCGTTTTGGGCGGGATTCGACCGCAGCTCGGTCGATGGCTTTTACGATTATTTTCGGCAGTTGACCGATTACGAGCCGAAGCGAGCGGCGAAATTCGGCATGGCGCATTATTGCTGGCTCTGCCTCAACCCGAAGGAAGCCGAGGATGTCAAATTGGCGGAGGAAGTCATCGGCATCATTCCCAAATTTCTGGATCGGCCATCGGTGTTGGGCATCGGCGAGATTGGGTTGAACAAGAACAGCCGCAACGAACTGGCGGTTTTCGAGAAACACGTCGATCTGGCGGCGCGGCACAATCAGTTGATCCTGATCCACACGCCGCACCTGGAGGACAAGCTTAAGGGCACTCGGCTTATTATTGACGCGCTGAAGGCCGACGGACGAGTCGAGCCCGGACGCGTCATCATCGATCACGTCGAGGAGCACACGATTCAACTGGTGCTGGACGCGGGTTTTTGGGCGGGCATGACGCTCTACCCGGAGTCCAAATGCACGGCGGCGCGTGCGGCGGACATGGTGGAGACGTGCGGGAGCGAGCGCCTGTGGATGAACAGCGCGTGCGATTGGGGCGTGAGCGTGCCGCTGGCGGTGCCGCGAGCGGCGCTGGAAATGCGCCAGCGCGGCCACAGCGCAAAGGCGGTGGACGCCCTGATTTACGGCAATCCGGCGCGTTTCTTGAGTCAATCAAAAAACTTTGCAGAAAAGCTCTGATGCGCCTGGTCCAAGGTCATCATCTGGCTTACTGCGCCAACATCCACCGCGGCGAGACGTGGGCGGAAACCTTTAACGCCTTGGAAACATACACGTTGGCCGTGAAGGAACGCGTCTGCCCTTCCCGCCCCTATGCCATCGGGTTGCGTTTGAGCGCGCAGGCGGCCCGTGAATTGGCCGAGGGCCGCGCGTTAACGCAATTCCAGCGCTGGCTGGATGGGCACGACTGCTACGTATTCACCATCAACGGCTTTCCCTACGGGCACTTTCATGGCC
>DASYNM010000451.1:0-5569 GCA_036008545.1 Verrucomicrobiia bacterium
AAGTATTCGCAAAAGTTTCCCGCGGCTTTCTCAAGGACCGGGTCGGCGCGCCGGTCGCGGCATTGGTGAGCGACGCGGGGATCGTAACTCACGCAATTCAGGCACACACGCATATCGGCGCTGCATTGGTGACACGAATCCCCTCGTCCGGGCTGCCCTGCCAGCGTCCACTCCCAGCCGCATTGGTGGCAATGTCGAGTCGCACTCATGGCCATGATGGTAGCTCGTTTCGCTTGGGACGCCAGCGCGGTTTGCAGTGAAACCCTTATCGCTCGCGAGCCGTTTCGGATCCAAAAGCAACTTAAAAATTTTCGTAATTGCAGATTTACCATTGGACGCTGCCGTACTCGCATGTAGCTTGATAAGCGAAGGCGTGTGCCGGCCTGAGCCGCCTCGCCAGTTTGATGGATAGAGTTAAATGAGGCCCACAGAACAGAACGTGCGCCATTCGGTGTCGGCACCGAATCACGCGCGGAGCGAAGCAGAAAATCTGCTTGGGGATTTCCGTGCCTTGTTGCAGCAAATCGGTTCGCCCGGCGTCGAGCTTGCTCCGAACGGCGCGTTTTGGTCTGCCGCCCCCGAGTCGTCAACCGCCCTTGGCCAATTCCTGGAAGATTATTTCACCCGCCTGCTCCTCCCGTGCGAGTTGCCGGCCATTGTGGCGGCTTGCGGTCGCGCACGACGCGGCGAATTGCGAGAACTGCTCGCTCAGGATCGTGCCTTGGCCGCCCCGTTGCTGCCGACTCCTTTTGCCGCGCCAAGCCGGAGGATGGGCTTGCTGCAATTGGCGCGCCTGCGACCGCTGCGCGACAGCCGGATTGTGCAACGCTATTTGGCGGCGGTGGAATCCGGCCAGGCTCACGGCTGGCACACGATGGTTTATGGAGTGACAATGGCCATCTTCTCGTTGCCGTTGCGCCAAGGACTTCTCTACTACTCGCACGAAACACTTTCCGTGCTGGCTTCAGCGGCAGGCCGTTCCAAGAGCATCAGCCGATTAGAACTGGATGAAATGCTCTCCGGCCTCTTGGCGCGTGTGCCTGCTGGCGTCGAAGCCGCGCTCGCAGGCGAGCTTGCAGATGCAGAGTTAAAACGGTAATCAGCCGAAACTCCAAGGCGGGCGAAATGGCCGGGTAAGCAATTCCGACGCTTCCGGATCATTCAAAATCACCTCACGCTCGACATCCCATTTGATCTTCCGGCCCACCAACATCGAGATTAGCCCCAGGTGCCCCGGAATCGCCGAGTGATGCGCGGTCTCGGCCGGCGTGATGGTCGGCTGTCGTGATTTCACCGAGTCGAGGAAATTGCGGTAATGATTGTGGGAAATGATAAGTTTGATTTTCCGCTGATTGTCCGGCAGTAGCTTGATGTCGCGCCACTCTTCATTCGAGGCCTCGAAATGGCCGCGATCGACCCAGACCCAGCCCTCGCTTCCAATCCATTTGGTGCCGGCTCGGATATCATCGTGTCCGCCGGCGATGGTCATGGCGATGTCATCGGGATACTTCAAATCGATTCGGTATTTGGTGCAGGTGTTCCAGACGGCGTCGCGCGGCGGAAACTCGCCTTTACCCTCGATTTCCGACGGCCCCGAATTATCAAAGCCCAAGCCCCAATGCGCGATGTCGCAATGATGCCCGACCCAGTCCAACAATTGACCGCCACCGGTATTGTAATTCCACCGCCAGTTGTTGTGAATCCGGGCGCGCACATAGAGCATCATTTGGGAGGGGCCGATCCACGTGTTGTAATCCAGAGCCGATGGCGGTGCGGTCGGCATCATGAATTGCTCGTTGTCTTTGACATTGCCCATGCCGGCCGGCAGCCCCACTTCGACGCGCGTGACTTTGCCGATCAAACCGTTGCGCACAATCTCCGCCGCTTTATGGAAATTGTTCTCCGAACGCTGCCAGGAGCCGGTTTGCCAGATGCGCCCGTGGCGGCGTACTGCATCGACGATGGCCTGTTGCTCTGCGATGGTTCGAGCCAGCGGTTTCTCGCCATAGATATCCTTCTTGCGCCGGGCGGCTTCGACGGCGACCAGGCCGTGCCAATGATCGGGCACGGCGAGCAAGACCGCGTCGATATCGGGCCGCGCCATCAACTCGCGGAAATCGTGGTAGGCTTTGCAATCCTTGTTCTTGTAACGATCGTTCACCGTGCCGACCAGGTCGTTCAGGTGATTCTTGTCCACGTCGCAGGCAGCCACGACCCGGCAATCCGGCTGATCGAGAAAAGATTTGGCATCATTGTTCCCCTGGCCGCCGCAGCCGACGACGCCCAGGGTGATTTGTTGCGAAGGTAATTTGCGCGTCATGGCGCAACCGGTGATCAAATGTGGCAGAGCCAGAGCAGCGCCGCTGGAGAGCAAGAAACGTCGCCGGCTGACAGCCGCGCCAACTTTTGGAGTGGTCATTAGAGGAAACGGACGAGGCGAAGGAGGGAATTATTCACTAAAGTTTTGGGCTTGCGCCACGGAGCGAGTGCCTCATAGTCGCCACTCGATATGGGCAAAGCGCAGATACGCCCGCGTTTGCGGATTCTTCTTGGCAAACAAATCGCCCTGGGACCAGGCAAAGTGGAATTGCTGGAAGCCTTGGGCGAAACCGGCTCGATTACATCCGCCGCCAAACGCCTGAACATGTCCTACATGCGCGCCTGGACTTTGATCCGCACCATGAACCGCTGTTTCAAGCGGCCCTTGGTTTCCGCCAAGCACGGCGGCCCTCGCGGCGGTGGCGGGGCAATCTTGACCCCTGCCGGAAAAAAGGTCCTCGCCTTGTACCGCCGGATGGACGGCCAGTGCCTGCGGGCTGTCGTTCCCGACTGGAAACAAATCGAAGAGATGCTGCAACTTTAGTGTCGTCACACAACAGGTTTGCGCCCTTTGCGGAGGCTTTCTTTCCGCCAGGCGGAAAAATTAGCTTGTGCTAGGATGTGGCTGGGCACCCAAAAGCGGGGCAAATCCACTCGCTCGTCAGCGATTGGACAAAACTATGATTTGACGCCTTTGAGCTTTGACCGCCTTGACCCCTATTGCCTTTGCGTATTACGGTTCGCTTAGTACAAAATGCTCCATGCGCAGCGTCTTAATTGCGATGTTGCTGGGCCTTGGATGTTTCGCGGCCCGCCCCGATATTTTTCCCGTTCCCGAGGACCAACAGGCGGCGCTCGCCTTGAAAATTATTGACGCCTACCACAATCCGCGCCCAGCGACTCCTCCCCGGCAACTGCGCATCCTCTACTTCACTCCGTCAGACCGCGTCCCCGCGCCGCAATATCAACAGCGCCTGGCGGCCATCATCGAGGACATTCACGAATTTTACCGCGACGGCATGGAGCGCCTGGGCTTTGGGTCAAAAAGTTTCGCGATGGAGCGCGATGCCTCGGGCAAACTCTTCATCCGCCTCGTCAAGGCCAGCGAGCCTGACTCCAGTTTCACGGATTGGCCAGGCAAGCCGGGGACCGGCTCGGCCGAAGGCGGCAAAATGGTCAAAGACGATTGCCTCTCGGTGCTCAAAGCCGCCCATATTGGATTTGATAGTGAAACCTTCCTGATTTTCTGCAACCTCGCCAACTGGGATGAACAAGCCCAAACCTTTCGCCATCACTCACCGTATTACGGCGAGTACAGTGGCAACTCCGGCTTATGCTTCGCCGCGGATTCGGAAATTCTCAATCTGGATAACCTCCCGAAAAAACAACCCATCATACACGATGAGGAATACGGCGACATGTCACTAGGCAAATTCGAAACCATTTTTATTGGCGGCGTCGCCCACGAACTGGGACATGCCTTCACGCTGCCGCACTGTGGCGAACGCTGGGATGAAAGACCGCTCGGAGTCTCCATCATGGGCGTTGGCAATCATACCTATCGTGACGAACGTCGCGGCGACGGCAAACGGGCATTTCTCACCATGGCCAGCGCCATGCGCCTCGCCAGCCACCCGTTATTCAACGGCTCCGACAAAGGCTGGGGAAAAGATACGAAACTCACCCATTGCGACCTGCTGCTCTCGACCAATGTCACCCTCCCCGCCCTGGCAGGCCGCCCCGCAGCCCTCCGCGTCGAGGGCACTGCTAAAGGATCCCCGCCGATTTATGGCGTCGTCGCTTACTTTGATTCCGTTCACGACGGAGGCTACAGCGCGCCGACCGGCACGTCCGTTCCCGATGCTCAAGGCCGCTTTGCCATTGAGATTTCTGATCTGGCTCAATGTGGTGACGGCGAAATACGCGTCGAATTCTGCCATGCCAACGGCGCCATGTCCGAGCGGCGCCTGGGATTCGCCGTAACGCCTGAAGGTTCCGTGGACCTGTCACAATGGCAGACCCGCCAGGCCTTGCAGCCTCTTGCGGTCGCCGTCGAAAACGGGCGCCTGGCCGATGCTCAGCGGGCCCTGGCGGAGATTAGAAAAAGTGAAAATCCCAAATTCGAAAAGGCCATCGCAATGACTCTTGTTGACACGATGCGAGTCAAAACCAAACTCTCTCCCGCCGCTGTCCCCCCTGGCGTCGCCACCGTGTTGCTGGCCGACACGCAGCCGCGCGAATCCGTAGTAGGATGGTTGACACCCGCCGCCAACCGCATTCCCACCAACCCGCAGATCGACTCGCCCTTGCTGGATTGTGGAACACTCTTCGCCACCGGATTTTTTGCGCACAGTCCGTCTCGTTATGTTTTCGACCTCGGCGGCAAATGGAAAAATCTTCGTGGCAAGGGTGGATTGCACACAGCCATGCAAGCCTACGCCTACGGGGTTATTTTTACGATCAAAGCCGATGGCAAAGAAATATACCGTTCACCAACCATTCGTGGCCCGAAGAAGGCCGAGTACGATCTCGACATCACTGGCGTAAAGACATTGGAACTGATCGTTGACAAAGCCGCGGAGCGTAACGGCGGCAACTGGGCCCTCTGGCTTGACCCGCAGCTAAGCCGGTAGAGGCAAATTGCCGTAATTTGATTTGAACGGACCACAAGAAAAGGGTTTTGGACGGTTGTTCGCGGTATCCAGTGGAATGGAAACGGCCTGTCCGTCAATTCGGAGCAAAGGCCCGCGCATAAATCCTGAAATCCCCTTCGTGATTGGGAATACCAAAGACAATACTCTTAACGTCTTTTTTTACTCCGCTGAAAGCGGAAAAGAACCTTTTTCGCGGCTATTCCTTTTGCCTCGCACGTAAGGAATCGCCAGTGCTCCTCGGCTTGCGTTTCGGGCGGCGGTGTTCGATACTTACCGCGTGAAGCTCACGGTTACGGAATTGACGGACCAGTTGATGGCCTCTTATGCGCGCGTCGGGGGCATCAATCATCTGGACGGCAAAAATCTCCCGTCCAAGACCGCCATTGCGTCGATCACGTGCGACCTGCTCCGGCTGCTGTTCCCTGGCTTTTTTGATGAGAAACCGGTCCATTCTTCGCAGTTGAAGGTGGAGATTACGGAGTTGATGGATTCCGTGCTGGGACGGCTGGCGGATGAGATTTACAAGAGCCTGGAATACGCGGCGCCCGAGAAGAAAATGGAGGTGCGGGATTCGAGTCGAGTGGCCCATGCGCTGA
>DASYNM010000452.1:0-23253 GCA_036008545.1 Verrucomicrobiia bacterium
CGTGGGCAAACGCCGGGCCAGCTCCACGGCGGCCAGTGCGACGATCAGCAGCGAGAGGAGCACCCAGGCCGCTTTTCGGATAAACCACAAGCTCACCCCAAGGTAAAGATGGCGCGTCTGTTCAAAATGGCGGTTAAACCAATCGTAAAAACCCGCCAGTGGCCCGCGCGCCTTCCCTTCCTTTTTCCGCCGCAGCAGCAGCGCCGCCATGGCCGGGCTTAGCGAAAGCGCGTTGAAGGCCGAGAGCGCCACAGAAATCGCAATCGTCACGGCGAACTGCTGGTAGAGCAAGCCGGTGATGCCGGAAATGAACACGGTCGGCACGAACACCGCCGCCAAAATCAGCGCCATCGCCACGACCGGGGCTGCCACTTCGTCCATGGCCTTGATGGCTGCGTCCTTGGGATTTAGCCCTTCCTCAATGTGCCGCTCCGTGGCCTCCACCACCACAATCGCGTCGTCCACCACCAATCCGATGGCCAGCACCAACCCCAGCAGCGACAGCGTGTTGAGCGAAAAACCGAACAGCGGAAAAAAGGCAAACGTGCCGATGAGGGAAACCGGCACGGCCAGCAGCGGAATGAGCGACGCCCGCCAGCCTTGCAGGAAAATGAACACCACAATGATGACCAAGCACAGCGCGATGCCAAGAGTCCACTTGATTTCCCTCATGCCTTCGGTCACGGCGCGAGTCGTGTCCAGCGAAACGAAATACTCCAGATCTCCCGGGAAGCGAGCCTTGAGTGTGTCCATGAGATTTCGCACGTTGTTGGCCGCGTCGATCGCGTTGGAGCCGGGCAATTGATAGATGGCCATGACGGCGGAAGGTTTCCCGTCCAATTTGCCCACGATGCTGTAGGTTTGCGCCCCAAGTTCGATCCGCGCCACGTCCTTCAAGCGCACCACCGAGCCGTCGGGATTCTCGCGCACGACGATGTCTCCGAACTCCTGCTCCGACACCAGCCGGCTTTGGGCTGTAATGGTGTAGGTGAACTCCTGGCCTGTGGGCGTCGGCGGGCCGCCTACCTGCCCGGCCGGGTTGACGGTATTCTGCGCGTTAATGGCAGTGACGAGATCACTCACGGTGAGATTCAGTTTCGCAAGCTGGTCCGGCTTGACCCAAAAACGCATGGCATACTGACCCGCACCGAATACTGTCACGGTGGAAATACCCTTCAACTGAGTGACTTGGTCCACCAAATTGATGTAGGCGTAATTCGCCAGCCACGTCGAATCGTGCGTGCCTTTGGGCGAGGTCAGTGCCACTAGAATCAGCGGCGTCGTGGGTGATTTGATCAGGGTAATCCCGAACTGGTTCACCGCGGCGGGCAACTGCGGTTGCGCCTGGTTTTCCCTAAGCTGCGCGAGCACTTGATCGATGTTCGGGTCCGTCTTGACATCGAAATTCACGCCCATCCGCATCACGCCGTTGTTGGCGCTTACGGAATACATGTAATTCATGTTGTCCACACCGCTCATCTGCTCTTCGATGGGTGTGGCCACGGATTGCGCCAGCGTCTGAGCGTCCGCTCCAACGTAGGTCGTCTGGATGCGGATTTCCGGCGGAACAATGCTCGGATACTGCGCCACTGGCAGACTCAACATCGTCACCAATCCCACCACCACTTGCAGAATGGCGATGACCATTGCGACAATCGGCCGATTGATGAAGAAGCGGTACATTACAACGTAAAGGGCGTTATTCCTTCGCTACAGGCGCCGCGTTATTGGTGCTTCCCGTGTTGTAAGGCTGCGGATCGACCACGGTTCCCTCCTTGACCCGCTGCGCACCGTCGGCGACGACTCGATCGTTTGCGGCGAGACCGCTCTCGATCAGCCATTCGCCGCCAACCTGGTCCCCTACTTGCACCGTTTTGAGGTGCATCGCGTTCGTTTGATCCAACGTGGCGACTTGGTAGGATCCCTGCAACTCGTTCACTGCCCGCTGCGGCACCAGCAGTGCGCCCTTGCGCATCTCGATTTGGGCGCGGATCAGCCCGTATTGCCCAGGCCGCAAACCGTAGTCTGAATTCTCAAAGGTGGCTGCGACCTGCAAAGTGCCGGTGTTGACATCGACCTGCCGGCTGGTGAACAACCACTTGCCGATTTTCGGGTAAGGAGTTCCATCGGAAAGGATCAGTTGCAGGGGAATGTCCTGCTCAGGCGACAAATTGTCCGCCGAGGCGGGATGTCCTCGGCGGTAACTCAAATAGAATTGCTCATTTACATTGAAGTAAGCGCGAATGGGATCCACGGTGGAAACGGTGGTCAAGACCGCGCTGCCAGGCCCGACCAAGTCTCCAATTTGCGCCTGGGCGGTTCCGGCGATGCCGTCGACTGGGGAGATAATCTTCGTAAAACCGAGATTCAACCTGGCAGTCTCGATCGCCGCTTTATCCGCTGCAATCGCTGCCTTGGCCCCGAGATTGGCCTGCACGGCGTCGTCCAATTCTTCCTGGCTCACGGCCTGCTCTTTGGCCAAAGGCGTGTAACGTTTGACGTCCAGTTCCGTCTTGCCGAGACTGGCTTGGTCCTGCTCCAGTTTGGCCGAAGCCTGGTCTAGTGCGGCCTGGAATGGCCGCGCATCGATCTCAAACAGCAGATCTCCTTGTTTGACTCGGCCGCCTTCGATGTAATCCTGCTTCATCAAGTAGCCGCTGACTTGCGCGCGGATCTGGGCGTTGGGATAGCCGTCGAGAGTTCCGATCCACTGCTGATAAATCGGCACGTCCCGCGGCACAACGGTCAAGACGAACACCTTCGGCGGCAGCGTCGCAACCTTCGTTTCTTGCTTGCAACCTGCGACCAAAAGGATCAACACGCTTGCTCGCCATAAAACCTTTTTCATGCGTCTCTTATTATTCTGTTACATTAAGTAGTTGCCAAAACGCTACCGGCTTTCGCCCCGATGAAATCGAGGATGGTGGATTCCATGTTATCCAAAACTTTCAGGTCGTTTTGCACCCTGGCTTCGAGCAACATGCCGAGCAGCAGAGATTGCAGCGTCAGCGATGTCGCCACCGGATCTTTCACCGTGACGGTGCCCTCGCGAATGGCGTCGGTGAGAGCGCTTTCAACATATTTCCTGCTGGAGTTCATCAAGAATTCGCTCTTGGCACGAATTTTCTCATCAAAGGTGGCGATTTCGCTGCCCACGCTGGCGAAGGGACAACCGCACACGTGGCCATATTTCTCGGCCTTCTCCTTTTGGCCTTCGTAGATGTATTGGCACCACTGATGGATTCGTTCCAGCGGCGGAATTTGCGACGAAAAGATTCGATCCATCTTGGGCCGTTTCTCATTCCAGTGCTCCTCGTACGCGGCCACCGCCAAGTCCGCCTTGGAGGGGAAAAAATAGTAAAAACTGCCCTTGTTGATGCCGGCGCGCTTGCAGATATCGTCCACGCTGACGGAGCCGTAGCTGCTGTCCCAAATGAGATCAAATCCCACTTGGAGCAGCTTTTCTTTCGTTTCACATGTCTTTTTCATGTTGTTCGATGTCGGCCCGAACCTTCCTACGCGCAGAAACTTACAACGCTTAACTGACCAGTCAACTTTTATTTGTGTAAAATCTTCCTTTTTTATCGGAAGCGGCATGCCTTGCCCTAGAATTTTGGCCGAAACGAGCCATTTTGCGGTTCATCTGGTCTGCTGTTTATTTGGCGGTTCCCACCGCCTGGTCCAATCGTTGGAAGCCGTTTTGGCGTAAACGCTCCCGCAAACCGGTCACAATCTCCTTCACCACGCCGGGGCCGCGATAAATCAAACTGGTATAAATTTGCACGAGCGACGCGCCGGCGGTGATTTTTTCCCACGCATCGGCGGTGTCAAAGATTCCTCCCACGCCGATGATCGGCCAAGCTCCCCTGCTCTGCCGATGCAGATGCCGAATGACTTCGTTACTGCGTTGACGCAACGGCCGCCCACTCAAACCGCCGGGTTGCCCATAAATCTGGCGCAATCGTTCGTCCTTCGTATCCGGCCTGGTAATCGTGGTATTGGTCGCGACAAATCCTGCCAGACGGCGCGGACCGGCCAATTCCAGAATTTCGTCCAAAGCCTCGAAGGACAAGTCAGGCGCAACCTTCACCAAAATGGGAGTGAGTTTCGGGCCGGTGTTGTTCTGCTGCAAGGCGGCCAGGATTTCGTCGAGCGCGCTTTTGTCTTGAAGCTGGCGCAAGTTGGGAGTGTTGGGAGAACTGACGTTGACAACGCAGAAATCTACGTAAGGGCGAAGGACCCGAAAAGTATTGGCGTAGTCCTCGGCGGCTTTCTCCAGTGGAGTGACTTTCGATTTTCCGAGGTTGACGCCCACCGGATGACTGGGCCAGCGGTCTGCCTGCTTCCATCGCTCCAGGGCCTCGGCAAAGGCCGACGCTCCGGGATTATTGAAACCCATGCTATTGACAATCGCTTCGTCGGCCAGAGCGCGGAAGAGGCGCGGGGTCGGATTGCCAGGTTGGGATTGCCAAGTCACGCCGCCCAACTCGCTGAAACCAAAGCCGAGCGCCTGCCAGGCTGGCACTGCTTGCGCCCACTTATCCATGCCCGCAGCCAGACCCACCGGATTGGGAAAGCGCAACCCGAAAAGTTCGACGGGCAATTCGGGCGCGCCACAAAGCGCCGAGGTGAAGTTCAACAAAAAGTTGTTGCGACTGACGCAGGCCAGCAAACGCAAAGTGCGGTCGTGAATCTGCTCCGCTTCCTGTGCGAAGAGCACCGGACGAATGATTCCACGGTAGAACCAATTCACGTGGGCGAGCCGCTATCGGGGGGCGGAGGCGGCGCTCGGGGCGTGGCGGCTTTGTTGGCGCAACGCGGCGCCGGGCAGCAGATTGCGATAGGTCGCCAGCGCCAGCAGCGGCCAGCTATTGCGATACATGTCGTACTTGAGATAAAACACGCGCGGAAATCCGGTGCCAGTGGCCTCAGCCTCAGTCCAGGTGCCGTCGGCGTTCTGGGTGCGGATGAGATGCTCAATGCCGTTTTGCACACTGGGCCGCGAGGGGTCGTCGAATGCGCACAGGCCCATGACGGCCCAGGCGGTTTGCGAGGCGGTGCTCGACCCCTGCCCTTTGAAGACTGGGTCGTCGTAGGTGTTGCAACGTTCGCCCCAGCCACCATCTTCGTGCTGCACGCTCTCCAGCCAATCGCGCGCCTTGAGAATCCAGCCCTGGCTCATGTTTACGCCCAGGGCCCGGAGGCCGCGGAGGACTTGCCATGTTCCGTAAATATAATTTACACCCCAGCGGCCATACCACGAGCCATCCTCCTCCTGATGTCTGCGGATAAATTCCAGCGCCTGCTCCACCTGCGGATTATCCACACTGAAATTCTCATAGCCCAGCAATTCCAGAATGCGCGCCGTGATGTCGGCGCACTCCGGGTCCAGCATCGCGTTGTGATCGGCAAAGGGGACCTTTTCCAGGAAGCTCTTGGTACAATCCTTGTCAAAAGAAGCCCAACCTCCGTCTTTGCATTGGAAAGTGAGCATCCAATTCAAGCCACGCCGGAATGCCGCGTCGCGCCGCGCTGAATTGGCCGTCGGAATTTTGCGCAAAGCCAGCAGAACCATGGCCGTGTCATCCACGTCCGGGTTCCACTTGTTGTTGAATTCGAAGACCCAACCGCTGGGTTCGACGTCTGCCGGGTTCTTGTAATGCCAGTCACCGCGGAAGCGGACCTCGCGTTCAATGAGCCAATCGCACGCCTTGACCAACGCCGGATGGTCGCTGGGCAAGCCCGACTCGTGCAACGCAATGGCCACGATGGCCGTGTCCCACACCGGCGAGAGACAAGGCTCAATCCGAACCGCGTGCTCGGTTTCGTGTTCGAGTTTCTTCAACTCCGCCTCGCATTGGCGGACCAAGGGATGATCGTCCGGATAGCCCAACGCCTTGAACACAATCAAGGAGTTGAGGATGCCTGGAAAAATCGCAGCCAACCCGTCGCTCCCTTCCTGACGCGCCACCATCCATTCCACCGCTTTCTTCAAAGCGCGCTTGCGGAAAGGATGAATATGGAAGCGCGCAAAATGCTCGGCAAACTTATGCACCGAATCCAGCCACAGGAATAAGTTGCGCCAGGTGAAAAGCTGCGGGTCGCGCGGGAGCATAAGGTCGCGCTCGTGAAAACCGAGCGGATACAACTCGTTCAACGTTGCCTTTGGTCCCAATCGCCGCGTGGGTTTGAAATGGTTGAGGATGGACAACGGCACCAGCATGGATCGGCTCCACGAACTCATGTCATAGAAATAGACGCCGAACCATTTGCCGAGCAGCATCACTTCGCAGGGGATGGTTGGCAGGTGCTCCCATGGGAAGAGGCCCATCAAAGCCAAATAGAGCTTGGAGAAGGTGTTTAAGCGCGGGACGCCTCCCAGGCTGAGGGCCGTTTGGCGGGCGCGCAACATGCGCGGATCGGTTGGCGAAACGCCGGCCAATTTCAGGGCCAGGTAACCTTTGATAGTCGCATTGACTTCCGCCGGACCGCCCGGATATATGCTCCAGCCGCCGGTGGGCAATTGCAGACTGAAAATGTGATTAGCCGCCTTGCGCTGCCATTTCTCGTCCACCGATTTGTTCCAGTGATGATACGCCACCACATCGGCCACCAGCGTGCAATCGACAATCAGCTCGCCGATCCAATAGCCTTCAGGCTTTTGTTCGCGCAAAAGGTAATCCTGCGACCGTCGGATGGCGGTCTCCAACTCAGGCAAGGTGAAAGGCTCGAATTCGAAGGCGCGTGGAAGAGCGCTCACCTGCCCGTTCTCGATAAGTTGCCCGGACACGCCCGCTACTTTGCAAGCCGCGCCCCTTCCTGTAAAGCTATTTTGGCAAATTTGGGCGGCCTGCTCCCAACTTCTTTCAATTGCGATAGGGTGCGATTTCTAATTTTGGTGGGCCGAGACTCCGTCGAGGCCTGACTTGAATTCCTATGATTTGACAAAAGGCCATCAGGAAATATCTGGAAATATCGTGAAAATCAACGACTTACGTGGGCTTTATGACCTTTCACCACGAAGATCACGAAGACACACGAGGGAGAACTGAGGCGTGATCCGTCGGCCACAATACCTCGGCCGCACGGCCACGCAAGGAGCACAGAGAAAGAAATTTCCTTCCTCGCGCCCTTTGCGACCTGCTGTGCCCAGTTCTGTTTTGGCTTTTTCCAGCCGCTCTTCCCTCTGCCAATCTCACTGCAAAATGTCAAAGAACAGGCGCCTGAGCGCCGCTTAATTTCACACTACCACATGTACGTGGGAACGCAAGGAGAAAATATTCGACTGTGTTTCAACGCCGACGCAATTCTCCGCTATTTCAACAGCTTCTTCTCGCGCACAGTCGCGGAGCGCGCGGAGGTGGAAGCAAGAATATGTGATGCAGCCTGACCGCGAATTGCAGAAGAACCTACCGCTGTTTCCAGCGAGCCCGGAGCAAAGCCCGTGGTGGATTAAATCCAAAATCAGCAATTTTTGCCACTTCTTAAGGTCATATCCTGGCTTCATCCTGCTGACCCACTGCGGACAGGCCGAAGGGAGAATTATCTTTGCTTCCGGTTTCAGGAACTGGTTGGAGAACGGAAAGCGGTGGCGCGCAGGCAAGTTCAACCGAAAAGCGAAGTTTTGGCACTGTGAAATGGCTTGCAAATTCGGGCGGTGGGAAGATAATCACGAACACAGCCAGAAAAAGTTCATCTATGCCATGAACAACAAATCAAATTGGAGATCCCGGTTTATCGTGCTTTTCGCGGCCGTTTTTCTGAGTGGCGCCATGAAGTTGAGCGCCGGCACTCTAATTGATGTGGCTTTCACAACAAATTCGGTCACGGGAAAAACGGGATTTGCCGCTGTCGGAGTAACGACCAACGATTATTGGAATACCTGCACCGTCAATGGATCGGCCATCGGCACAGCGTCCAACCTCAAGTTCGTGAATCAGACCGCCTCGGGCGCGAGTGTGCAAGCCGTTTTCTCGATACCGGGATGGGGGAGCGACACCAATGGATCATCTGATCCCATGTATGGGTCCTACCTTTATGACGGTAATCAAATTACCATTTACGTAACAGGTTTGCCCGCGGGATCTTATTATTTTTATCTCTACGGTCACGGCAACACTGATGATGGAAACTCCGTTTACGAGCTTCAGAGTGGAACGCAAAGCTACGGAAGCTATGAGACGACCAATGGCGCCGGCTGGCTTTCTTCAGTGTGGCAGGATGGTGTGCAGTACGTTGAGTTTCCCAACGTGGTCGTGAGCCACGAGTCGGTTACGATTTGGGTTTTTCCGGGAGAGGGCGGCTATGGGGTAATTTCCGGGCTTCAAATTTCATCGTTTTCCGGCCCCTCCATTCTGAATCCGCCAGCATTTCAAGACGTACCTCAAGGGGCAACAGCAACCTTCAGCGTCGTGGCAGACGGAACGCCTCCTTTGATTTATCAATGGCTCTTGAATGGCTCCGAGATTTCCGGGGCGACCAATAGCAGTTATACGGTGAGCAACGCCCAACCGGCTAACTCCGGCAACTATTCGATCATCGTGACGAACGCGTATGGCAGCATTACCAGCGCCCCGGCGCCGCTTTCATTAGCGATCGTGCCGAGGCCGGCTGCGCTCATTGATGTGGCTTTCACGACCGCTTCGGCTACGGCAAAGACTGGGTTTGCTGCCACCGGAGTATCTGCTAACGACTATTGGAATACTTGCACTTCAAGCATCAATTCCGAAGACAGTTTTACGGAAGGAGTAATGACTAATTTGGAATTCGTGGATCGAGCTTTGTCGGGCGCAGGACTGACGGCGTACTATTATTCTCCAGACGAGGGTTGTGGATTGTATGGCAATGGGTCATCTGATCCCATGTATGGCACTTATCTTTATGACGAGGACTATGCTTCGAGCTTCACGCTCACTGTAACAAATTTGAGTGCGGCCACGTACGACTTTTATCTCTACGGACATGGGAATGTGGACGAAGAAATCGGCGTTTTTGAACTCTCGGCAGGCTCGCAGAGCTATGGGGTTGAGACGACGATCAACGGCCCTGGCTGGCTTTCTTCGGTTTGGCAAGAAGGAGTGCAGTATGTGGAGTTCACTAACGTCGTCGTTGCAAGCGGACAACCCGTCGTAATTTCAGTAACTCCTGGGCCAAGCCAGTATACCGTGCTTTCCGGTTTACAAATAGCGGAGCTCTATCCCGTCAACGTCACAACGCTTGCGGACCCGACAAACGGCGGCGTCGTGACTGGCGGCGGCGCTTTGGGGATTGACTCGCAAGTTCAAATCTCCGCCACTGCAAACACGGGTTGGACCTTCACCGGCTGGAGTGACGGCAACACGCAAAACCCGCGAACGATCACGGTGCCTACAAACGACGTGGTGTATGTCGCGAACTTCACCACCAACACGGCGGTTGTTACGCTTATCGCCGCGCCATCGAGCGGCGGGACGGTCAACGGAGCCGGCACTTTTGAGATTGGCTCGCAAGTTCAGATCTCGGCCACCGCCAACACTGGTTGGACATTTACCGGATGGAACGACGACAACACCGATAATCCGCGAACGATCACGGTGCCGTCGGGCGGCGTGGCCTACGCGGCAAGTTTTACGTTCGTTCCGATAAGCGCCGGTTACAGCGGCCTCTTCTACGATACCAACGGAGTCGCGTTCGAGAGTTCCGGTTTCTTTAGTTTGACACTGAGACCAAGAGGCACCTTCACCGCAAAACTTCTATCAGAAGGCAAAACTTACCCGTTTTCGGGCAGCTTCTCTGAGGCTGGTTTAGCCTCAAACTCTGTGTCAATTTCAAAATCGAATCGTCTCACGATACTGCTCGGCTTTAATTCAGGTGGGCGGGATATTCTGAGTGGCCTAATAAGTGACGGGACTTGGACGGCAGAGCTGGTGGCCAACCGCGCCGTTTATTCCAAAACGAATCTTGCGCCACAGGCGGGCAAATACACGCTGCTCATACCTGGCAGCAGCGATGCCTCAGCGCAGCCTGGAGGCGACGGCTTCGGCAATTTGACTGTAGATCACTACGGCAATCTGACTTTCAGCGGTAGATTGGGTGACGGACACAGCGTATTCCAAACCGCCGTAGTATCCGGGCAGGGCCAGTGGCCGCTTTACGTTTCGCTGTATTTGGGAAAGGGTTCGATTCTTGGCTGGTTGACCTTCGCTAGTGAACCTGCAAGCGACATCGCAGGCGTGGTCACCTGGACGAAGTTGCGGCAGCCGGCCGCACAGTTTTATTCGCCGGGTTTCACCAACCAAACCGAGGTGATCGGCTCACTGTTCCAATTCACGAATAGCGTTCCCGTGCTGGATTTCGCCGCCGGGCAGCTTTGGCTTACGAACGGGAATTTGCCAGAGAGCTTCACGAATGAATTCACGCTCGGAAAGAACAGCAAGGTCACCGACACCAACAAAATGAGTCTGACCATCTCGACTTCAACAGGGCGGTTCACGGGCAGCGTCGTGAACCCGGCGAACAAGAAGGCAATTCCGATTTATGGCGCGGTGCTGCAGAAGCAAAACATCGGCGCTGGCTATTTTCTCGGCACTAATGAGAGCGGGGAGGTTTTGCTTGGCACCGGCCCCTGACAAACAAACCTAAAATCGACGTGGAAGCCCCGTCCACAAACTACGCGTCGAACCGGGTGCTGGTGCTGCATCGACTATCGCCTGTGCCCCGTGTTTCGCCGCTTGCGAAACCATTATATCGGATAGTCGGGCGGTCAGGACGGAAATTATCACCGATCTGCCGGGCCTGTTAAATGCGCGTTGTTGGCGCCGTTATTGCAATTTTGATTTGAGTGCAGAATCGGGCTGATGGCGCGAGTTGTCCGCGTGCGCTGCAAAACCTGATATCCACGCTTCTGCCTTTTTTAGCGGTTGAGCGTTCAGGCGCTGAATGCGGTTGCGCCCGCTGCGCTGGACGGAGATCAGATCGGCCGAATACAAAATTTGCAAATGTTTGATGATCGCGCGACGACTCACGCTGAACTGGCTCGCTATGCGACTCACGGACAAGTCGCGCATCGCGAGCAGAGCAAGGATTTGCCTTCGAGTGGGATTGGCGATGGCTCTCAGAACGGAGCCGAGGTCCCCGATTCGCCATTTACAGGCGGGAGATGCAGCCACGAGATTGAGTGGCAAGTTCCGGTCCTCGATCTTGTCGTTCATGCCTCTGCAACGGCGGAGCATGCGATTCCTCACCTTCAGGTATTCCAGCCTTGGAACCGATGTTCGCGCGATTTCACTTCTGTAAGCGTCACCGCCACGATTTTTTGTCTAAGATATTTGGATTACTCATGGGCGTCGTGGCGCTCCGCCCTCCCGATGGTGAAGATTTGCTCAGGTTCCGGTGGCCACGGCCTGAGCGTGGCGGAAGTCTTCCAGAGTGAGCGGAGGGGCGTAAAGGCCTTTCAATTCACGCCGCCACCAGGCGCCGGTGGCGCGGCGGGTGGCGCGGTCGGTGAAATGATACTCGTAGAACAAGGCGCGAATGTACTTGGGCGGAGCCTTGGGGAATGGGTTCGGCCCCAGCAGCGCCAGCACCGGACGCGAATTCTGCAATAGACAATACTCCAAATGATAAAACCACACGCGATTGCGCGGCGGGTCCAAGGCCGCAAACCACATCTGCCAATCCAAGCGGGGCTGGTGGGGCGCGACAAAACCGGGCGCGCGTCGGACATCGCCGGGCTTGTACTCGAATTCGTAATCCTTCCAGTTGCTGCCATCATCGCTGCCTTGGACAATGATTTCCGGACGCTTCGGAGTCATCACCATGAACAAACCGTAACCGTTAAAGCTGCGCCAGGGTTGCGTCCAGCCAAACAGCCAGCCGACTGGAGCGGGCCACGATTGGCTGACGCCCGCTGCCCTCAGGAATGGAATCAGCGTTAGCGGCACGACGAACAGAGTCAAACACAACGTCACCGGCCAGGGCCAGCGCGCTACCCGCCTTGGAGCAGGAAGAGGCTCGGTCGCCAGAACGCTCCTCTTCCGAAAGACCAGCAAGGCCTTGTCATCCAGTAGCGGCACACACAACAAAATCGTCAGCCCATTGAAGAAGGTGTAATTGCCGGTCAACAGAATGATCAACTGAAAGGCCGCGAAAATCCCGGCCGCCAGCAATCGCAGTCGCCGCCCGGAAAAGATGAAAGCTGGAACAACTAACTCAATCGCGAACATCACCAGAACGGAGAAAGATTGAAAAGAGGACGGGAGCTGGTGGGCATACCAGCCGACCCATGTCGGCAGCGGCTGAGTTTCATAGTGAACGCGCAACGCGGTCAGGTTCCACCACGCCGTATCGCCGCTCATGAGTTTGACGCAACCGGACTCGAACATGAGCCGAAACAACAGCCAGCGCAGCAGCCAGAGCACCAATGCCGGCGGCCGGCCCAGGCGCGACGGACGCTCCCAGAGTTGCAGGGGCGCCAAGAAGATGGCCAGGAACCCCGTTTCCAAAAGGAGCGCGTCCCATTGAAAATTGAGGAACGGCCCCGATACAGTGCAGAGTGAGAGATAGAGCGCCCACAAAAGGAACAACATCACCGCAGGAGCGATCCCCGCCAACAACGCAAGCGCGCAAGCCAGACCCAAGCCGCATTGCCAATGCAGCGCCGCATCGCTGGCACTCCACCAGCCGAAAGTCGGTGCCCTAAAGAATCGCTCCAATCCCAAATGGGCTTGCACCGCTTGTTGCTTGTACGCCGCCATGACGTCTTGCGCGGGAAAAACTCCGTGACTGCCAACCAGTCCGTCCATCTGTACCCAGTAGGAGAAGAAAGCGATCAGATAAATCAAAGCCAATCCGCGCAGAAAAGCAAAGCGCGTCCAAATGTAGGCAGGCGGTTGGATGCCAGGCCCGGCATAGATGCGGTCCAACTGCGAGAGCGCCGTCCGGTGCAACGCGACTTCTTCATAGAGCAATTCGCTCAGGTCGGTAAACGGCGGGACTTTTCGGTAGAGGCCAAGCAGCCAGCGGTAATGGCCGCCTTCGGCCAGGGAACGAAAGACCGCCTCCGCGCCACGCGAGACGGAGCCATCCGGCAAGATCAAGTGAACGGCCTCGGCAAAGTTTTCGACCGGAATCTCGGGAAAACGGCCGGCCGCGGTCAGTTCCTGGAAGGAAACATAATCCACTGCCTCACCGGTGGCGTTTTTCCAGCGGGCAATCCAGCGCCGGCAGAATTGGCAATCGCCGTCAAAGACCAACAGTGGTTTTGACGGCGGCGCTTGAACTCGAAGCTCCTGCGACACGCCACAGTGTGGCCTCGTTGGAGGTAAAAGTCGAGGAAGTTCAAACTTCCAACTTTTAATTTATGCTCTACTTTCAGTGCAGATGCCGACGTTGTTAGAAAAAATCGAGGCCAGCGCCGCCACGCGCTTGGTGTTGCCGGCCAAGGCCCTGCCCCGCCAGGAGTTGGTGCGCTACAAGAGATTCCTCAAGGTCGAGGCGCACCGTCTCAAAATCCTGCACCGCGCGGGGACGGATGGCCGCGAAATTTGCCGCGCCCGTTCAGCCATCATCGACCTGGTGCTCCGATCCATATTGGAAGGCGTCCAAAAGGCCTCGCCGCAGTCGCCGAAGGAATCGCCGCCTGTCGTGGCTCTCGTTGCCATTGGCGGATATGGACGCGCCGAATTGAATCCGCATAGCGACATCGACATCATGTTCCTGCACGAAAGCGATA
This sequence comes from Verrucomicrobiia bacterium, assembly GCA_036008545.1. GTDB lineage: Bacteria > Verrucomicrobiota > Verrucomicrobiia > Limisphaerales > Palsa-1400 > Palsa-1400. The sequence continues at coordinate 13,712 of DASYNM010000452.1, forward strand.
TGGTTTCAGGGAGCCGAGCGCGACCGGCGCTAGCTGAGTTGGTGGACGGCACGCTTTACACCTTGTGGGACCTGGGGTTGAAAGTCGGTCACTCGGTGCGCTCCGTCGACGATTGCGTCAAGGTGGCCAACACCGATATGCAGTCCAAAACCGCGCTCATCGAGGCGCGCCTGATTAGCGGGGACCAGAAGTTGTTTGAGCAGTTCTACCGGACGGTGGTGGCTAAGTGTGTAATTGACCATGAAACAGAATACATCCAAATGCGCGTGGAGGATCAGGCCGCGCGGCGGGCCAAGTACGGCAATTCCGCCTTCATGCAGGAACCGAACATAAAGAACGGTTGCGGTGGACTGCGGGATTACCAAAACCTGCTCTGGATGGCCTACTTCAAGTACCGCACGCGCACCCTGGCCGATCTGGAACAACGCGAGATGATTAGCGCCGCCGAAAGAAAGCAACTCGACCAAGCTTACGGGTTTCTGCTGCGCGTGCGCAATGAGTTGCACTACTACCTTGACCGCCCCGCCGAAGTCTTGGGCCGAAGCTTGCAGCCGAGTGTCGCGGCCAACCTGGGCTGGCACGACCGCTCGCCGGGCAAACGATTGGAGGCATTCATGCGGGAGTTCTACGGCCACACCCGCAACATCGATCTTATCACGCGCGCCGTCGAGCAGCGGCTGGCTTTGCTCCCGACGCCCAAACGCCTGCTCTCGTTTGCGCGCGATATTTTTCGGTCGCGCTCCAAAATGGATCACGAGACGGTGGTCGATGGACTCAAATTTTCCGGTGGCGAAATCCGCGCCGCGTCGTCGGGAATTTTCAGAGAAAGCCCCAAACGGCTGATGCGCATCTTTCTGCACGCCCAGCAAAAAGGGCTGAAATTGCATCCTGAAACGGCGCAACTTATTCGCAGCCAACTTTCGCTGGTCAACAACTCGTTCCGCTGCGATCCACACGTGCGCGCGACCTTTCTGGAAATCCTGGACCAGCGCGGCAGCGTAGCGCCGGCGTTGCGTGCCATGCACGAGGTTGGGCTGCTGGGAAAGTTCCTGCCGGAATTTGGACGCCTGACCTGCCTGGTGCAATTGGAATTCTATCATCAGTACACCGCCGACGAGCACACGTTAATGTGCATCGAAAAGCTGGACCAGGTCTGGTCGGCCAAAACTCCGCCGTTCAGCGGCTACTCGGAAATTTCACGTGAAGTGGAGAACGCGTATGTTCTTTACCTCGCTCTGCTGTTGCACGATTCCGGCAAGGCCTTTCGCACGGGACATCACGAGGAAATCGGCGGCAATGTGGCCCAGGGCGTCTCGCGCCGCCTGGACTTGGATGGGGCCAAATCGCACACCTTACGCCTGGTCATCGAAAACCATCTCGTGATGGCTCAAATTTCCCAACGCCGCGATCTGGATGACCCGGCTGTGATCGAGAACTTCGCGCGGCAAATCCAAACCACGGAGAACCTGGTGATGCTGACGCTTCATACTTTCGCCGATTCCATGGGCACCAGCGACCAATTGTGGAACGGGTTCAAGGACGCCGTGCTCTGGCGCCTTTACCATAAAGCCCGCCAGGTATTGGGCGGCGGCACCGATTTCCTCCTCGCCGAAGCGCGTCAGAAGGAATTGCTAATTGAGGAAGTCCAGCGTTTGGCGCCGCCCACCTTCGATCCGGCTGAAATTCAGGCCCATTTCAACAATGTACCGCCGCGTTATTGTCAGATTAACGATGCCAAGGACATTCTGGGTGACGTGACGCAAGTTCATCGTTTCATCCAATTGCAATTGTCCGAGAGTGAGGAGAACGCGTTGGTGCCGATCGTCACCTGGCACAACGAGCGGGACCGTGGCTACACCAGCGTCAAGCTTTGCACATGGAACCGCGATCGCTTCTTCACCAACATCACCGGCTGCCTCACTGCCGCCGGCTTTAACATCTTGGGCGCTGAGATTTTGACGCGTTTCGACGGCATCGTGCTGGATACGTTTTACGTCGCCGACGCCCGCACCGGGCAATTGGCCAACCGGGAGGAGCGGGACAAGTTTGAGCAACTGGTGCAAAAGATTCAGACGGGCGCGCCTTTGGATTTGCCCGCGCTCATCGCCAAAGTTCGCCACGCGCCGGCCACTTACAAATCGCTGGACGGCGAACGGATTCCGGCCGTGGTCGAATTGGATAACGCCACCTCCGATACACGCACCATTGTTGATGTTCAGGCGGAGGATCGTTTGGGATTGCTTTACGACGTGTCGCGAGGCCTGGCAGAGTTGAACGTGAACGTCTATCTGGCGAAAATTCTCACCGAAAAAGGGGCGGCCATCGACACCTTTTACATCGCCGAGCGCAACGGATCCAAGGTGCTCGATCCGGAACGGCAAAAGACGATCAAACAGAGACTGCGGCAGGCGGTGCAGCTTGGACCGTGACGATTAATGCCGCAGCAATTGCGCGACGTCGATGACGGCGTCCGTGAAGAGCGCCGGGGCGATGGAGTCACCCTCGCGCAAAATCTGGGTGCTGGCGTAACCGGCGTCATGCGGTTCGCGATAGACCTCGATCGATCCATCGGTCAGATTCACAATCCAAACTTCCACGATGCCGGCGCGGGCATAAATCGGCAGCTTCACCTCGCGGTCGGTCTCCACCGTCGAGTCTGAGACTTCGATCAGCAGGAAAACGTCTGCCGGTTTGGGATGACGGCTGGTGTAAAAGTCCGGTGCGGGGCTGACCAACATAACATCAGGCTCGGCCTCCGAAAAGTCATCCAGATGCACGGGGTGACGAACAGAAAGCAGCCAGGGATCTCTTGAGTATTCATGGAAAAAACGATTCAAGCGTCTAACTACTCCCGCGTGCAATGGGCTAACCGGTGAGTTGTCGATAATGATTCCATCCAACAACTCCACGCGGGCGTCGGGGCGGAGCACGCCTATTTCCGCCATGCGGTAATAATCCTTGACGCTGAATTTATGCAGCGTCGCGTTCGCCATGCCTAAACCTTCCCGTAAACTTCTTCCACTACGGTGCGGAAGTTGTTCTCGCCTACGTTGACGATGCCCATCTCCCTCTTCGCGCTGTCCACGGAATCGCTGGCGTGCGCGGCGTTGACCATGATGTTGGACCCGAACTCGCGCCGCACCGATCCTGGCGGCGCTTTGGATGGATCGGTCGGTCCCAGCACGTCTCGAATCTTGCCGATCGCCTCCACTCCTTCGTAGATCAATGCGATGCATCTCTCGGTCCCTGGCTGCTTGGCCTGCGCGGGGTCGCAATCCGCCGGGGAACGGCCAGCCATGAATTTAACGATGTTGTCGAATTGGTTGTCGCCGAAATACGGCCCTAAGATTTCCCCAAAATGCTTTTCTTCCGCCGCCGGAATTTTGAACCCAAACTCCTTTTCCAGCGCCGCCTTGGCTCGCGACGCCACGACGTCCTTGAGCTTCGTCCGCAACACCTCGCGCACAGGCCCGTAAAATTCCGACGCCTCCGCCACGCTCATGCGATGGACTTTGATGCCGACGATGTACAGACCCGCGCGGGAGAGAAAATCGATTACGTTGCCGGGCCTCCCCGTGGCGAAGCGAAAATTGTCCGGCTTGATGAGCACCAGCGTCCTTTGAGGCTGCTCGCCTGGCGCATAGGTCGCAGTGCTCTCGACCACGCCGCCATCTCGGTCGGAGTAGCTGGCCCAGAGCTTCAACTTGGCCACCGCTTCGTCGGACGTCGGCGCGGCCAAGACGGCCGGCTCGAAGTAGCGGACTTGGTCGTGCTCATCCAAGATGAGATCGCCGTAAGTATCGCGGATGGTTTCACCACCTCGGCGCTCGGCGGAAATGTTGCCGACAACCGAGCGGACCTTGCGCACCGCTTCCTCGCCGCGAAAAAGCAGCACCATGGCGCGGCGCGGGCGCTTGGTCTTCGGGTCCGGCGCGAGGTTGCGAAGGATGTAATCGCGAATGAGTTCCTGGATGCGCCGGTCCTGGGGATCGGCGGTGGAAACGATGACATCGGAATACTTCTGCACCAGCTCGGCGCTGGGCGCGAACATGCGCGCGGCGGCCAGTTCCAGGCCGGTGCGGGTGATCAGACGCGCCAGAATCCCGCCCGTGCGGGACTTGTGCAGCGTATATGGGGTAATGATGACGTAAGCCAGTTCTTGGGCCATAGAGAAATTAGCTCGGCTGGTCCTTTGCTTTCGGGATGCCGGGCGGGACCACCGCGGCCTTGCCGCCCAGGATTTTAAACATCACCACGCCGCAGGTCGGACATTTGCCTTTGATCGCCTTGCGCCCGTTCTTCATGGTCTCCTCGACGGCCTCGGCAATTTCCTTCTTTGCTTTGCATTTAACACAATATCCTTCAGGCATAAAATCGCGCTGCTCAATCCGCTTCCGGCGGTAGTGTCGCAGTCCTGACAGTGTAGGGGTCGCTTGCGGGAGCAGTCAACTCGTAAAAGGCCATTTTCAGCCTAACATATTGCAAATTAGCAGGATATGTTCACGTTTCAAACCCGTTTCCAGGCCTCTAAACCGGCTTCTTGGCCAATTTCCGCAGTTCCGTCTTCAGAATCTTGCTGGTGGCGCTACGCGGCAACGCGTCCATGAAAACCACCTTCCTTGGCACCTTGTACTCCGCCAACCGCTCGTGCAAATAGTCCAACAGCGCCTTCTCCTCCAACTGCACGCCTTCCTGGCTGGCGACGAACGCCAGCGGCTGCTCGCCTTTGCGCACGTCCGGGATGCCTATGACCGCCGCCTCCTTGACGTCAGGAAATTGGTACAGAACCTCCTCAATCTCGCGCGGGTAAACGTTGATGCCGTTGACCAGCAGCATGTCCTTCTTGCGGTCGGTGATGTAAAAGTATCCGTCCGAATCAGCGTAACCGATATCGCCCGTTAGAAGCCAGCCGTTGCGCATGGCTTCCGCCGTGGCCGCGGGTTGGTTCCAGTAGCCAAGCATGACGTTGTCTCCGCGCACACAAAGTTCGCCCGTCTCCCCGACCGGCAGCAACTCGCCTGCATCGTTTTGGATCGTCATTTCCACGCCTGGAATCGTCACGCCGATGGAGCCCGCCTTCCACGGGCCGTTAACGGGCGTGAAGGAAACCACCGGACTGGCCTCGCTCAAACCGTAGCCTTCCAGCAGCGGCATCGGGAAGCGCGCCGTGAATTCCCGCAACGTCTCCGCCGGCAATGGCGCGCCGCCGCTGATGCACAGACGCAACGGCAAATCCACCGGCGCCTGGCTATGCGTCAGCGCACGGAAGAATTGCGGCACCGCAGGCAGCAAAGTCGCCCGATGCTGAATGATCTCCATGATGATGTTCTTGGGCGGATGCAGCGTCTTGATCAGCACGATCGAACCGCCGACCAACATCGGCAGTAGCACGCCGACGGTGAACATGAAGCTGTGAAACATCGGCAGCAGCACCGCGAACCGATCCTCGCCGACCGCCCGGAGCATTAGCCGGCAGCTCTCGACGTTGGCCAGAAGATTGCCGTGCGAGAGCATCGCGCCTTTCGGATGGCCCGTCGTGCCGGACGTGTAAACGATCACCGCCAAGTCGCCTTCCGCCATGTCCGCCCGCGCTTCAGCCCCCTGCCCTGTTTGGCTGGCCATCGACTCCACGAAAAACGCTTTCAAGCCGGGCTGCTCCGACGCCAATTTCGCGAAGCCGTCCTTCATCGATTCGTCCAGGATGATGGTCTCGATGCCGGCATCGGCCAGCATGAATTGGACTTCGGGTGGTTTGAGGAAATTATTGATCGGCACCGCGACCGCTCCGGCTTGCCAGATGCCGAAGAGGACTGGGACAAACTCCGGGCAATTCCTGAGCCAGACGCCGACCCGATCGCCGCGCTTGACGCCGAGGCTGGACTGCAATCGCTGCGCGACGCCGAGAGTTTGCTCCCAGAATTGGCCGTAGGAGAATTTGGCCTCGCCCCAAAAAAGCGCGGTCTTGGAAAAGTCGCTCCGGGCCGACTGGGCAAAAGCGAGTGCGAGGTTCATTGAAGGGCCAGATTTTTCCCCAACCCGCGCCAAGCGCAAGAATTAAATCCGACGGGGAAGACTTGAGGCAAATTGACAGGATGAACAGGATTTACGGGATCAAATCAGGTCACCGACTCAATATTGGTTTTTCATTTCCGAATCTTGTTAATCTTGTTAATCCTGTCCAAAATTCCTTTGTTCGATTTCCGCCTGGCCAGAGGAACCCATTGAAACTATCTGAAACTATCTGAAACTATCCTGGAAATCAACGACTTGCGTCGCGCCGTTTCGGCTCTTCCTTTCGGGCGGCCCTAGTTCGCGAACCCAAAACGGACGGCAACACACCCCCCCCATCCGCGGTCAGCCCCGCGCGCATCAAGCCTTCATCCTTCCCTCTTCGGAATTCACAACTCACAACTCACAATTCAAAGAACAGGCGCCTAAGCGCCGCACACAACCCACAATACCACACGTTGCTGGGAACGCAATATTTATTTTTTGCAAGTGCTTGCGGCAGACGACCGGGAACAAAACTGGCGGCGCATTCGACCCATTCGATGCTTTGACAGTAGGCTGGCATTGCGGTAATCTTCCAGTATGGAGACGACGATTCAACTCGACGACGCCCTGCTCGCCCAGGCCACCAAACTGGCTCGCGAGAAAGGCTGCGACCTGTCGCATCTCATTGAGGAGACGTTGCGGGACAAAATCGCTCCAACGCTGCCCGTCGCTCCGCAGCCTCCCTTTCGCCTGACCACCGTTGGAGGCGATGGCGTCCGCCCCGGAATTGATCTGGATAATTCAGCCGCCTTGCTCGCCGCAATGGAACAGGGTGGATGATCCTGCCGGACGTCAACGTGCTGGTCTATGCCCACCGCGAGGACGCCGTGGATCACACGCATTGCCGGCTTTTGCGTGGGCTGCGATCTGCCTGTTATCAAGCGTACCCCAACGAATCTTAGGAAAATACCTACTATCGCCCAATCTTACAAATCTGACTAAATGCCAACAGAATTGTATGAGATAAGGAATTTGCTCGAAACATTCGAATCCGACAGATAAAGTCCTCCTCACATGGCGAATCAAGCAAAGCTGAAGAATCCTCTTGCAGAAGTCTTCGGATTTCCGGTAGGAGACACGAGCGCCGCTGCCAATCGCCACCGTAACAAACGCCTTTGTCCGTTCAACAATAAAGTCCCGAACTGCACGAAAGACAAAGCGCAAGACCCACTCGGTGTTTGCAGCGTTTTCCATGAGAGCGAGATCGCCATCACTTGCCCGATCCGTTTTCGGCAAGGCTGGATGATCGCGGACGACGCGGCTGATTTCTTTTTCCCGGCCAATGCGACTTGGACAACGCTTACGGAAGTTCGCTTGAAGGACGCCGATGGCGGTTCGGCTGGCAACATTGACATCGTCCTCTGCGCTTACGATAAGACGGGTAAAGTTTATGACTTTGGCGCGCTGGAGGTGCAGGCAGTTTACATTTCCGGCAACGTTCGGAACCCTTTCGAGCATTACATGGAAGCACCCGCGAAAAACGCGGGAATGGATTGGACGGTCGAAGAAAACTATCCGCGTCCTGATTACTTGTCATCATCCCGGAAACGTCTTGCTCCGCAGCTAATTTTCAAGGGTGGCATCATCAATGCGTGGGGCAAGAAAACGGCCGTGGCCCTTAACAAAGGCTTTTTCAATACGCTCCCGAAATTGCCGGAAGTGCCGAAGGCGGAAGCTGACATCGCCTGGCTAATTTACGATTTGACGCCCCCAATCACGGCCGGTACGCAATACGAGATGTTCCTCTCCCGCAATGTTTATACAGGATTTGAACCCGCTCTGAATCAGATCACGAAGTCGCGCCCTGGCAAGATTGAAGATTTCTTGCGTCAGCTTCAGACGAAAGTCGATGAGAAACTGGAAACGCCACCGACGAACCGCACGCTCGAAAATCCATTTGGAAAATGAGCTATGTCGCAGAATTTCTTGTTTCCACAATTTGAATTCGAGGAACACGAGAGGCCAGTGAACGTTGCTTCTGTTCCGCAACGCAGTCCTTTCCGCTATCCAGGCGGCAAGACATGGCTCGTGCCCCTTTTCCGTCGATGGATGATGAGTTTGACAAGTCAACCTGCCGTTCTTGTTGAGCCTTTTGCTGGTGGCGGAATCATCAGCTTGACCGCCGCTTTCGAACTCCTGGCGGATCGCGTGGTCATGGTGGAACTCGATGAGCAGATTGCTGCAGTTTGGGAGACAATATTAGGTGGCGATGCGCAATGGCTTGCGAAACGCATCCTTACTTTCGATCTCACCCTTGAATCAGCTAAGGCAGAGTCTGTCAAGATTCCCAAAACCCAGCGTGATCTTGCATTTCAAACGGTTTTGAAAAACCGAACGGCGCACGGCGGAATCCTAGCGGGAGGGGCTGGAGTTTTGAAAAATGGTGAGAATGGAAAAGGGATCCTGTCGCGATGGTATCCACAAACGATTGCCAAACGGATAACGAACATCGAATACGTCTCAAATCGCATCGAATTCAAACACGGCGACGCCTTTGATGAACTCGCCCGCTTTCGGGATGACAAAAACGCCGTGTACTTCATTGACCCGCCTTACACCGCCAGTGGCAAGAGCGCTGGTTCGCGCCTCTACAACCACTCGGAGATTGACCACGAGCGCTTGTTTTCGATTTGCGAAAAGCTCAGTGGCAATTTCTTGATGACTTACGACAACGCCGAGGAGGTTCAAACCCTTGCAGACCGGCATGGATTCGCCACAAAGCCGGTAGCCATGAAGAACACTCATCACGCCGAGATGAACGAGCTTTTAATTGGACGTGACTTGCGGTGGGTCGAAAATGGAGGAGTTTTTCGCGAAGAACCCGGTGTCTACCGCGCGGGCTCATCCAAAGCGAAGCAACGGAAGAAGCGCAAGAGATTCGGGAAAAGACCGTAGGAAATGAGCGACACGGCGGGCGTTTGCTCCGAATCCAGTAATCATACCGTTCTTATTCATCCCCATAAAGCTTGGGGTCTTTGCGCCAATCTTTGTTTTTGTCGTGGGCCATGGCGGTGACGCGGGGACGGCGGCCGCGTAAGCGCAGCGATTCCAGGCCGCAGTAGTAATTGGCGGAGGCGACGTTTTTGCCGGTGCATTCCAGGCGCAAGGTGTAGTCGCCTGGCTCGGGCCAGAAGTCGAGCAGATGTGATTCTTCGTTGACGACTTTCGCGTTGTAGAAATCCAGCGGGCCTTGGAGCTTCACGCCGTTCAAGGAGGCTTGGTAGGTGCCGTAGTCCGGCGCCTTGGTCACGTTGAGGACGAGGCGCACGGGTTCTTTATTGGTGACAGTGAAATGCATCTCCAGCCATGCGCCCTGGGCGGAGGTAGGTTGGTAGAATAATTGCGGATCGTCGTAGAAATCCATTTGTTGCGGGATGGCTTTGCCTTCGCCGTGAAACTGGGCGTCGGCGAAATTGGTCGCCGGCACGATCAGGTGTTCGAGGCTGGGCAGATGGCGCGCCTGGGCGTCCGGGGCGCGGTAATCGAAG
>DASYNM010000453.1:0-23515 GCA_036008545.1 Verrucomicrobiia bacterium
TGACAATCTAATTGACGGCTGGCTGTCGCTCATAGTTTTGGCGATCCTTTTCGTGTTGATCGCGTGGCAAGAACAGAAGAAGCCATCCATGTGAATCATTCGTAAAGCGGGGCGCAAGTCAGGCTTTGGTAGGGTCGGCGCGCTGTGCCGACCGGACGCCGCAGCGCGGCGTCCCTACCAGAGACTTGCTCAAAAGCTGATTCGCGCCCCGTTAAGCGTCTGCCCGCCGTTTACGCTTGAGCAGTCAGCGTCGCTGTGTCAGAGTAGATTTGGCTCGAAATTGCCATTTCTATGAAAAATGTGTCTCGAAAAGTTTTGGTGGCCGCCATGGCCGGCCTGCTCAGCGGTGCCGCCGTCCGGCAGGCATACGCCGATGGAACGAACATCGGAGCCGGCGCCAACACCAACATCGTTCCCGGCAAAGCCGCTCCCGCCAAGAAGATGCCGAAGGTCCACGATTGCTCCGGGGACAACGAGTGCAAGGGTTTGGGCGGATGCAAGACCGACGACAACTCCTGCAAATTCAAAAACGCCTGCAAAGGCAAGGGTGGCTGCGCCCTCACCAAGAAGGACATCCAGGATTGGGAAAAGAGGCAAAAGGAAGCCGCCGCGAAGCATCCAACTCCTTAATAAAGTAAATCCATGAAAGTCACTCTGACGGAAGAATTGGAAACTTTTGTAAGAAAGAAGGTTCGCACCGGCCGTTATGTGGATGAAAGCGATGTGGTGCGCGATGCGCTGCGCGCGCTCGAACTGCGCGACGATTTTGAATCGCCCGCGTTGGAGGCCGCGCTGCTCGAAGGAGTGCGCAGTCCCCATCGACCCTACGGTAACGGCACGCTCAATCGGATTCGTAAGACGGCCCGCCACGGTAAATGAGTTTGCCTGTTAGCATCGCCAGTCGGGCCGAGGCCGACCTGGCGCATCAATATCGCTGGTATCTGGAGAATGCGAATGCGGAGGTGGCGGAGCGTTTCCTAAATGCATTTCACCTCACGGTGGGCATGCTCGCGCGACATCCTGGACTGGGACAGACGAGAAAATTCCGCGCGCCGGAACTCGCGGACAGTCGGTCCTTTCCTGTTGGCGGTCGCTTTGGAGTTCATCTGATTTTTTATCGGGAAAGTGGTGAGGCCTTGAGCATTGAGCGCGTGATGCATGGCGCGCGCGATTTGCCGCGGCGCTTGCTCGAACCGCCAGAAGTTTGAATTTCAGGCCGCGCTGGAAGCTCTCTTTCATAACGCGGTGGTTTATCGCAGCACGCGGAAGGAATTCACCCAGGGATCAATGCGGCAGATGCCCTGATATTGGCACTTGTCGCAGGCCCTTTCGCTTCCTTTCTGAAAAGGATTCAGACCGATGGCGCCGCCGTAAATTTCGCCACCCATCCGCACCAATTCGGCTTCGACGTGATCGAGCATTTCGGCGAACGCCTCCGGGCGCATCAGGTCGGTGTTGCGCGCATCCGGCTCGCCGTTGGCGTTGAGCTTGTATTTGAATTGCGTGCCTTCGCTGGCCTGGCGATCGTCCAGGTACGGCAATGCTGTCAAGTCAAACCGCCCCGAGTGCTGATAGCGCTTCTGCCGAAATTCCTCCCGCTGCGGCAAAATTTCCTGCCGCGAATCGCCGCGCTCGAATTGTCCGCGCAAATTGACGTAGAAAACACCCGCCGGCAACAGGCGCCCGACGCCAAATGCTTTCCGTGCGTCGCCCAGATGCCGCAGCACGCCGAGGTAGGCGGGCAATTGCAGGTGCAAACCGTGCGCCATCATGATTTTGTCCATCTTGCGCGCGCTGGATTTATAATCGACAACGACCGCCAGCGCCTCGTCCTCGCGTCCAGCGCGGCACAAGTCCACGCGGTCGATGACGCCGCGAAAAATCAATCGCCGCCCAGCGCCCAGATCGATTTCCCATGCGGGCAGTGGCCCATTCTCCATGCCGAAACCCACCTCGACCGCGCAAGGATCAAATTCGTATTGCGCCATCCATTCGACCGTCGCCGCGACGAAGTCTTGCAACGACTCCGTCACCGTCCGCGCGGCGAAGCGGGCCGGCGCGCTTGCTTCAAGAAGTCCCTCGCGAAATTGCGGCAGAACCTCGGCTACACTCTGGCGGACGCGCAGCCTGGCCTCGGCGGGAGTGATGTCGCGCCACTTCTTGTTTTCCCGTTGCAAGGCTTTATGAAATCGCGCCAGTACCTCATGTTGAAAACTGCCGCGTTCCCGCACGTCCAATTCGTATCGTTGCCGTTCCTCAGCCCGCAAGCCCGAGCGCACGAAGAACTTGAAGGAACAGGCTGCGAAATCTTCCAGGCGGCTGACGGATGTTCGCAGCGCCGCTCCGTAAAGTTGCGCGGCCTGCTCCGGCTTCAGCGCCAGCGCCTCGGTGACGCACGCGAACGACGCCATCTGCTCCCGCAACGAGGCGAACGCCGGTCGTTGCAGGAGTTCGCTTAAGACGGGCGCGCGATTGCCGACGCGCGCGAGTTGGCCGGCCAATTCGATCAGATGTTCGGCCTCGCGCCAATCCGGCTGCTCGAATTGTTCGACCGGCACTTTGGAGAACAGACGGTTTAGGTGCGCAAAAAACGGCGACGGGTTCAGGGCGCCGCCGTCGTTGTCCTGTCGCGCGCATGTCACCACCAGACGCTCGCGCGCGCGTGTGCAGGCGATGTATCCGAGAAAACGTTCGCGGCTCAAAAACTCGCGCCGCCCGTTTCCCAAGTGAATCTCCTGCGCTGCCAGTTCCTCCCGGTCCGCCTCGCCCAGCAAATGGCCCTGCGGCGGCGTGGCGGGAAAGACTGTTTCGTTGACACCCAGGAGCACGGCCAATTTCAACTCCGGATTGCGCGAGCGGTCGATGGAGCCGATCAGCACCTGGTCCAGCACCGGTGGAATGACGCCCACGCTCAATTGCGCCAGGCCCGCCTCCAGGATGGGTAGCCAGTCGCGCAAAGCCATCGCATCCCCTGTGAAAGCCAGCGCCATATCGTCCAGCCACTGGTTCATCTGATGCCAGATCGTGTCGTGGACGGCGCGATTCGGGTCTTCGGCCAGGCTCCAGTCCTGGAGCGTCTTCTCCACGTTGAGGTCTCGCCACAACTGGCGCACCGCCTGGATCAATTGCGGACCGTCAACTCGAAATTGCTGCGCGGATAGAACATTTCTGAAATTGGCATATGGCCCGATCCATTTCCGTCGCAACCGTTCAGCCCAATCGGAATTCGCGTTGTCAGTCGGCAGTGGCGCAAACCACGCTTCGCCCTTCCAACCGCGCGCCAGCGCTTCGTTTTCCAGGCGGTCGATCTCTTCCTCCTCGGCCGCGACAAGTCCCGTTTTGAGCGCGGCAAACCAATCGTCGTGCTGCCAGCCGAAGGCCGCGGCCCGCAACGCGCTGCGCGTCAACTCGGCCAGCGGGTGGTGCGCGACCGGGCGGCGGCGATCCAGAAAAAATGGGATTTCATAGCGCGAAAAGACGCGGCGCAAATGGTCATGATAGCCGTCCATCTGCCGCAGCAGCACCGCCGCCTCGCGGAATCGTCCGCCCGCGCGCACAAATTTCAAAATCTCTCGCGCAGCCAGAACCGTCTCCATCGCCGGATTAAGGCACTCCGCCAGTCGCAGTGAATCGCTCACCGTTACGCCGGAGTCGTTGAGAAAATCCGAAGGCTGCATCCATTTTTCCTCGAGATGCCGCAGAACGGGATTCGCGGAAAATCGGCTGCGCGCTGCATCGCGTTCCAAAACATCCACACTCACGCGCGCACCCGGCAGGCCCGATAGTCGGGCCACGCATTGCCGAAACGTCTCGCCGATGCCCGTCCAGATCGAGAGCCAGGAGCCGGGCGTTTGCGGTGGCGGGGCTGGCAGGCAGAAGGCCAGCGTGACTTTGTCGCAGCACGCCGCCACTGCCGCCAGCAAATCCATTTCCGATGTCGTCATTTCCGCGAACCCGTCAAGCCACAGCGTCGAGAATTGCGTCTCCGACGACTCGGCGCGTTTGAGCGTGGAGGTAGCGAGGTCGAGCAGACACTCCGCGTCCTGCAAAGACCGCCGTTGCAGCCACTCCAAATAATCGGCGAGCAAAACGGAAAGATCATGCAGCTTGCGGCGCAAGCCTTCGGACAAATCAGTTTGCGCGGCGAGTTGGCGCAGGATTTCGGGGGAGATTTGCCTTTGCTGCAATTTACGCAATTCCAGGCTCAACTGGCGCGCGAAGCCCGGCAGCCCCGCGCTGGCGTGGAAGATTTGCAATTCCTTGCGCCGCCGCGCCAGCAACGCGTGCAATACCATAATGCGACCGTCTTCGGACAGCAGCGCTGGCTCCGGTTCGCCGATCCACGCGAGCACGAATTTCGCCAGGCGCTCGAAGGAAAGAATCTGCAAGCGCGTGTAACCTTGCAAAGTTGTGTCCGCCAAAAGTTGCCGTTCCAACTGGTAGGTGGTCTGTTTGGGAGCCAGCAGGATGAGGGGAGGCCCGTCCGGTTCCGCCAGCAGCGACTGGCGAATTTCCGCCAGGCAGCGGAAAGTTTTCCCCGCCCCGGCCGGACCAAGCAAAAAGCGCGCATGCACCCTGTCTTTGTCGCGCAAAACCGGCCCCGCGAAAAGAAATTTCAAGCGTGGATTTTCACTCTTTGCGGTGTGGCTATCAATATAAGTGATGCTCCGGCAATTTTTATCAATTTTGCGCGTCAACGGTGCGGTGCTATTCTCGCTGCAGTGTCAACCATCGGGACATTTTATGAATAGCTGTGGTCAATTCTTGAATCCGATAAAACTGCACATGCGGAAGCACTGGCTGTGGTTGTGGCTCTTGCCGGTCTTGCTTTCCCGGCTGCTGGTTTCTCTGGCCAGGCCAAGCGGTGGCGCGGCGATTTGGGTGGAAATTGCCATAATTTGTCTATGCAGTTGTTTTTTTAGTTTTGCGTTGGCCATCAAGAGTTTTTCGACGTTTCAGGAGCGTTTTTGGGGCGGGTTGTTTTTTAGCGGCGGCAGTTTATGTCTGATTTCCAGCATGTTGTTCCTGGGTTGCTTTGGCCCCACAGCCGCTCAAGTACGAAAGCAAGGACTGCAACGCAAGATGCAGACGCTGAAGCAAATCGTGCCGCGCGATGCCCAAGCCGATGCGACCATGCTGGACCTGACACCTTTTTACGATGAACTGCTGCCCGGGCAAACCGTTTGGAAACCGGCTGGCTTCCGCGGGTTGGAACCAGGCACTCACACCTGGGAAGGGATTAAATTTGATGTGCGTGGCCTGATCATGACCCGGGATTTGTTCGATGGGAAATTCAATAGCATTAGCATACCAGTCGGGCAAAAATGCGCTGGCATGGCGTTTCTTCATGGCGCTTATGTGTTTAATGTGACCAATTGTTCCAGCCAATTCGTCATTCATTTTGCCAACGGGCACACCGAGACCATTCCACTCGTTCTCGGCCAGGATTTTGCCGCGAGTCGATTCGGGTGGAATCAAGCAGCGCGCAATATGTCACTCACTAATGCCGTAGTTTGGTCGGAAACAGTCAACACTAATGGGACGCCCAAGGCGGACATGAGGTTTTTCATCAAGAAATGGAACAATCCGTTTCCGGGTGAAACTGTGACAACAATAGATTTAGGCACAGGGTCCGCGGGTTTGAACCCGTTTTTGGTGGCAATCACGATCCGTTCAGTCAATCCTTGATGAGGCACCATGAATTGTCCGCACTGTCAACAAGGCTTGCCGGCTGATTTCTCGCTGGAAATCTGTCCGCATTGCGGGAAGGATTTGCCTAGCGAGCATCTTCAGGGAGGAACTCCGCCTCCGGCTGCGCGGGCGCGTTGGCCGCTGTTCTTTGGCGTGTTGTTCGCGCCGGCGATCTGCTGTTTTATTGGGTTCGCTCTGAATCTGGGATTCTTGGCGGTTTTATCAGGATTGTCCGGAGGCTTAATTTCAGGGCTTGTCTGCACTAGAATCGTGATCGGAAGGCTCGCGGCTTCTGGACGTCGGAGCGCTCTATTAACCTTTGGGATCGGAGTCCTGCTCTGTAGTCTCAGCTATTTTCTTTCCGGACTCGGTTGCTCAATCGGGTCTAGCGTAACGGGCCACACCTTATGAATCTCACCACATGATTGCCACGTTTGAATCTATTCTGTCGTCCGGCAATTTCGCATTGCGAGACAAACTCCTCAAGCGCACAACATCGCGTTGCCCCGTCTGCCATGTCCCTTGTCCGGCTGAGGTCTGGCGCACGGGCGGTATTCCATCCAAAGTTTTTCTGAAGCGCACCTGTCCCGAACATGGGGAAGCCAGCGTTTGCATTGCTTCCGACGCGCGCTTTTATTGGCTGGCGCAGGGCAAAGCCGAGAACGCGTGTTGCGGCGGGCAGGCTTGTCGCGTTTCGGATAATGCGCCCGCCGGCACGCTCGGTCGCAATGCCGAGCCTGGCGAAGCGCTCGGTGTGCAGGAAAAACTTTCGACTTGTCTCGCCCTTATAGAGATTGTCAATACTTGCAACCTCACCTGCCCGACGTGTTACGCGGATTCTCCGGTGGGCGTCGGCCAAAGAGTGGATGCCGTCCCACTGGCTGATCTGCAACGGCGCATCCAGGGCGTGGTGGATCGCAAGGGCGGTATCGAGATTCTTCAGCTCTCTGGCGGCGAGCCGACCTTGCACCCTCAATTCTTTGAACTGCTGCGCTGGTTGCAGGACCACCCAAAGATTGATTATGTCTTGCTCAATACCAACGGCGTTCGCATTGCCAATGACGACGCTTTCGCGCAGGAACTTGGCTCGGCCTTTCGCTACGGCGCGTTCCAGCTTTACCTCCAATTCGATGGCGTGCAGGAGGAGGGCCAGCGCGTCCTGCGCGGCGCGGACCTGCGCGCCTTGCGCGAGCGCTGTCTCGAACGTTGCCGTGCCATGAAGATTCCTGTTACTCTGGCCATGACGGTGACCAACGAGAATCTCCCGTATCTTTGGAAAGCCGTTGAGTTCGGTCTCGAGTATCCCAACATAAGGGGAATCTGCTTTCAACCGATGTTCGGCAGTGGTCGAACTCCTGCGGGAAACGCGAATCGATTGAATACCGCCGACATCATTTTAGCAACGGTTGCCCAATCATCCGGCCGCCTCCGTTTTGAGGATTTTACACCATTGCCGTGTGGCGATCCGAATTGCGCCACCATCGGTTACCTGCTCAAGGTGAACGGGCAAGTGCGCTCGGTCAGCGACTTCATTGATTTCACCTCAGTGCAAGGTTTTCTACATGACAAAATCCGCTACCGCCTCGAGGATTTGATGAAGTGCGGCTGCGAATCCGAGCCTTTGGGAGAGTTGCTCAAAAAGTTCGAGCTGGACGAAACGCACACCTTCCGGCTTTTCATCAAACCGTTTATGGACGCGCTGACATGGGACGAAGACCGCATCGACCGCTGCTGCACGCATGTCATCCGCCCGGACGGGAAGCTGGATTCGTTCTGCCGCTATTATTCCGGCTTCGCCGATTGCAAAACGAATTCATGAGCGAAGAAAATCAATTCTCGCAACCTCCGCCAGGCGACGAGGGCAAAACATTTCCAAAAATATTGTGGCTCTTCGTCGCCCTTTTCCCAAGCGCACTCGCGTTTGTTTGCTTTCGCTTTACCCGCGTCGACTCAACCGTTCCTGCGGTTCTTGCGGTAGTGGATTTAGTCTGTAGCGTGGCTGCGGGCATCGGTCTCGCGCGGGGAATTAAGAGCGCGGCAGCCAAAGCGTTCTTGGCATTTGTTCTCTGCGTCTTCTTTTTCATTCTCAACGCAATCATCGTCCTCCTTTTGGGTTGCACAGGCGCATGGCGAGGCGCTCCATGAATTTTCCCCACTCCGCAGCTGTGCGCATGTCATCCGCCCGGACGGGAGGATGGGTTCGTTCTGCCGCTATTGTTCCGGCTTCGCAGACTGTAAAACAAAATAAACATTGAGTCCGTGAATAACGATTTACCTGTCGATCCAAATCCGCCTCCCAATCGAGGTGGAAAATTCAGGTTCCTTTTAATCGCCCTTGCGCCAATGCCGCTTCGACTGTTCACGATCGGGTCTCAGGCATTGCAATCTCCACACCCTCGCTTCGCCATGCACTGGCTCGACGTATTGAGCTTTGCCGTTTGCCTCTACGGATCTATCGGAATGTGCGGAGGTTTTGAGGGCAAATCGCGGCCGTCATCTTGGTTCAATGGTTTTATGATTGGAATAGCTCTATTCGTCGTGGAGGGGTGGATAGTGGCTTTTGTCGGCTGCGCAGTTACTCTTAATAATATTTGATGTATTCCAAATTTCCATTCTACGGCATTCTGATGCTGGCGGGTATTGCCGTGAGCGTCATTATGTGGTCGAGGCTGGCGCGGCGCGACGACCGGCTCGTTTTGATTTACGTCGCCGCCTTGGCTGGTGCGTTTCTTGGCGCGAAAATCGTTTATCTCGCCGCGGAAGGATGGCTGCACTGGCACGATGCGAACCGTTGGGTTGTGTTGGCGACCGGCAAATCGATCACGGGTGCATTTCTCGGTGGCTATGCTGCCGTGGAAGCCGCGAAGCGCCTGGTTGGTTACAGGCAATCCACAGGCGATTGGTTTGCCATCATCGCCCCGCTGGGCATCATGCTGGGTCGCGTCGGCTGCATCTTGCAGGGCTGCTGTCTCGGAGAGGTTTGCTCGCCATCCTGGTTCACTATGAACGATGCCATCGGCGTCGCGCGCTGGCCGGCGGCTTTGGTTGAACTTATTTTCAACGCCTTGATGCTCGGCGTCGTTATGCTGCTGCGGTGGCGAAAAATTCTGCCCGGCCAACACTTTCACATTTACTTGATGGCCTACGGAATTTTCCGCTTTCTGCACGAATTTCTTCGTGACACGCCAAAAATCCTCGGACCGATTTCCGGCTATCAAATTGCCGCACTTGCTTTGGCGATGTTGGGCGCGATTGGCTTCTTCTTGCGCCAGCGCGAATCCGTGCATCGACTAGATTCCTTGACAATTGCCGCAGGTCGGGAACAGTCAATTTGAACATCACGCGCAATCTTATGGGCGTCTATATCGCTTTCCGGGCGCATCGCGGCGGACAGTGCGGACGCTGGCTGCTCGCGGCCCTTTTGTGTCTTGGATTAAGCTTGAATTTCGCCGTCGCCGAGCAGCAGCCCAACGCAGTTCTACCAACGGGCGTGGAAGCTGTCTGGGACATCGCCAAGGCGTTTCACGAAACCACCCCCACGCGCGAGCGAATTTGCCTCAACGGGCTATGGCAATGGCAACCGGCCGAGGCGCAGCCGGAGCCGGTGCCCGATGGGAATTGGGGCTACTTCAAAGTTCCAGGCTGCTGGCCGGGCATTACCGATTACATGCAAAAGGATTGCCAGACGGTCTATTCGCCGGCCAGTTGGAACAATCGCGACCTGGGCCACGTCACCTCGGCTTGGTATCGCCGCGAATTCCACCTTCCCGAAAATTGGACCAACCGTCGTATTGCCCTGCGCGTGGAGTATCTCAATTCCTACGCGGCGGTGTATGTGGACGGAAAGCGTGCCGGCGAAATCCATTTTCCAGGCGGCGAACTCGACCTTACGTCCGCGTGCCGCCCAGGCCAAACGCACTCCCTCGCGCTGCTGGTGGTGGTAATGCCGCTCAAGGGCGTCATGCTTTCCTACATCGACACCGCCTCGGCGCAGCAGGTCAAAGGCACCGTTGAGCGACGCGGCTTATGCGGCGACATATATTTGACAAGTACTCCGCGCGGGCCACGGCTGACGGACATCAGGACTGAGACTTCCGTGCGCAAACGGGAATGCACTTTCGACGCCGCCCTCGACAGTCTTGCGCCTGGCGAGACCTACCGTTTGCGCGCGAGCGTTTCTCAAGATGGCCGCAACCGCAAAACGATAACCAGCCAGCCGTTCCGGGAACGCGATCTCAAAGAGGGCAGGGTGGCGTTCACCGAAAAATGGATGCCGGACCGGCTTTGGGACGTTGATACTCCTCAGAACACTTGCACTCTTGAACTGTCGCTGCTCGATGGCGCTGGCCGAGTCGTGGATACCGGCTACCCCGTGCGGTTTGGGTTCCGGGAGTTTTGGATCGAGGGCCGCGATTTCTATCTCAACGGCACGCGAATTTTTCTCTCGGCCGTGCCGCTGGACAATGCCCAGGTCAGCGCGGGCTCGTCCACTTACAGCGCAGCGAAGGAGAGCATGGAACGGCTTAAGAGCTTCGGCATCAATTTAGTTTACACGCATAATTACGGGTGCGAGCCGGGATCGCACCTGGGCTTTGAAGAAATCCTGCGAGCGGCCGACGACACAGGCATGTTGGTCTCTTTTTCGCAACCGCACTTCAGCCATTATGATTGGCCGAGCGCCGAGGCGGACCAAACCAACGGCTACGCCCGCCACGCCGAGTATTATGTGCGCGCGGCCCAGAACCATCCTGCGGTCGTGATGTATAGCATGAGCCACAATGCCACGGGCTACGACGAAGACATGAATCCCGACCTGATCGACGGCCTGCATGACGCGCGCGATACCTGGGCGCTCAAGAATTGCGCGCTGGCCTTGCGCGCGGAGGCCATCGTGCGGCGCCTCGACCCCAGCCGCATCGTCTATCATCACGCTTCCGGCAATTTAGGCTCGATGCACGCGATCAATTTCTACCCCAATTTCGTGCCGGTGCAGGAACTTTCCGATTGGTTCGAGCACTGGGCGACGGAGGGTGTCAAACCTGTTTTCACCTGCGAATACGGCGCGCCCTTTACCTGGGATTGGACGATGTATCGCGGCTGGTACAAAGGCCAACGCGAATGGGGCAGCGCCGCCGTGCCGTGGGAGTTTTGCCTGGCGGAATGGAACGCGCAATTTTTCGGCGACAGCGCGTTTCGAATTAGCGACGCGGAAAAGCAGAATCTGCGCTGGGAGGCGAAACAATTCGCGGCGGGCAAAGTCTGGCATCGCTGGGATTATCCAGTTGAAGTCGGCTCCTCTCGCTTCGCGGAGCGCTACCCGGTTTTCGCCCTTTACTTGACTGATAATTGGCGTGCTTATCGCACCTGGGGCGTGTCGGCTATCTCACCGTGGGAGTACGGGCATTATTGGAAATTGCGCGAGGGAGTGGACAAGAACCGCCGCGAATTGAAAGTGGATTGGGAGAACTTGCAGCGGCCGGGATTCAGCCCCGATTACCTCGGACAGCGCTACGAGAACATGGACACGGCCTACGAGCGATCGGATTGGATCGCCACGCCAGCCGCCGAGGCGCTGCTGCGCAACAACCGGCCTTTTCTGGCTTGGATCGGCGGCAAGTCGTCCGCATTTACGAGTAAAGACCACAATTTTCTTCCCGGCGAAACGGTTGAAAAGCAAGTCATCCTCATCAACAACTCGCGCCACAGCGTGACGTGCGATTGCCGGTGGTCGTTGGCCTTGCCGCGCGCTCAGTCCGGCAGCAAGAGTGCCAAGGTCGCGGCGGGCGAGCAGCAGCGCATTCCGTTGCGGCTTACATTACCGGCGACGCTGGCGTCCGGCAGATACGAGCTTAACGCCACGGTGAAATTTGGTAATGGCGAGACGCAGCAAGACAACTTTGCCATCGACATCATGCCGTCGCCCGCGCTCCCGCAAGTGAGCGCAAAAATCGCCCTCTTCGATCCAAAAGGCGAAACCGCCGCGTGGCTGAACAAGTTGGGGATTCTGGCGCAACCCGTGTCGGCGGAAACTGATTTGTCCGGTTACGACATGCTCATCGTCGGAAAATCCGCGCTGACGGTTGGTGGGCCGGCGCTGGACATCAGCCGCGTGCGCGAGGGGTTGAAAGTGCTTCTTTTCGAGCAGACTTCCGACGTGTTAGCGAAACGATTTGGGTTTCGCGTCGAGGAATATGGCCTGAGGCGCGTCTTCGCGCGCGTGCCGGATCATCCAGCCCTGGCCGGCATCGACGCCAGCAATCTATTCGATTGGCGCGGCGCGGCGACCCTCACGCCCCCGCGACTGACTTACGAATCGCGTCCTCGCTACGGAACCATCGTGCAATGGGCTGGTCTGCAAGTCCCGCATGCGTGGCGTTGTGGCAATCGCGGCGATGTGGCCTCCGTGCTGATCGAAAAACCGGCGTGCGGCGATTTCCTGCCGCTAGTGGACGGCGGCTTCAGTCTCCAATTCAGTCCGCTGCTGGAATATCGCGAAGGACAGGGCCTGATGATTTTCTGCCAAATGGACGTGACGGGCCGCACTGAAACAGATCCTGCGGCCGAGCGACTCGCGCGCAATCTCCTCGAATACGTTGGCGCTTGGAAGCCTTCGCCGCGACGCAAAGCCGTCTATGCGGGGCCGCCTGCCGGGAAGCGCCATCTCGAATCGCTTGGCCTTTCGGTCGATTCCTACGAGGGCGGAAGCTTGTCGCAGGATCAAGTTCTCATTTTAGGTTCAGGCGCCGGAACCACCCTCGCGGGCCGCACCGCGCCTCTGGCCGACTGGCTCAAAGCGGGCGGAAATGTGCTGGCGATCGGACTTGACCAGGAGGACGCCACGGCGTTGCTTCCGTTCGGCGTCAAGATGAAGAAAGCGGAACACATCTCGGCTTTCTTCGAGTCGTTCGGGCGAAACTCGCTGCTGGCTGGGATTGGACCGGCGGATGTCCACGACCGCGCGCCGCGCGAGCTGTCGCTGGTTTCGGATGGAGCGCGAGTGGTTGGCAACGGCGTCCTGGCTCAGGCCGAAGACGCCGACGTGGTGTTCTGTCAACTCGAACCCTGGCAATTCGGAACCAACCAGCCGAATCTCAAGCGGACTTACCGTCGCGCGTCGTTCCTGGTCTCGCGTCTGTTGGCCAACATGGGAGTGGCTGGTTCGATGCCGTTGCTGGAACGCTTTCGCACGCCTGTCAACGACGCGGCATCGGAAAAGCGCTGGCTGGCCGGCCTCTATCTGGACCAACCGGAAGAATGGGATGACCCGTACCGGTTTTTCCGATGGTGAAACATCGAGGTGCGCTTACGTTCACTGCAATGTCTGTCCTGTCACGTATGATTCGCGAACGGAGTCGCGGAGAAGCACGACAAGGGTGAACACCCCTAAAACGGTTCCGAAGGGAATTTGCACACAATCCAGGCCCGCCACCACGAGGGAAAACATGCGAAACTTTCTCTTGAGAAGGAACACTCCGGAAAGAATGTTCGCAACGAACGCAATCGCCAAGAAGGTGCCCATGACAATATAGAACCAAATGAAGATTTCAAAGAACCCTTTAGGCGGAGCGACGCCATTATTTCCCTTCCACAGTTCGGGGCGTGAAAAGAAATAGTGCATAAAAAAATAATGGACAAAGAGGCCTGCCATCACCATAGCCACCAGACCGCTCAGCACGAAATGAAACACCGCTAACAGCTTGATGTGATCGCGGTCTCTTCGCCGTTGGTCATCAGAAATAAATGGTGGAGTGGGGTAGAGCATCAATTTGATTTATTGGCCTTTCCGACCGCAAATAAACACAACGCCAAAGGGGCAACCGGCTGCAATACCGCGAATCCAGATCGAACTTTGTGAATCGCGGAAAATCATCAAGATTGTGAACACGAAGCAGCCAATACAAATCCAGAGGGTTCTTCTGATGATCGGGTTCATCGCTCTAATCGATTAAACCTTTAATCTCAGCCATTGTCCAGACGCGATCGGTAACGCCCGCTTCCATCGCTGGCGTGACGCGCAAGGTCTAGTGAATCCGGCAAAAGCTGCGGTGCATGAAGTGGAGTGCGACTTGATGCCTAAATCCAAGGATGACGTTCCCTCGCCCAGCGCACTCGTGACCTAAAAAAGGGGGCGGGGAATGCGAAAAAGTGCAGTTCCAATAATAGGCGTAAATTCCTAAACAGCAGCATCTTAGCGATCACGTGCCGCATCATAACCTAGTACTGACAGAAAAACGGGCCTTTTTTGGGGTGTTTTGGCAGCTAAATCGATGTTTTGGAAAATATAAATCTACTTTGCTTTTGAGTTTTGGCGATTTTTCGGGATTTTTCGTGATGCAAGATGTTGCGGAGCAGTCATTAACAGCGATTCCGGCCCTCCAAAAAAAATCATACCAAAAAGCCTACGGTAGGTTTTTTGGTTTTCAAGAACTGGCGTAAAGTCGTCTCCATGATGGATTATAAAAACATCAGCGGGAATCGGATTGGACAGGATGACAGGATGAACAGGACGAGGTGCTCATTCGGAAGGTGGGCGATCCGCACAAGGAATCCTGTTTATCCTGTTCATCCTGTCAAAGAAGTCCTTTCCGGCAAAGCAGTTGTAAGTTCAAGCCTCGACAAAGCAACGGCCCACCGTGGAGGTGGGCTGGCTACTGTTCGCGGTTACGTGCGTAAGTCATTGATTTGCAGAATCGGCCTTCTGCAAGTCGTTGATTTCCATGATAGTTTCAGATAGTTTCACATGCGCTTCATCCAAGATTTGGTAAATCCTCGGCAAACTGGTTTCTTTAGCGAAGTCGAAGCTGACTGGCGAAACGTTTATGACGGGCGTTCCCGCAGCGCGTTCATCGGCTGCAAGCGCGCATCCCCGTCAGCCACTTTGATTTCGACTCCGCGCTCGTGTTCGATTACTCATCTAGCCGGGATGTCCACCATACTCGCCGCCACCGATTTGATCGTCCGCTACAACGAGCGGGCGATCCTGCGTTCCGCCACACTCGGCATCGAGGAGAGCGACCGCATCGGATTGGTCGGACGCAATGGCTCCGGCAAGACGACGTTTCTGAAAATCTTGGCCGGCCTGCAAACGCCCGACAGCGGTGAAGTCACGGCCCGCCGCGATTTGGTGGTGAGTTATCTCCCGCAGGATTTCACGCTCGATGCGTCGCTGGACGTGCGCGGCAATGTGCGCCGGGGAGCGTGTCGCACGCTGGATTTGATCGCGGAATTTGAATCGCTGCCCGCTGAGTCCAAGCGGCACGAGAAACTGGAACGCCGCATTCAGGCGCTCGATGGCTGGACGCTTGAGCAACGTGTCGAAACCGCCATGGCGCATCTGGACTGTCCGCCAGGCGAACGTCGGATTGACTCGCTCTCCGGAGGTGAACAGCGTCGCGTGGCGTTGGCTCGCGCCATCGTGTCGCAACCGGAACTGCTGATCCTGGACGAGCCTACGAACCATTTGGACCCGGAGTCCATCGAATGGGTGGCGGGATTTTTGGAGAACTTTCGCGGCGCGTTTCTGGTCGTCACGCATGATCGCTATTTTCTGGACCGTGTCGTCAAGCGCATCGTGGAGTTGTGCGATGGCCGATTTTTCACGCACGCCGGCAACTACACGGATTACCTGCTTGACAAGGCCGAGCGCCAGGCGGCCGACGCCACCATCGAGCACAAGCGCCAGATGTTTCTGAAGAAGGAACTGGCCTGGGTGCGTCAGGGTCCGCGCGCGCAACGCAGCAAACAGAAGGATCGCTTCGAGCGTTATTATGACACGGCCGCGCAGGAGACGAAGCCCGTCGAAGAGGACATGGAACTGGTCATCCCACCGCCGCCACCGCTGGGCAATCGCGTGGTGGAATTGAACAATCTGGGGATGGAACTCGGGGGACGCACGCTTTTCAGCGGCTTCAACTTCGCGTTTGAAAACGGACGGCGCGTGGGCCTCTGCGGTCGCAACGGCCTTGGCAAAACGACCTTGCTCAAACTCGTCATCGGCCAACTCGAACCGACCGAAGGCACGGTCAAGGTGGGCCAGCTTACGAAATTCAATTACGTGGACCAATCGCGGTTGCAATTGAACGACGAGCGCACCGTGTTAGACGAGGCCGCCGATGGCACGGAGTGGGTACAATGGGGCGAGGCCAAAATCTCTTTGCGCAGCTACCTCAAGCGGTTTCTCTTCGCCGACGAACGCATTTTGACGCAGGTGAAATATCTTTCTGGCGGCGAACGCAGTCGGTTGCTGCTGGCGCGCATTTTAAAATGCGGCGGCAATTTCCTTATTCTTGACGAACCGACTAACGATCTCGATTTGCCTACCCTGCGCGTTCTGGAAGAAGCCTTGCGCGCGTTCCCCGGAGTCGTGTGTGTCGTAAGTCATGACCGTTATTTTCTCAACCGCGTCTGCACGGATATTCTGGCATTCGAGGGCGACAGCGTCATCCGCCACAATGCCGGCGACTACGATGATTACCTGGAAAAAAAGCGGAAGGTAGCGGAGTCGGCCGCGCGTTGGACCGCAGAATCGTCGCCGAATAGAGCGCCTGTGTGTTCATCCCGGCCTGCGGGCACCGCGCCCAAGCCCGCCAAACCCGGCAAACTTTCCTTCAAGGAAGCGCGCGAATTGGAAAGCATCGAACCACAGATACTCGCCCTTGAGGAGGAGATTGCGCGGATTGAAGGCTTGTTTGCGTCGCCGGATTTTCATCGCACCCACGCGACACAGACCAACGAGCTGCTGGCGGCGCTGGCTACCGCCAAGGACAAGCTGCCTCGGCTTTACGCGCGCTGGGAGGAATTGGAGTCGCACAAGGCGGCCTCCGCCAATTGAATCCCGCACGCCACGGAGTTAAGACGAATGTTTTTCGCACTCAATCCTACCGTGCATCGAGCTGACTAGCAGAAAGCTCGGCACACAAATCTTGGGCGCTAAGTAAATGGGGCTACGTTCGGCGAATTCGCGAAGCAGACTTTAAGTAACTGGGAAGAACACCCCATAGCAGTCAAGTAATCCGTCTGCTTAAGTATCGCTCGATATGAAACAAAACTATCATGCATGCTCGTCGGCAACGGCAACAAACGAGTTCGTGAACGCAACCGGCAGTTCTATTAGAAATCGTTTCTGCAAACTGTCCGTCTATTCGGTTCTAGCCGCTTGCGCTCTTTTCGGCAGCGCCTCCCGCATGTACGGCGCTACTCTGACAGTGGCAAACACCTCTGACAATGCCGCTGGATCGCTGCGACAAACCGTATTGGCGGCGGCGAGCGGCGACACAATCGATTTCGATTCATCACTCAACGGTCAAACCATCACCCTCCCTTCCGGCGAAATTGCTGTCAATACAAGCGTGACGATATCGGGTCCAGGCTCGGCTTTGCTAACCGTAAGCGGCAACGACGCCAGCAGGGTATTCCACTTTAAAGGTGGCGTTTCTATCGTAAGCGGTCTCACCATTGCACACGGCAAAGCTGCCGGCGGCAACGGCGTCGCAGGCGATGGAGGTGGCGGCGGCGGCGGTGGGATGGGCGGGGGAATCATCGCTGACTACTCCTCGACCGTTTCAATTCAAGACGTGGTCTTCGTCAATAATAGCGTGACGGGTGGTCATGGTGGCGCCAGCGGCGGGGCGGAGGACAGCGCGGCCGGTTCGGCTGGAGGGAGCGGAAACGGGGGCAACAGCGGGGTTTTGCCTGGAGCGGGAACTTCGGGCTACGATTCGCACGGCAACCCGATTCCCGGTGGCGTCGCCGGCGCAAACCCTGGCGGTGGCGGCGGCGGAACTGCGTCGGGTATTGGCGCGGCAGGGCCCGGTGGCAACGGTTCGTTTGGCGGTGGCGGTGGCGGTGGTGGCGGCAATGGCGGTTTCGCCGCGCCCGGCGGAGCGGGCGGCACCAGCGCGGCATTGGGCGGCGCGGGTGGCGCAGGCGGAGAGCAGTACGCCGGAGGCGGCGGTGGTGGCGGCGCGGGATTGGGCGGCGCCGTTTGTGTTTGGCAAGGCGCCTTAGTCATTCTTTCCAACGTAACCTTCCAAGCTAATTCGGCCACCGGTGGCGGTGCGGGTGCAGGCGGACAAAGCGGAGAAGGCAAGGGCGGCGCCATCTTTGTTCATCCGGGCGGAGTGGCGGAGGAAACCAATCTTACTTTCAGCGGCGATTCGGCTGGCAACGCGGGCGGAGACGTCTTGGCTTCCGACGGCTTGCTCAAAGATAATGCCGACGTTTATGGTTCGTTTCTTACCCTGACTCCGGTGACAAACACTGTTGTTGACGCATCTGCCAGCCTCTGGACTGATGGCTACGGCGACTTCTACATGGACGATACACTCTCGGTGCCAGGTGAAGTCGTTAATTGGGTGGCTAACACGGATGCGAATTATGGCTACGACTCGACGGCGCTCCAATACGATCTGAGCGCGATGAGCGGCACTGTTGCAAGCGCCTATTTGCGAATTCATGTTTGCCAGTCTTTCGGAACACCCTACCTCAGCGTTTACGGTTCATTCGACAATACATGGTCTGAAGCCAATACGAATCTGCCTTTGACGTTGGACTCGGCCATTGATGTCAATGATACAAGTGCGCTGGCCGCCGGCGATTGGAAGTACATCGACGTTACTGCTTTTGTTAACTCAATACTCGGCGGCTCAAAAATTGTCAGCCTCGAGCTCACCAACGAAGTATTTGGCGACGACCTCAGCGGTGATGGGTTCGTATTCGACTCTTATCAATCGAGCTTACCTCTTCTAAGGCCCGCATTGCTGATCACGCCAGGCACTGCCAGCTTGACTAGTACAAGCGTGACCCAATCCAACAGCCCCAATCCGTCGGCTTGGGGTGATTCAGTCACATTGACGGCGACCGTGACTCCGGCCAGCGGCTTGGCTGCGCCAACGGGCCTCGTCAACTTTAGCTATGGCGAAACATCGCTGGGTTCGGCCAGCCTCATCGCGTCGGGATCCAACGCCACTGCGACGTTAGCCATCACGAACCTTCCGGTAGGAGTCGATGACATCAGCGCCGAATACGCAGGTGATGCTGACTTTTTCGGATCGACCAACGACGTTTCGGAAACCGTTACCTTGGCCGCGCAAGCGCCGCTCGTCTTTACGCTGGCTGGTTCACAGGTCTATGGCTCAAGCAGCGTCTTGAGCGCCAGTGGCGGCTCGGGTCTTGGCATCATCATCTACACCGTGCTCAGCGGCCCCGGCGAAATCGATGATGGAACAAACCTGGTCATTCTGGCAGGAAGCGGCGACGTGGTGATTGAAGCGATCAAAGCCGGCGACACCAATTACGCAGAGGCGATGACGAACGCAATCGTAGCCGCCTCGGCGGCCCCGCTCACGATCACGGCTGACAACCAAAGCATGATGTACGGCGCGGCCTTCCCGGCCTTGACTGCTAGTTATGCCGGCTTCGTCAACGATGACACAGTGGCAAGTTTGACAACTACGCCGACTCTGATCACGACGGCTACCGGCACCAGTCACGTGAACGGCAGTCCTTATCCCATTGTGGTCACTGGCGCCCTGGATTCCAACTACGCGATTAGTTATGCCAGCGGTTCGCTCACGGTTACGGCAGCCCCCTTGACGATCACGGCCAACAACCAATCAAAGTCTTACGGTGCGGTCCTGCCAACGTTGACCGCGAGTTACGTTGGTTTTGTTAACGAGGACACCGCGGCCAGCTTGACCACTCCCCCGACGCTCAGTACGCCTGCTACTTCCGCCAGTCACGTCAGCGGCAGTCCATATTCCATCACGACCGGTGGCGCAGTTGATGCCGACTACGCCATTTCTTATGCGAGCGGCACACTGACTGTGACAACGGCCTCTTTGACCATTACCGCGGACAACCAATCCAAAGCTTACGGTGCGGCACTGGCGGCGCTGACCGCCAGTTATGCAGGTTTCGTGAACGGCGACACTGCGGCGAGCATGACCACATTACCGACACTCCTCACGACCGCTACTTCCGCCAGTCACGTCAGCGGCAGTCCGTATCCCATCACTGCTATTGCCGCAGTGGATGCCGACTACGGCATTTCTTATGTCAGCGGCACTCTCACGGTGACAGGAGTCTCTCTCACGATCACCGCTGACAACCTGAGCACAACTTACGGTGCGGCGTTGCCTACTCTGACCGCCAGCTACACTGGCTTTGTCAACGGGGACACCGCGGCGAGCCTGACCACTCTACCGATGCTCAGCACGACGGCTACTTCCGCCAGTCACGTAACCGGCAGTCCGTATTCCATTACCCCCGGGGGCGCTTCCGACAGCGACTATTCCATTTTGTATGTCAACGGCACGCTTACGGTCACAGGAGCTTCTCTGACAATTACCGCCGACAACCAATCTAAAGCTTATGGCGCGGCGCTGCCGACCTTGACCGCTAGTTACGCCGGCTTTGTGAACGGGGACACCTCGGCGAACCTGAACATACTGCCGACTCTCGCCACGGTCGCCACGGCTGGCAGTCCCGCAGGGGCCTACGCTATCATCGCCAGTGCCGCCGTCGATTCCGACTACGCGATTGGTTATGTCAACGGCACACTCTCCGTCACGCCTTTGGCGCTCACCGTAACTGCTGACCCGGCAACTCGTTCCTATGGGACGACTAACCCTGTCTTTACCGGCACGATCGTCGGCCTCGTTGACGGCGACGACATCACGGCGACCTATAGTTCTAATGCGCAGACGAATTCGCCGGCCGGAATTTATCTGATCGTTCCAACACTGGTCGATCCTCTGCACCAGGCTTCCAACTACAGCGTTGCCCTAAACAATGCGAACTTGAATGTCGTCGCCGCGCTTGTGCTCAACTCCGAGCCAGCCTACTTCGTGGTGGGCAATGGTCCAGTCGACCTGGACGCGAACGCCATGGTCAATGACGGCGATAGCATCAATTTCGCAGGAGGGCTCTTGACCGTCACGATCGTGACCAATGCCAATGCCGAGGATGAGTTGGCGGTGACGTCGCAGGGCACCAACGCGGGGCAAATCGGAGTGCAAGGAACCAATGTCAGCTACGGTGGCGCTATGTTTGCGACCCTTAGCCAAACAACCAACTCGCTCCTTATCACCTTTGGAACTAACAGCCTCTCCTCCGCGACGCTGACGGCTCTGTTGCGGCAAGTGACTTTTACCGGCGACGACACCAGCACGAATTCATGGGTCGTTCAAGTGGAATTAGCCTACGGCAGCAACACTGTGTTCGCCAGCCGCGTGGTGTTGCTGGATCATCCGCCGGTGGCAGCCGACGTGGTGATCACGGCGACAAAGGGGGTTACATTGACCATCCCGATCAGCGAGCTTTTGACCAACGTGACCGATGAGGACGGCGATACCATCACTCTCGCCAGCGTGGACGGCATTTCGGACGAAGGAGGCATCGTCACCACTAACGGAACTACACTGACCTACGCCCCGCCCGACAATCTCGTGGCGGATGAGGACTCGTTCGGCGTCTTGTACTCGGATGGTCGTGGCGGGGAAGCAGTGGGCTTCGTCACGTTCGAGTTTCTCCCGGTCAATCAAATTCAGATTGACGCATCGGATATCACCACCACCGGCGTCCAGCTCACTTTCGGCGGGATGCCGGGCCATGCTTACGACGTTCAGTTCTCAACCGACTTGTTGAGTTGGTCATTCTTGGAAACCGTCACGGCCACTTCCACCGGCATCATCGACGTGTTGGATGCCGCGGCCAAGAATATGCCGCATCGATTTTACCGCGCCGTCGCGGAGGCGCAGTAGCGGAGGGCGGACCCGTTAGTTCCGAAGGGTAACATGCCGGAGGCGACGATGACTCGCCTCCGGCATTTGCATTGCGCCACGGCGAAGATTTCTACTGACTCGTGGTGAGCACGACGCGGAATCGCGCCTTGCCGCTTTCCATGCGCTCATAAGCTTCCGCCACGCGCTCCAGAGGATAGACCTCGTTCATCGAGCGCACGCCGGAAAGCACGCTAAAAGCAAGGGTGTCCTGTGAATCAGCCGCCGTGCCGGAGTACCAGCCTTTGATCGCGCGTCGGCCTAAAAGCAAGAGCAGCGGCGACACTGTCATGGATTGCGCGGCGCCTATCAGCATCAGGGTTCCATTCAAGCCGAGTCCCCCTTGCACCGCGCTCATGGCGTCGCCGTTGGTCACCGTTGCGATGATCACTTTTGCGCCGCCCAGCTTTTGCAATTCGGCGGCCGGGTCCTGCTGCTGGCTATCAATGTAAAAATGTGCGCCCAATTTCTTGGCCAGAGGCCCCTTGTCGGCTCCGCGGGCGATGCCCACCGTCTTGAATCCCATCTTCACAGCGTATTGCACGCCCAGATGCCCGAGTCCACCAAGCCCCAGCACCGCGACGAGATCGCCGGGCCGCGCCTGGCTGTTGCGCAGCGCATTGTAGGTGGTGATGCCGGCGCACATAAGTGGCGCGGCTTCCACTGAAGACAAATCATCCGGCACCGAGGCCACGGCAATCGCCGGCGCCACCATGTAGTCCGCGTAACCACCGTCGAAGGAAATGCCGGTGACCTGCAACGCCACTGTGCAGCCGAAGAAATCACCGTTACGGCACGCATCGCACAAACCGCAATTGCCGCCGTGCCAGCCTACGCCCACTCGCTGGCCGGATTTCCACCGCGTTACGTCCGCGCCCACGGCGTCCACCACGCCAACGACTTCGTGACCGGGCACGCGCGGGTATTGCAGGCCCGGCCAGAGGCCCTCCTTCACCAACGAATCGCTGTGGCAAATGCCGCAGGCCTGGACCTTGATTCGCACCTGGCCGGCGCCAGGCTGCGGAATTTCACGTTCAACAATCTCAAATGATCCGCCCGCACGGGCGATCTGGGCAACGCGCATTTTTGGCATAATCAAAATTGGGTTTAATACTGCACATGAACCGCCGGCAATTTAGCATCGTTTCTGGCTTGGTGACAATATCAATGCACGAGTCTGGTCACGAAGCCGAATGAGCCAATCAGCCTCGCTTGCTCGCCGCATTTTCCTGCTGGCGTGTGTGAAGTTAGAGTTTGACCCTCGCAGGCGCGCATGGTTTTTGTCTTGAAGCGTGAATAAAACTTTCGACCTCTGCAGCTCCTTTGAAAAAGCCGGCCCTATTTTCGCGGCAATGTTTCTCATTTCGACGTCAACGCTCCTCGGGGCTGAAGATTCAATTGAGGAGTGGCCGCGATTTCTCGGACCGCACGCCAACGGGATATCCGATGAAAAAGGTTTGCTGGACCAATGGCCCGCCACCGGACCGAAGTTGATTTGGGAGAAGGACATCGGGACGGGCTACGGCGCTCCGTCCGTGCTCGGTCAGAGACTCGTGCTTCACCACCGCACTGGCGATGAAGAGATCGTGGAATGTTTCGCCGCCGACACTGGTAATTCCCTCTGGCGATTTGGTTACCCAAGCCATTTCATCGATCCTTATGGCTACAACAACGGCCCGCGCGGTACGCCGCTGCTCACGTCCAATCTTTGTTTTACCTTTGGCGCGGAGGGAAAGTTGGCCTGCCTGGAATTGGAGACGGGCAAGCTAATCTGGCAACGCGATACGGCGGCCGACTTCCACGTGCCCGAGGCCTTTTTCGGCGTCGGCAGCACACCCATTTTGGAGGAAGGATTGCTCATTGTGATGGTGGGCGGACAACCCAATTCGGGACTGGTGGCGTTTGACCCCGGCACCGGCAAGACGGTTTGGGAAAGCGTCGGCCAGGCGAATTGGGAAGGCGTGCCGATGACGGGCTGGCCGGGCGAACAGAAAGTGCACTGGCAATCCTGGGACAAACAAGCCAGCTATTCGACGCCCGTCGCG
>DASYNM010000454.1:0-12056 GCA_036008545.1 Verrucomicrobiia bacterium
GCGAACAAGCCCGCCATTTGCAGCCACCGGGCGCTCTCTTCGGAAAGGGGCTGCGGGCCGGATTGCCATTTCTCCAGCTTGGCGTTGATGGCTGTGACGAGGACAATGACGAAAACAACCGTCGGCATCGCATAAAGCACATCGACAATTCGCATCATCACACTGTCGAGCCGTCCGCCGCCATATCCGGCCACCGCGCCCCACAAAACGCCGATGACCAAACTGACTGCGGCGCCCACCAAACCGACCAGCAACGAAATCCGCGAGCCGTGGCACACCCGGCTCAAGAGGTCTCGTCCGTGCGCGTCGGTGCCGAACCAATGCTCCCAGCTCGGTGGCGCGAAGAGTGTGTCGGAAGTGGTGTCAGGCAAAAGCGTCATGGCCTTTGGCAGGATGGCTGCGGCGGGAGCAAGTCTGAACAGCGGCCAGAGCAAAACCAGCGCCATCAAGCCCAGCAGCACCAGCAGCGCGACCGCCGCCCCGCGATTGCGGCGAAAGCGCCGCCACGCTCTTTGGTTCGGACTAAGATGGAGGCGTTCAGTCATAACGCACGCGCGGGTCCAGCAGGCTGTGGACGAAATCCACCGCCAGATTCAACACCAGCAGCAGCACGGCGTAGAGCAAGACCAAGCCGACGACCATCGTGTAATCGGCATTGAGCGAGCTGTTTACCATGAAGACGCCCAGGCCCGGAATTTGAAACAAATTCTCGACGACAAAAGTCCCTGTCAACAAATCCGCCAGCATCGGCCCCGAATAAGATAGCACCGGCAGCACCGCGAGGCGGAAGGCGTGCTTGAGCAAGATCGCCGATTCGCTCAGCCCCTTAGCGCGCGCGGTGGTGATGAATTCGGCATTAAGAGTGGCCAGCATGCCTTCGTGCATGAGCCGCGCCACGCGACCGGCGAAAAAGAGACCCAGAGTCAGCGTCGGCAAAACGACGTGCCAGGGCGAAGTCCAGAGCGCGACCGGGAACCATCCCCATTTGATGGCGAAGAGCGTGATGAGCAGCGGCCCGATGACCAGGCTCGGAACGCAGATCATCACTGCGGCGGCGAAACTTCCCAGGTAATCCTGCCCGCGCCCCTTGTGGACCGCGGTAAAAAATCCCAGCGGCAGCCCGACTCCCATGGCGAAGCAAAAAGAAAGCGCGCCAAGGCTCAACGAAACCGGCAGCCCGGCCGCGATGATGTCGGTGACCGAGTGATTGCGGTATTTCATGGACGGCCCGAAATCGCCGTGGAAAAGCCCGTTGAGATAGTGTCCGTATTGTTTGAGGATCGGCTCGTCGAGATGGTACTTGGCCAGCAGATGGCGCTCAATTTCGGGCGAGGCCGGCGTGCGCTCGCGATCAAACGGCCCACCGGGCATGGCATGGACTAGCACAAAAGCCAGGAAGCTGATCAGCAACAGCAAGGGCGCGAGAAACAAAATGCGCTTGATGAAATACATGGCGCCGTCACTCCTTTTCCGGAAGGATGCAATTGTCGGGGAGGCCCGCCCTCACCCTAACCCTCTCCCCCAAGAGAGGGAAAGGAGCAGCGCTACGCTTGGAAAAATCACTGAGCAATTGTCCTGGCCGAACGCCAGGAGAGCTTCTCCCTCTCCTCCACACACTTGTGGAGGAGAGGGCCGGGGAGAGGAGGCTCCATTCTCGATTCGGGTTCACGGGTAGAGAGAACGTTGCACGCCCGCTGAATGGTTCCCATTTCGCAACTCCAGTTTTCCAAATGGCGTTGAGCGGATGATCGTCAAGTATATTGGGATATATCCCCTTGATCCGCTCCGGATTGTAATAATTGA
Organism: Verrucomicrobiia bacterium; assembly: GCA_036008545.1. Lineage (GTDB taxonomy): Bacteria > Verrucomicrobiota > Verrucomicrobiia > Limisphaerales > Palsa-1400 > Palsa-1400. The sequence continues at coordinate 1,804 of DASYNM010000454.1, forward strand.
ACCCGACGTAAAAATAAATCGGGATGATCGGCACTTCATCATGCACAAGAATCATCTCCACCTCGCGCAACAGGGCCGCGCGCCGGGTTAAATCGACCTGTCGATTTGCCTCATCCATCAAGGCGTCGTAGCGGGCATTTGCCCACCCTGTGCGGTTGTTTCCGTTGTCGCTTCGGAACAAATCCAGAAAGGTGTTCGGATCGTTATAGTCTCCGATCCACGTGCTGCGGCTTACGTCGTAATCGCGCGTCTTCTGCGCGGTTTGATAGACCCGCTTCTCCATTTGCCTTAGCTCGACCTGGATGCCCAATTGTTTTTCCCACATCTCCTTCAGTTCCACCGCCACTTTTTCGTGAATCTTTTCGCCCCCGCTGGCAGAGTCAAATAAAAAACTAAAATGTGGAAAGTTCGTGCCGCCCGGAAAACCCGCCTCTGCCAACAGGCGCCGCGCTAGGTCGGGGTCGTAGCCCAGCCCCGTCGCCTGCTGGTAATTGGCCGTGCCGTCGGGCACCAGATGATCGGCCACCGGCTCGCCACCGCGCAGGATCTTTTCCACCAACCGGCGTTTGTCGATGGTCAGCGCCAACGCCTTGCGCACGCGGGGGTCGTTGAAGGGAGTGCGCGTTGTGTTGCAGCGCAGGAAATACGTGCCTTGATAAGGAAACGTATGGTAATCGGGGCGCGGCGCCAGCTCGTCCAGCAATTCGCTGGGAATGTTGTCGCGGTCCCAGATGATGTCGGCCCCGCCGGTCTGGTAAAGGTTCAGGGCGGTGTCCGGCGCGCTGATGGGCAGGCAATCCACTACCGCGCAGCGTGTGTTGGTCGCGTCCCAATAATAAGGATTCTTGACCAGGCGGATTTTGTCGTTCAGCCGCCACTGCTGCAACAAGTACGGTCCACTCGTCGGCAGCGGTCGGGCCTGCATCCAATCATCGCCGTCCTTCTCGATGATCTGGCGTGGCACGACCGCCAGCGTTTGAAAGGCGCAGAGGTCCAGGAAAAAAGCCGTCGGATGATTCAGTTCCACGCGCACGGTGCGCGCGTCCAAGGCGTGCGCGCCGACGAGCGCTGGGTCTTGAATTTTGCCGCTGTTGTAGGCCTCGGCATTTTTGATGTAGAAAAGCTGGCCGGCGTACTCGGAGGCCGTCCGCGGATCAAGCACACGCAGCCACGAATAGATCACGTCGACGGCCGTGATAGGCTGGCCGGGCGACCACCACAGATTGTCGCGCAGATGAAAAGTATAAACGCAGCCATCGGGGGACATCTCCCAACTTTCCGCCAATCCGGGAATGGGGCGCGCGGTGACGGGATCGTTGCGCGCCAACCCTTCGAAGAGGGCGGCTATGATCCGCAAATCCTCGATACCTGTCCCGAGCGCCGGGTCCAATGTTTCCGGGTCCGGGCCGTTAATGATCACAAGGTCGGCCTTGGGTTCTTTCACGTTGCAACCGGCCAGCAGCAACAATCCCAGCCAAAGGGTCAAAAGACGACGCCCGCCCCCAGGAGATTGTTCCCGGCTGCGCGACGCCAAGCTCATGGCCGATTATTTATTAGTTTTGACTGTAGCAGGAGGGGTCGAAGCCGGAGCGGCATTGGAGGACGTGGCGGCGGGCGCGAGGTTCGACAACTGCAACAACCCGTTGTCGGGCGGCGCGGCCGCGGGGGGGGCAGTCGCCGGCGGAGCGGACGGGGCCAGAGTCGTGCCGGTGCCTTGGCTCAGCTTTTTCGCCAGCAAGGACGCGTTGCTTTCGGGTTTATACGCGGCCACCCACGCCATCAAAATGGCCAGCACAAAAAATATGCCGGCGACGTATTTTGTGATCTTGGTCAGCACGTTGCCCGAACCCGCCCCGAAGAGCGCGTCCGTGGCAGCGCCGCCGAAAGCCGTGCCACCCATGCCCGCTTCTTTCTTGGGCAATTGCAGCAGCACCAAAAAGATCAGAAGGACGCAGTCCAGAAACATCAAAACCGTCAATGTATAAAGTATGATCATAAATTCGCTTTAAATCGAGTTCTTGATAATATCAGAAAAACTCCGCGTGTCCAGCGATGCTCCGCCCACCAGCGCGCCATCGACATCCGGCTGTTCCATCAACTCTCGGGCATTCGATGGCTTGACGCTGCCGCCATACTGAATACGCACGCGCCGCGCCACCGTTTCGCCAAAGGTCTTCCCCACCAAGCCGCGGATGAAAGAGTGCGCCACCTGCGCCTGCTCGCTAGTTGCGGTGCGCCCCGTGCCGATGGCCCAGACCGGCTCATAGGCGATGACCGTTTCGTCCATTTGTTCGGGCGTCAATCCAGCCAGGCTCCCGCGAATTTGCGTTTCCAGGACGCGTTCCATCTGGCCGCCGTCCCGCTCCGCCAGCGTTTCGCCGACGCAAACAATCGGTCGCAGCGAGGCGGCGTGCGCTGCCAATGCTTTTTTGGAAATCAACTCGTCGCTTTCCTTTTGGTATTGCCGGCGTTCGGAATGGCCGAGGATGACGTAGCGGACGGAAAATTCCTTGAGCATACCGGCGGCGATCTCGCCCGTGTGTGCTCCGCTGTGGTGCTCGCTCATGTTTTGCGCGCCCAAGCGAATATTGCTCTCCAGCACGGCCGTGGCTACGATGGCAAGGGCGGTGAAGGGCGGGCAAACAACCACATCGACTTCTTTGACGTTGGCCAAATCGATTTTTAGACTTTTGACCAAGGCCAGCGCCTCGGCCGCGGTTTTGTGCATCTTCCAATTCCCGGCGATTATAAGTTTACGTTCTTTGTTCATGCGGATTTATCAGATAGCGCCGCCACTCCGGGCAGGACGCGTCCCTCCAAAAATTCCAGGCTGGCGCCGCCGCCGGTGCTCATAAAAGTGACCTTGTCGCCCAAGCCGGCCTGGTTGAGCGCTTTGACGCTGTCTCCGCCGCCGATGATGCTCTTGGCCCCGTTACGCGCGGTCGCTTCGGCCACCGCGCGAGCGACGGCGTTCGTGCCCTCGGCAAAACGCGCGTCCTCGAACATCCCCATCGGGCCATTCCAAATAATTGTCTTGGCCTTGAGAATGACTTCGCAAAAACGCCGGGCCGTTTCCGGCCCAATATCCAATCCTTCCGCCGTCGCCGGAATATCCGGGCCGGCGTTGGTCTGCGGATTCTGGATATCGAAGATCGGTTTGCCTTTTTTGTTGAGCTTGCCGCTGTCCACGGGTGTTCCGATGATGTTGTCGGACGGCAGCAGGAACTGGACGCCGCGCGCCTTGGCCTTGTCCATCGCGGCGCGGGCCACGTCTTGTTTGTCCGGCTCGGACAAGGATTTTCCTACTTTGAAGCCTTGCGCCAATTTGAAAGTGTAAGCCATCGCGCCGCCGATCAAAATCGTGTCCGCCATTTCCAGCAACCGGTCAATGACTTTGATTTTATCCGAAACTTTCGCTCCGCCGAGGATGACCACGAACGGACGCGCAGGTTTTTCCAATTCACGCCCCAGATATTGCAATTCCCTTTCCATGAGCAAGCCCGCCGCGCACTGGCCGCCGCGCTTGGCGATGATGCGAGCGACGCCCTCCGTCGAGGCATGGCCGCGATGGGCGGCGCCGAAGGCGTCGTTGACGTAGAGATCGGCCAGGCGCGCCAGTTTTTCCGCGAAAGCCGGATCATTGGCTTCCTCCTCGTTGTCATAGCGGACATTTTCCAGCAGCAAAATATCACCGGGCTTGAGAGCGGCCACCGCCTTTTCCGCCGTTTCGCCAATGCAGTTATCGGCAAAGGCAACCGGGCGACCGATCATTTCGGAAAGTTTCGCCGCCACCGGACGCAGGGACATGGAAGGTTCGCGTTTGCCTTTGGGTCGGCCCAAGTGGGCGGCTAGGATTATTTTGGCCCCGTTGGACACAAGCAAGCGCAAGGTCGGGAGTGTTTCCTTGATGCGCGTGGTGTCGTTGATGATCATTTTGCCGTCCTTTTCCTCCATCGGGACGTTGTAATCCACGCGCACCAGCACGCGCTGGTTTTTGACGTTCAGGTCATTGACGCTCAATTTATTCATACTCACTTACAGGCTAACGGGGATGGCGAACGTATTTCAACTGCGAAGTCATGGCCAGAGTCTTGCCCTTGAATGAACACCACCGCTCAAGGGGCATCGGACCAATGATAGTGCTTCGCGATAGCCTTCGTCATCTCGCCCCGGGCAGAGGTGTCAACGCTGGTTAATAGGCGAGGAAGTCGCGACATCCACGTTCGCGTCCTTCAGAAATTGCCTCACGGTTTTCTTCCATTCCTCGCGGTAAGGGACAACGATGGCGGCGTGGCCGATGCCCGCAAACTCCTTAAAGCATTTCCGTCCCGGCACCGCGTCACAAACTTGGCGCGCCTCAGCTAAACGTGCACGCGGGTCGGCGGTGCCATGCAAAAACAGAATCGGGCAGCGCACGCTGGCGGCGTATTCGACGGGATTGTTGCCAAAGGCGTTGAATCCGAACTGCCGTCCGCCCCAAAAAACGAGCAACGCGGCGCCGGGAAACGAAGGCAGGCCCATCAATTCAAATCGATGCCGCACCGTGGACAGCATTCTGTCAAATACGGCCTCCGCAATGATGGCGTCTGGTTGCACGCCGCAGCTATGCACCGCCCTCAACTCGGCGGCGGCGCCCATGGAAATTCCATAGAGCACCAACTTGGAATGGGGCAGGCTGGCCTTGGCGTAGCGCACTGCCGCCGCCACGTCTTCGGCCTCGTCATAACCTACGGTCGTGTAGGACTCGGAAGAATCTCCGGAGCCGCGAAAATCGACGAGCAACACTGAATCTCCCAATTCCAGGAAAACCCTGGCATCGTCCAGCGTGCCGGTCTTTTCGTCGCCATAACCGTGAAACAGGATGACCAGAGGACTATCCGGCGCCACCGGGCAATACCAGGCGCCCAAACGCACACCGTTGGTGCCGGCGAAGGTCAAGTTGCGGCAGGCCGGACCAAGATTGGTCGGCGAAAGAGTCGTGCGCGGACGAGGTAAATCGACACCGTAGAACAAAGTTTTCAGCTTTTGGCCAAGGCTTAGAGTCTCTGCGTTCCCCGTGCGCGGACCGCCCGTGACAAAATGAGTCATGGCGTAGGCTTGCCGATAAGCCACGAGATTTAGCGCGGCGAAGGCGGCCACAAACAGCGCCGCCACCAACCCGAGCCGGCGTTTCATCTTCGTTGTCAAAGGGCAGGGAGTAACCATTGCTTCAAGGCGCGTCAATTTCCAAATTTGATTTTGAAATTTGAGCGAAAGTATTTGTAAGCCCCCTGGCGCAGTTCGATGGAGCGCTTAGCCGCCTTTCATGAATCGCTACTTGAACAGAAGATCGGTTGACACCACCCCGAATGCTGCTAAGATGCTAGGCGCCTTAGCACTTAATAACTTATCACCAACGAAACAATCGTGCCTACGAGAACCACCCAAAATAAGTTTGAGGCAAGCGGTTTCACCTTGATCGAACTTCTGGTGGTCATTGCCATCATTGCCATTCTCGCGGCGATGCTGTTGCCAACTCTGGCGAAATCCAAGGCTCAGTCTCAAGGCATCAAATGTATCAGCAACCTCAAGGAATTGACGCTGGCTTGGACCATGTACAACGGTGACAATAGAGAGAATTTCGTCGTCAACGGCAACAACGGCGACTCGCCCGGAGGCACAGCAAACGCGCCTACGCCTGGGGTGAATCCGCAATGGTGTCCGGACGACATGTCGCAAGGTGCGGCTGTTCCCGGCGAACAAATCAGCTTGCCGTGGTTGGAAGCAGGATTGATGTATCCCTATGTCGGCAGCCCTGGCGTTTACCGCTGCCCCGCCGATAGTAGCACCTATAAAAACGACACGGTATATCCCACCAGCGGGCCTGGCACGAACCGCCTCCGCAGCGTATCCATGAACGCGTGGATCAACCCTTCCACCGCCGCTTACAACGATTATCAAGCCGGGACCGGGTTTCGAGCTTATAGGAAGACGACCGACCTGTCCGTGCCAGGACCTGCCGGGCTTTGGCTTCTGCTCGACGAGAATCCCTACAGCATCAACGACGCCTATTTTCTCGATATTCCCACCGACACTGGGTGGGTCGATTGCCCCGCCGCCTATCACAACGGCGCCTGTGGCATTTCTTTTTGTGACGGCCACGCCCAAATCAAGCAGTGGCGAGATCCCGTCGTCTTAAATTGGCGGCAAAATGCCAGTCTTACCCCTACCGGCACACGAAGTGCGGACCTGCTCTGGTTCTTTCAGATCACCACGGCGTCGATTCATTCGGAATGACACTTTTGCGGGGCCGGACCTTGGCAAAGGTGCGTGACTAAAAGTGGGTGAGGCAATGGTCTGGTTTTCCGCTAATCCCGGAGGGATGACTCGACAATAGCCCGGCGATTTATCGCCGGGAAGCCTGCCCAGACAACAATTAGTCCCGCAGGGACGACTGAGGCGTGCAGGCCATCGTCCTCAGCCGTTCCTTCGGAACTCAGAAAACCAAACCACACTTCCCGGCGATAAATCGCCGGGCTATTGTCAATTGTTCCTTCGGAACAAGCCCAGGAGTTCATTTCCATCATCTTCCTGTTTCGTCGCCGGATAAGTCGTTCGGAACTTCACCCGCATTTAATCACACCGCTTGTCAAAAGAAGAGAGCGAAAGTGCGCTTGCTTTCCCCGTCCCTTGATGCAACTATGCACGGCAAATTTTGGAACAAAAACAATCAACCATTATGAAAACTAAATTTTTTCTGGCCTGCTTGACAGGCCTCTGCCTCCTGACGCTGGCCGGCTCGCTCCAAGCCACCGTCACCAATACTGTCACCGTGACAGCCAATCCGAAGACGGCTGGCGAGGTCACCGGAGGCGGCAAATACACGAACGGCTCCCCCGTTACGGTCACCGCCACGGCTGATGATTGCTACACGTTTGACTATTGGGAAGTAGCCGGCAAAAAGATTGTCAACAACCCTTACGCGTTCACGGTGACGGGAAATGAATCGCTGACGGCCAACTTCACGCAGATCAAATACGCGATCTCCACCAGCAGTACTCCCGAGAATGGCGGCACCACCACTGGCGGCGGGAACATCGGCTGCGGAGTCACGAACACAGTTACCGCCAAGGCCAATACCGCCGACGGGTTTGCCTTCTTGCTCTGGACAACCACCCTGCCCAACCTGGGCGCCAGCACGAACAGCAAGATCACTTTTGCGGTCAGCGGACCCGAGAGTTTCGTGGCCCATTTCAAGGACGTTAAGCCGCCGACCATTTCGATCACCGCGCCCTCCCAAAACGAGACCATCCCAAGTTCCGCCTTCGTCATTAGGGGAACGGCCAAGGACAATGTGGCTGTGGAGTCTGTGTCTGTCAGTCTCAATGGCGGCGCCCCGCAAGCCGCGTCCTCCAGCAATGGCTTCGCCACCTGGTACGCTTACGTGACCCTGCCGCCGAACAGCACCAACACCGTCACAGCCTTTGCGGTGGATACCAGCGGGAACGCCTCGGCCGACACCAAGCCGATTACATTCAAATGCACCGCAGCCGGTTACGCGCCGTTTTCGATCGCCGGGCAATTGGCAACGGTGAGCTCCACCTCGTCGGGAGGCGCGGATCCTTCGTTCCAAGTCAGTTTTGACTCCGCTGTCTATGTCATGACCTCCAGCTCCATCACCAATGGCGGCGAGGTCGGAACCTACACCTACACACCGACCGGTCCCGACACAGCCGAATTGGCCCCACATCACGTCTTACCGGTGCAAGGGTCCGGCACCAACAGTGAAAACGTGTTGGAATTGACCTTCACGAATGCCTATAACGCCACCTACACTGAGACTGGTGGCGGGAGCGGGAGCGTTACGTTGACCAATGCTGCGGAAAGCGTTCCGGCAAGTTTGGACGGGGTCGAGCTCATCCAAACAAGCACGGCTACGCTTAATCTTATTACTTCGAATGTTTTTGCCCTCGGAACCTTTACGCAAAGCAACAGCGGCGCTGTGAGTGTTTCGGGAACTTACACGTTCACGCAATTCACCCCCGTGGGCGCCCTGCTGACGGAGACTTCCGATACGACCACGAATTTTGTCCTTTTGTCCTTCACCGATGGCGCCACGCCGCCTTCGGGCACCTACGTCTCCGCCTACGTGGTTGATTCAAACGCGGTCACCGCCGACGTCGGCACTTTCACCACCTCCACCAACGCCGTCACCAACAAACTGGTGGGGCCAACCTCGCTTTACGGTTTGCAAGCCAAAGTTACCCCGATCCTGCCCAAGGGCGAGACTGTTTACCCGTTCACGCGCACTTTTGGCAGAGGCACATTCGCGTCCATGTTTATACCGCCCGGCACTAACTATTCATTATTTGCCAATGCGCCGAACGACGTCGGCATTCACCTCAGCAACCTTCATGTCAGCGACGACAGCGGGGTATCGACGATCATGGCTTTGGCCCCGCCGTATGCTGTCGGGTTGGATGAATCCTCGAATGATATTCTCTGGAAATCCTCGACCAGCGGCGTAGCGTCGAATGCTGTTACGGGGGAGACGGCCACCCTGACTTTATCACCAGTCAAGAATAACGCGCCGGCTGCCTTGACGGGCCAGGAGATAACCGCGAGGCTGACGGGGAGCAGTACGCCGGGCACCATCACATTCAATTACAACAATTTCGTCGGCGGCGGCGGATTGGCCGGCGTTTTTGGCACCTACACCTACGCACCCTACACGCCGACGATGGCGTTGGTGCAATTGACGGCGACCGATTCAGCCGACGCCGGCGAGGTTCAATTGATCCTGTTAAACTTCGAATCGGCAAATTCGGGCCCCTTTGTCTATTCCAGGTTCGCTGGTGTATGGGAATTAAGACCGGGCACCTTTTCGATTAAACCGGTGCCGTGATGGAAGTTGTAATTCGGGTTTGACAGCCGTGAGAGGCAACTCTAAGTTGAAAGCATAGAAAAGAGAAGTTATGGCCGACAATATACCCACACCGCCTGGAGGCGCACAGCCGCCCAAACCGGCTGAGGCCTCAAAAGTCCAGCCGAAAAAAGAAACCGTCCGCATCAATTTGCCGCCCAAGCCGACGTCCGCGCCGACCATCAAGCTGCCGACTTTGGCGCCTGGCGCGCCTGCGGCCGCCAGTGCTGCCGCTCCCGTGGCGGCCCCGGTCATTGTCGCCGCCGCTCCGCCGCCGTCGAAGGCTCCGGCGTCCTCCTCCCCGACCACTCCCGCGCGGGCCGCCGCTCCAACCACCTCGGCTAAACCGGCTGGTCCCGCGCCTGCGCCGCGCCCTATGGCGCCTGTGGTGGTTGCCGGAATGACGGGATTGGACAAAGGGCTGGCCATTGCCGCCGCCGTCGCAAGCCTGGCTGCGCTGGGCTGCGTGCTTTATTTGGCCTTTTTCTTCAAGGACAACCCTCCAATTTAATCCGATCAAACCAATGAGTATGTCCACGCAAAGTTCCATTCTGAAACTGACTCAAGCCAATTTTTCCGAACAAGTTCTCGGCGTCCCTGGCCCTGTGGTCGTCGATTTCTGGGCCGAGTGGTGCGGACCGTGTAAAATGATCGCCCCGCTGATGGACGAATTGGCGAGCGAATACGACGGGCGCGTTCGCATCGGCAAAGTCAATATTGACGACGAACAGGCTCTCGCCTCCGAGTATGGCGTGCGGGCCATTCCGACGCTTCTTTTTTTCAAGTCCGGTGAAGTCGCAGGGCAGATCGTGGGCATGTGCTCCAAGCGGGACTTGAAGGCGAATATCGACCGGCTGCTCTGAGCCTGGTTCCAACCGGGCTCGGCCGGGCTATGCCGCTGATCATTACCCCCCGCCAACTGGAGCGCCGGGCGGAGCTTTATCATCAACTCGGCATCATGATCAGCGCCGGGATGACCATCCACCAATCGCTGGAGCAGCTCAGACGCAATCCTCCCGACACCGCCTTGCGCCCAAGAATCTCCGCCTGGCTGAATTATCTGAGCCAGGGTCTCACCGTGGCCCAGTCAGTGCAGAGCATGGGCGAATGGATGCCGAGCTTCGACCTCGCCTTGATCGAAGCGGGCGAGACGAGCGGCCGCCTGGACGCCTGCTTCAAGCTGCTGGCGCTCTACTACTCCGAGCGGGCACGCATGGTGAAGCAAGCGATTTCCGATCTGCTTTACCCCATGTTCATTCTGCACATGTCGGTGTTCATATTTCCTTTCATCGATTTTTTTAAGACGGGAAATCTTACGGTCTTCTTGCTTAAAATCGTTGGCATGTTAGCG
>DASYNM010000455.1:0-4772 GCA_036008545.1 Verrucomicrobiia bacterium
TGAAGACTTTGATGACAGCCACAGCCGTCCCATCCGAATTCCTGAATGCCACCGTGATCCATTTCTCTGCTGCCCACGACTCAGGCCCGACTTCCGATGGCCAGCGTCCACGCTTCCTGCCGCGCGTCAGCGCCTACAATTTCAGAGCTGACACCGTCGAACAATGGAAGGCGTTGTCCGAGCGCGCCCGGGCCATGCTGCCGGATGCGCCGCCTCAGTTTCATCTTTCATTGCGGCACGGCCAAATCTCAGTCCGCCTCGGTTTGTTCGACTCCGCCCTCACGAAGGTCAATCGGGTCCTTGCCAAGACTGCTGAGCGCCTTCGGAATCTGGACGGGCGCAACCCAATGCAAGTGGTCATGCAGCGCAACGAACGCAACTTCATCCTGGGTCTGCTCAAGGCGGGCGCGGAGTGGACGGTTGATCCTGAGTTGAGGGAGGCGGTGAAACAGGCAGTCCATCAATACAACGCGATCCGTGCGCCGTTAGTCCCGCTGCCCAAAATCCAACGCCTTGGTTACTTGGACGAAGCCGATGATATTTTATGCGTCAAAGACCTCCACCTAACCAAGAATTCAAGAATCAATGAATCAGCGAATCCAAACCTCACTCATTGCGCCCCGGTTTTCCGCGCCGGTGTCCGTTATCCATTAGCGACCCGATCCATCCGATTTACTCGCACCCAGCTCAAACCCAACCTGCGCGGCGAAGATGAGGAGATTGAATTGAGCGGCCAGGAACTGGCCATTTTTATCACACCGGATGATAAAGGCAGGCTCGCCGCGCCGAAGTTTCCGAGCGAAGGCGGCTGTTTCATGGATGGCGCGCTTCGCGCCGACCATGTCAAAATCGGGGAGGAGGAGGGCGCCCAAGTCATTCATTTCACCTTGCAAGACCTGGTGGAACACTTTGACATTCCCGAAGTGCCCGATGTCGCCACCATTGATCCGGCCCGTTACAACGTATTTGTCTCACAACTTCATCAACTGGAACAAATCACAGACTCATGAAATTTAAAATGTTTCAACTCCATGACTACGCCGCTGCGGCCATGGCCGATGGCCTGGTGCTCGCCCATGATACGGGCTTGGGCAAGTCGCTCGCGGCCGTGACATGGCCTTTGCTCAAGTGCGGGTTCAGCGTGAGTCTCGCCCAATCATCCAGAATTCAGGTCAAGGGTTCTGTGCTCATCGTCGCTCCGGGTGATCTGCACGACCAGTTGCGGGTGGAATTTAAGAAATTCTACGGCATTGTGCCTGTGTCCATCGACGATCAGCAAGGATTGAGCAAGCTGCTCGTCAACCGCCGTCTGCCTCATGGATTTTACCTCACCAGTTACACCAGGCTGGCGGTCAATGGCGTCAGGAAAATCAGCGCAATCGAGAAGTCCGCACCCGAATTGGCCATCGCCGAATTGAATCTGAACTTATCAGACCTGCAACGCTTTTACGATCAGCGCGGCGACTTTTACAAGAACGATTACGCCACCTTGGGCGTCGAGGCCGACTGCACCGCCAAGCAGCTTGATCGGGCGCTGGCGGCGAAGACTCTTTCCACGCGGAATTGGAGCAACCCCGAAGCCGCCCAGCGGCACCGGGCTGAATTGGGACGGTGTCATGCCCTGCTGGTCAATTTCCTGGGCCCATTCGCGCCGGTGGCGTTCCACTTGGCCAATGCCGCCGTGAAATTCATCTGGCGCGAATTGATCAACCACAAACTGGCCGAATATGCGGCTGGTGTCGGAGAAATCCGAACGGGAATTAAATGCGTTTACAGTCCGTCCGTCGCCGATCTTTGCTCTCACCTCTTCGATTGCGTTGTCATTGACGAAGGCGTCAAGATGAAAGGGTCCGACACACAGGTCGGACGCGGCATCCGGCAGATGTGCCCGAGGTACCGCTTGGTTCTGACTGCTACTCCCGTTAAGAACAGGTTGCCTGACATCTTCTGGCTAGCTTGGTGGGCGGCCGGCGGTCACGAGGAGGCCACCGCGCGCTGGCCGTATGCCGGCGGGGCGGAAGAACAGGAAAAATTTGCCAGCACCTTCATGTTGAGCGAGTTCAACAAAAGCAAGGCCAGGAAAGAAGGCGGCGCCAGATCGCGTTTTACCAAATTGCGGCCTGAAATCTGCAACCTGCACCTGCTCTGGAAGGCGCTAGGCCCAATCGTGCTGCGACGGCGCAAGCAGGACATCGGGCAATCCATCGTCCAGAAAATACGTCATGTCTATCGCGTGCCGATGGGTCTCCATCAGCGGGCGGTTTATCGTTATCATCTCGAATCTGCCTACCTCGATTGCAACTTGCGCCCTGCGCCGGGTGCCAAGCTCCAAGCCTTGCGGGTGGCTGCCGCCGCGCCGGACTCCCATCTTCTCGATCCCCAACCAGGCGGAGAGGACCGAGTTTGCTGTGGCCAGGCCGATCCTTTTGGTGGGATATGCCGCCGCTGCGGTTCACCCCCTCTCGCTCACCGCAGCCAACATTCGTTCACGCCCAAGGTCGCCTGTGCATTGACATTGATCCGCGATATTCTGCGCCGTGGCGAACAAGCCGCTGTCTTTTCCGCCTTCAACAATCCCTCCGACATCCTTTCCCGTTATCTGAGCGAGGCTGGCGTTGACCATTTCCTCCTGGATGGCCGCACAATTCAGTCCAAACGCGGTTTGCGCAGCGCCGCGTTCAACAATGGCGAATGTCCGATCACCCTGGCCGGCATCGATAGCATGGCCGAGGGTCACAACTGGGACAATGTCAGCAACATTATCCTGACCAGTTACACTTGGGCGGCCGATAAGGTCATCCAAGCCATTAACCGCGCCCACCGGCTGACCAGCAAGCGCGACGTCAATCTTTACGTCATCATCTGCGAGCAGAGCGCCGACCGTGTCTTGGAAGACAACATCAACGAAAAAACCAATGCTTCCGAGTTGGCCATTGACGGCCGGCTATTGGGCGAATCCACCCAGGAGAAATCCATCGGAGAACTGCTGCGCGAAGCCGCCAGGGACTTCCTCGGTACCCAGGTTTGCCCCAACGAGGAAGAGTTGCGCCACACTTGGCCTGTGTTACGCCAGTCGCTCCAGGACGCCGCGGATTGTTGGACAGCCACGCCTAGACCAAAACACAATGCAAATCCCGATCCACTGATCGTGCCCATTTTTCCCTTGGCCAGTTTGAGAGTTCCTCTTACCGCTTCCTATCTTCCACCTTGGCGCCGTGCTCGCTGCGAAGTCCCAAGCTAGTAGAGAAGCAGCTCGATTGGATTCCGTTTTGAAACCTCGCCCTCAGAACGGCCAATCTCGTCCTGACCTTCCTATCGAAGCGTCATCAGCCGGGGAAATCCAGCGGGCCACCCAACATACGTTCGGCAAAGTTCGCTTTCACTTCATTCGACAACTCAGTGTTCTTACGTTTCAATCCGCGCCCCATGCTTGCGCACGGGGCGAAATCGCGGCCACCTATTCGACCACAACCTACAATGAGTTTCAATCCGGGACCCGTGCGAAAGCACGGGGTGAAGGGCGTCAATCAACTCCACACTCTCGCCAATATAAGTTTCAATCCCCTCCCTGATGCTAATGCGACTCGTTCTCGTCGCGCAAATCAATCCGGAGCAAGAGTTCAGGCATTTTGATTTTGCGCAGCAAACGGAGCATACGATGAGTCAGAGAGAGTGTCCTGCTTGTGCTATGGACATTAAACGATGACCAGCGATTCATGCACAACGGGATCGACGCTTGGATTCACAATAGCTCGATCAACTCGACGCCCGATGGCAGTCCAAATTTGGTGACAGCGACTTCGTGATCGGAAATAGAACGTGCAACTGCCACATCTCGTCTTCGCCGTACGTGGATGCGTTCGAACAACTTATGCGCTGGTGCATTTCCAAGGGCGGACTCATGCTTGAAGGCGAAAAGCCTTTGCGGCGACATCGTGCCATGCGAAGCAGAACGGTCGTTGTCAAACATTTGCTGCAATGACTGCCAGAATAGTTCGAGGTCGGCATCGGAGAAGCCGGTTTCCCCGGCGAGGTGTGCGCTGATGAAACCATGACAGCGATAGAGACCATAGGGGATAATGTTTTTTCGGCCCATTGTCTGGTTGGGCGCGTCAGGTTCCTTCGCCTCGGCCACCGCCATTCGCGTGATACACAAGTCTAGCGGCAGGATCGGATCGATGCTTCGGCTGAAGCTCAACTGCACAGGGCCGCGCACCTGTCCCGCGTTCGTGCCAGTCGACATAACAGCGCCGAAAGTGCGGACATCGTAGAAACGCTTGCACATCTCCATCCGGGCCGACTGGACCTGCTTTCGATCTGCCTTCTTTTGCTTCAATCCAATGTCGGTCCTGGCGGCTCGATGTCCTTCCAGGATTTTTTCGTTCAGCACGGCCCCTTGCTGCACATATATATCGAAAGGAGATTTTCCGCCTTTGGCGAGAAGGACGAAGTTCCGAATCTTGCGTTTCAGACAAACATCTGAGACAAGGCCATGCATATTCTCAGGATCGATGCGCGGAGAGTTGGCGGCATCAGGATCACCATTGGGATTGCCATCTACGCAATCGAAGAGATAGACGAAGTCGTATCGGTTTTCCATACTTTTGATTTGCCTCGCGTTTAGTTGGATTAATCAACAAATTCTTAGGACTACTTCGCAGCTTCGGCCTCTGCTCGGTCCGACCTATATTGGGCAAGTTGGCAATAGTAACCGAGGGCAAAACGCCCCTGTTCTTCCAAGCCAAGTGTCGGTGGAATGCCTCCAAGGTTAT
>DASYNM010000456.1:0-24414 GCA_036008545.1 Verrucomicrobiia bacterium
GTTTGCGTGACGGAGTCGGGGAGAACCGGCGCATCCGCACCGCGACAGAATGCGGTGCCGCAACTGAACCACACCGCACCCGCGACCAGCATGGTGGCAACTGCAGGTTTGAGCGTCCATCTTCGCACGCGCCGCAAGGCCGGCACGACCGCGTGCAAAAGCAGAAAGGCCAGCACGACCCACAGGAAGATCATTACGCCATTGGGAATTCTCAACGCCGCCCAACCGAGCAAAGTCCATCCGAGTACCCGGCTGGCGAACGCGAGGCGCGCGCTGCCGGTCACCCATCCGAAACTCCACGCCGCCAGTCCAAGCACACCGGGCCAAATCCAGCCCAAGGCCATCCAAGCAGTCGTCTTGTCCGCGACGTTCAAGACGTCAACGCGCAGTTTGCTGCCGGCTTGCTGCACCGGCGCGAGGAGGGTAATGTCAGTCGGCGCGTGCGCGATGGATTGCGCCCAATTTTTCCCCTGCAATAGGCGCGTCAGTTGCGCGAATCCCGACACGTCCGGCGCGGCGACCGCCGGCATGACCGAACCGTCCTGATAAATCAAGCGCTGGCCGATGTCCGGCGCCAGCCTCCACTCCGCGAGCATTACCGGGGCGTCTGCAACGGGAGCTTCAATGCGCACGTGTTGCGGATCGCTGGAAGGCGAGGCCATTTTCAAGTCGAGTTCCAGCACGGCGTTCGGATCGGCGCCTTGCGGGAGCGGAATCAGGCTGGCGGCGCCGTCGGAGACGGGCACGGCTTCTGTGCCGTTGACAGAGGCGGACCACAACTGCGCCCCCGTCGGAATGGTCAGTCGAAAGTGCGGGTTGCCGCGGTTTTTCAGAAAATAGCGAATGTCGGTCACGGCCTGGCCTTCCTTGGAAATGCGCGTCTCGAGCGCCGCGCGGTCAACTATTTGATTGAGCGAATCGCCCTGAGGCAGCGGACTCAAGGCCAGCGCCAGGTTAAACGGACGCGCGGCGTAGCGATAAGCCGCCAGCACCGGCGCGTCGGAGAAAAGCCGGTATTCGGGCGGCACTTCGCCGATTTCCAGCGGCAGCAAACCCGGCGAAACTTCAACCGGCTTGACCTCGAATTGATAGGCGCTGGTGACGAGCGTGTAGCCCTGCTCGGATTGGGCGTCCAGCGGATGAGCGCCGGTGAAGGCCAGGGTGGCACCCTGCGCCTTGAAGGGCCGCTCGTAAGTCGCCAGCAGCGTGTAGGCGCCGGACACCGGCGTGTGCAATTGCACGACATAGCCGCCGTCGTTGGTCTGCCAGTTGCGGATGTCTTTGCCCGTGAATTCGACGTTGGCATATTCATTTGACAGCTCGATCCTGAAGGACGACACCGGCGCGCCGGACACCACATAGTTGATGACGCTGCAGCCGTAGGCAATGCCCTCGCCGATGGAAAAGAGGTGCAGCACGTCGGCCTGCACCGTTTGCGGCAATCGCTCTACGCGCACGGTGGCTGACCAGGCGGCATCGGTCAACCGGAACGCCGCTTGTATCCCGGGCAGTTGGCCGGGATAATAAGCGGCGGCTATCTCCGTCAGCGCCTGCGTGCGTTCGGCTGTCAAGCGAAAGCCAGGGTCGGCCGATAACCCGACAAATCCGCGCACGGACTTCGCTTTGGCAAGCTCGATGCGCGGCAGCGTCCAGTTCGTTTCGCCCAAGCCCTGGTTGTGCTCCAGGCGGAGTTGCACAAGTTGCCTGCCGGAGATGGGCTGGCCAAAGACCAGGCGCAACTCGGATTGCTCCTCGCCCGGCAGCGGCAGGTCCTTGTAAGCAACCTCGGTCAGGAAATAATCGCTCAACGAAGGGGTGTTGAGTTTCGCGACGGCGTAGCCTTTGGGCACGCGCAGCAATAATTCGCGCAGCGGCGCCTCGCGAATGTCCAACTCGATCTCGGCCTCGACCGACAACTCGTTTTCACCGTAATGATAGGCCAGCACCTCCGACGCCGACAACTCGGGCAAAATCTGGTCAGCCTGAATGCGCAGCGCGTAGTCAGCCCCGGCAAAACGGTAGGCGAAACGCTGGTTGCCCGCAGCGCGAAACGCTGCCTTCGTTGCGTCGCTCTCGGGAAATTGTTCGGGAGAGATTTGCGAGGTGCCGCCCGCCTGTGTCACTTCCAATCGCACCGCGCCTTCATTGACGATGCGCAGAAAACCTGAGAAGCCGGTGGCATTTTCCGGTGTCAAGCGCAGGGCGTTCGCCGTTTGCGGGAACGCGCCCAGCGGCGTTTGTGCCTGAACTTGGATCGAGAATTGATCCTTCTGCGGCTGGTTCAATTGGATGACCAGCAGGCGGTCCGTTGAACCGGCGACCGGCTCCGGCGGGTTCCACGACAGCACCTGGTCACCGGCCACGCGGATGATTTCCCCCGCGCCGTGCAGCCGCAGCGTGACGCGATTCAGCTCGCCTTGCATTACTTTGAAATTGAACAACGCCACTTGCCGCATCAAGCCGGGGCTGACGCTGATTTGCGACAGCAGCTCCGCTGAAAAGAATAATTTCCCCTCCGTCTCGGTGCGCGCCTCTTTCCAGGACAGATTCACCGCGCCATTCTCGGGCAGGTAGCTGACGAAATCGTTGCCTTGCCGATCGAACCGCGCCGCGCCGGGGAATTTAAATTGCGTATCCGCCGCCAATCCGCGCAGCGCGACCGATTGCAATACGCCTGGGGCGACGCGAAAACCGACCGCGCTCCAGCCCTCGGCCTGGACCACTGCCGCGCTGAATTGGATGCGAATGGGGAATTCGCCGCGATGATCAAACGCCAACATATAATGGTCGCCTGCCACGCGCATGTGAACTTGGGCATGGGGCTCAAAGGCGGTCAGCGCGACGTGTCCCGAGAGCAAATCGAGCGTTCCTCCACGGGTATTGTCCACTCGCGCGGTCGCGGTCAAGGTGAACACGGCGCTGTCGTTGGTGAGATCACTGGTGAGTTCGAAATTTTGCAGAGTGATCGGGCTTTCTGCTGGGCTAGGCGCAGCCGTGAGCGACCCTCCACAAATCAAGAGCAATGGAACAAGCAGGCACACAAATCTGCGCCAAACGCGCCCCTGCTCCCCAGACCGCAAACTTTCCGCCGTTAGGCCAGGCTTTGGGTGGCAATGTTTGCATTGTTGGCTGGCGGTTAGTGTCAAGAAGATGGTCGAAGTTATCCATTTTACTGGCATACATCTGGGTGGATAAGTTTTGCTTGAGGTTGTCTTCATAATTTCATTTACCTGAAATGCTCTTGGCCTGGCGGATCATCCATTCGAGTTTTTTTGGCAACGTGTCAGCGCCATAGACCTCGGGCACGCCGCGCAAATCCGCCAGCAGCAGGTCGGGCGTGACTTCACCGGCGTAAGGGCTCGACGCCAGCCACTCGGAAAAAGCGGAGGCAGTGCCGACGAGGCGCATGGCCGGGCTGGCTTGATCGAGCGACAGCGCCGTGCCGGTGTAAGGCACGTCCCAGGCGTGTTCCTGATAATCGGTCGTGCCGGGCAGGCGGAAACGCACGCGCACCGTGCAAAGCGGGCCGTCACCGGCCGGGTTGACTTCGACGGTGTAGAGGGCGTTGCCCGATTCAGCGGCGCCGATCTGCGCGGCGGCGACGGTGTTGTCGCGGAATTGTTGCGCGGTCAATTGATGCCGGGCGTAACCGATCTGGCGATAGGCCGTGACGCGGTTCGGGTTGAACTCGACTTGCACTTTCACGTCTGAAGCCGCGACACGGAGCGCGCCGGCCAGTTTTCCGGCGAACTCCGTGGCGGCCTCCTCCGGCGTATTGATGAATCCATAGCGGCCATGACCGGCCCGCGAAAGCGTCTCCATCAAATTGTCGTTGTAGCCGTCCCAGCCAACGCCGAAACAATCCAGCGCGATGCCTTGCTTGCTTTTGGCCTCCACATTTTTCTGGAGCGATTCCGGATTCACATCGCCCAGATTGGCCGCGCCATCTGTCAAGAGCACGACGCGGTTATCGCCTTTGTCGGTGTAATGACGCGCGGCGGTTTCGTAGGCAAGCTTCATCGCTTGCTCCAAATCGGTGCCGCCTTCGGGAGTGAGGCGGCTCAAGCCTTGCGCCACTTCGCCGGCCTGGCTGCCGGGCACGCCGTCCACCCACAAGCGCGCGGTGCGGGCAAAGACGATCACGCTCAGCGTATCCTGCGCGTGCAGTTGCGACGCCAGCACACTCAACGCCTGGTGAATGATCTCGACGCGGTCCGCGCGTTCCATCGAGCCGGACTTGTCCAGCAGCAAAACAAGATTGAGAGGCCGACCCTCCTGGCGACCTTGCGCGGCAGTCTTGACAGAGAAGCGGAGCAAGTCGCGATTGTGGGCGAAGGGATAGCCCGCGCGTTCCCAGGCGAAGCCGATGGGCGCGCCGGGAGCCGGTTCGGGATCGCGATAATCAAAGGCGTTGATGAACTCCTCACTGCGGATGCTGCCTGCGTCGGGCATGACGCCGTTTTGCAAACTCGCCGCCGCCAATTTGAACGAGGCATCGCTGACATTGAGCGAGAAAGTGGAAAAAATGTTGGTGCTGGTGAGGACTTCCGGTTGCGGAACCGGCGGCGGCACAGCGGGCTGGGGAAGAGCGGCG
Organism: Verrucomicrobiia bacterium; assembly: GCA_036008545.1. Classification (GTDB taxonomy): domain Bacteria; phylum Verrucomicrobiota; class Verrucomicrobiia; order Limisphaerales; family Palsa-1400; genus Palsa-1400. The sequence goes on from DASYNM010000456.1 coordinate 4,595, forward strand.
TCGGGCTGCGAGCCGAATTTAAGTGTGACGTCTGTGACTTTTTGAACGTCTTGCAGAAACGTATTAGGATCCACGCGAAACGTTTTGTTGTACAGAACAGAACCTGCGCTCGTCTCAGTAGCTTTGGCGTCGGCCGTGACCTGAGGCGTCGTCTTATCGAGCATGGCAATGGCCTGCTGAACAACTTCCAAATCCTGCTGAGTGCCGCGAACGAGCAACTCGCCGGTACGGTCATTGAAAAAGACGGCTTTGGGAGGGGTCAAGTTCACGCCAACGGCGGCAAAGTAAGCGGCGACCTTCTCATGCGCCTCAGCAGTGCTGTTGGTTAAGGTCACGTAACTCAAACCAATCTGACGGCCAGCGAAACTTTGCAATTGTTGTTGACTGGTCTCGCCGCCTGGCGGCGCGGAAGCGATCAAGACTTGCGGAATCGTGCCGCCGATGGTCAAGCCTTCCGCGTGAGGATTGGTATTCAGATTATTGGCGAAATTGGATCTGGCCGTTTGCGCATCGGCAATGACGAAGGGTTTGCCGGTATCCTTGTCGATGTAAAAATTGGCTGAGCCAACTTGCCCATTCCCGGGACGGTCAATAGCGGTGGTGTTGCCTGCGCTTTTTGATTCCTTTTCCGCAAGCAAGGCACCTGCGACGGGTGCGTCAGCGAGGATTGGCAAGGAAGCGGTGGCAGGTGATGCTGTTGCGAATGGCGGAATAGTGCCGCCGATGCTCTGGCCGTTCCCGCCGCCACCACCGCCACCACCACCGCCTATGCCACCAGCAGCGGGAGGATTTTTGACAGGGCTTGCCTCCTGAATCGGAGCAACGGCCGCGCCTGCGATAAAGCCATATTCCTTTTGCAAGCTCGGCGGCGACTGGTCGTAAACATCAGGTTCCACGCTCGCAGCCTTGCTTAGTTCCGTGGCCGATGCCGCCGCGGCACTAGCCTTAGGAAACATGCCACTCGGATTCGATTTAGTGGCAGGGAGATCGGATGGCGGCGCGGTGCCTCCTTGCAAGCCGATGGCATCGTTGTTCAAGGGAGTGTTGCTGCCAATGCTTCCACCGTATCCGCCGCCAACTCCGCCCCCAAGAGCGTTAGCATTTCCCGTATATCGATTCGCGATCGGTGTCGCCGACTGCGTCCCGCCGCCGGGGAACAATTCTTTCATTGCTGCCTCGACGTTGCTGGCATCGGCGTAGCGCAGCCCCATTGTTTGATCGCCGGATGCTGGAGAGGCAGCAGGAAGAACGATGCCGTTGCCGGAAGGACGCTCGGACCCATTTCGAAGATCGGTGCCCAAGTTAGATTCTTTCTTCGTCTTTTCCACATCTAGCGACGAAGACAAGCTAAGTTCATTTACTCTACCGTTGGATTCCTGCGGCACTTTGCGGTCGCCGCCCAGGAGCGCTTGAGAGGACTGGCTATTCTCTCGCGGCGTTCTCCCCAGGGCTTCTTCTTGCCTCAAAGGCGTATGGGCGGCGATTCCACCTGGTCCGAAAGCCGGTGGCGTGGCGGCGGGCGCGTATGAGCGAGCATCATCAGCAGCAGGCGCAGGCAGAACAATCTGGCTTGCCGAAGAAGGTGGTTGCTGCGTCGGCTCCGACTTCGAGACTTCGCCGCCGGATCCCCCGGCCACGATCACCCCTGAATTTGGCGCGGTTGCACTCGCTACTGGCGCTGGTGAAGCCGTTGCTGACTGAGGCTCACCCGCCTCTGCCAGAGACTTTTCCTTGCCGTCCACATCGATAAACTTTCCACTTCCCTTGTCCATCAGCGCGATCGGCTGCTGCCCCACAGCTCCGAGCTCATAAGTTTCGCCCATGACGGGAGAAGGGAGTTCGCTGCTGACACCTCGGCCAAGATAGGGTTGCAGGTCCGACCCGCTCGGCACATCGGTTGCGGATTTTCGTTGCTCCAACGCCCACTGTTGCTTGGCGCTATCGAGCAACCGCAGATTGTTGATAACGGCAGCCTTCTGCGCTTCGTCTTTCGACTGTCCGAACCAGTGAAGCCCAAGAAACGATTTGCCCTCTGCACGGCCTGCGCCAAACGTAGCCTGCCCCCTTGATTTGGCCGTGGAAAGGGCCGGGAGCATCATACTCGCCAAAATCGCGAGCGAGGCGACAGCGGCCAATGCGAACAGCAGCTCCCTCCTGCGGTCGCGCGGCACTGCAAATTCCTTGGGCGCGACCGTCTTGAACTGGGCCAGCAATTTCTCCCGCTTCTCATGGCTGAGTTTCAGCGGCTCGGCGGGCGCGGGCTCGGCCGTGGCGATGGTTTCGCGCAGCAATTCCAGACTGAGCGTGAGGCGGTCGTGCAAGCGGGCCAGGCCGGCATCGCGGGCGATCAACTCGCGCAGAAGAGCGGCTTCGTCGGGCGGCAATTCGCCCAGCAACAAAGCCGTGACCTTGGCTTCCAGGTCTTCGCGTTTCATGGGCGGCACATCGGGTGTCATGGCATCACTCCGTTTCTGGCCAGTTCATCGGCCATGCTCTTGAGCGCGTGATGCAGCAGGTAGCCGACATGGCCGGGCTTCAGGCCCGTGCGCGCGCTGATTTCCTTGTAGGAAAGGTTCTCGGTGAATTTGAGCCGGATCACTTCCCGGCTGCGCTCGTCCAGCGTCTCCAAGGTCAACCGCACCAGGCCGAGTCCTTCGGAGCGGACAATCGCCTCGTCCGGCAACGGGCGCGGATCGGCGATTTCGGCGGCGGGCGAGCCGGGATCGAGCGGGATGATTTTCCTGGATTGCCGCTGATGATTGAGGGCGAGGTTATGCACGGTTCGGTAGAGCCAGCGTCTCGGCTCGCGCACCTCCTTGAACTGTGCCTGCAATTTCATAAAAGCTTCCTGAACACAGTCCTCCGCCGCGCCGGATGCCTCCGTCAAGCGAAGGGCATAACTCAGGAGAGGCGATTCCAGAGCCGCAAAGAGCTGCTCGATCGTTTCGCATCCGGGCACTGCGCCGGCTTGGACTTGTTGTGTCACAGCCATGCTGCAAAGTTCATTCTATTTGACCTGCCCGGCGTCCTCCTGGTCGTGAGCGGACACCATGTTCACCTTATACGACACCGGGCCGGGCACTATCTTAGACGAAAAGCGGGGAATCTTTGCTCCCGGCCTCCGGGAAGGGCGCCTCATGGGAAGATTAAACGCATCCCATGGGAATTTGTTGCTTTTGCTGAAGTGGCGTTGTCGCTTAGAGCGTTTTTCAACCAATTCTGGTTTAGACTCCCGGAAGTCACTTGTTGCGCGCTGCCATCGCCCAAAAGGATGTTCCCAGCGCCTGCGGGAATTCCACGCGAATGCATCTTCAATGACCAGCAAACCGGCCCGTTAATGAGGACGTCGTTGCCTCTGCCATCGGCGGGGGAGTAGCCATATTCGGGATCAGGGGTGGTGCCCGGTCCAAGGTTTCGGTCGCCGCCTAGGATAGACTGAGGAAAAGTGTGGTCCGCACCAGCGCCCACGAAATAGGAAATATTGATGTTTGAGAGGTTGCTGAAGGATGTGGCGCGTTGACGTTCGTCGGTAGGGCAGACCAAGATTTGTGGAGCTTGCCCCATTTCATTGGACATAGTGGCGTAATTCCTCCAGACGTAAGTGCTTGCATTCGCGCCAGAAAGGAGGTTGCTCCAACCGCCATTGGTGAGAGGGGCGAAGGCTGGAAAACGATCGCCGTTATCGTTGGACCAGAGGCGATAGGCGAGGCCGATCTCCATGAGATTGCTGACGCAATCAATGCGCTTTGATTTCTGGCTGAACCGCTGCAAAGCCGGGACAAGAAACAAACCCAGCACAACCAAAACCGCGATCACCACCACCAGTTCCCGGCGTGTGAAGGCCGCCTCTGTGCGACTGTGTGCCATGACTGTAAAATAGCATAACTTGTGCCGGTTTAACAGGGACGAAAAGGACTTAAGGGACGGACAAGGACTGGGATTGTGGCGTTATTTGGGTGGGCGTTGTTGGGAGCGCGCGGCTAGGCGGGCGCGGGTCATGCGCTCGCGCAAACCGCCTTCTTTCAGGAAATCTTGCTCAAGACGCTTGATTTGACGGTCAAGTAAATAGTTGGTCACTTTAATCAGACCAATCATCACGTTGGCCGCAATGGCCGGGTCTGGGTTTTCTATTCCCTTTTGGAAGGTCGCGTAATTGGCGTCGGGCTGGCGGTTAAGCTCTTGGAGACGCCGGGCGTAGCGGTGGTCCTTGGACCATTCTTCAATTCCACGCACGCGCAGGAGGTCGCGGTAGTCTTCGAGCAATTCCTCCAGGCTCGCGCGGGCAACATTGGTCAGTTTGATCTCGGCTTCTTTGGAAGTGCCTGAAGCCTGGCTGCCTTCGAGGATGTTTTGTTTTCCAGAGCGCGCGGCCTGGATCATCTGGTCGTAGGTGCGGTCGCGCTTTTGCAGGAGCCGCTCGCAAAACCGCACCGTGCCGTCATAAACGATCTGCGCTTTTTGGTAAGAGAGCAGGTTTCGGTAGCCGCCATGCACCGGGATAAATCCAGGAACAGGGCGCGCAGTCCTTTTAGTCCCTTCAGCCCCTTGAGTCGTTTTAGCCATGGCCATGATGATAGCCTGCCCGGAGAAAATTTAAAATACCGTTGATTCCCACACAGCCCTCCGTAGGATAACCCCATGCAGACAAACAAAACGAATTTGCCGGAAGATAAATCCAACGCTCTGCCGCCTCAATCGCGGCGTGATTTTTTGCGCGCTGGCGCACTGACCGTGGCCGCCGCGTCGTTGACTTCCTGCGCGACCAAATCGCCGGAGCCCAGCTCCGCCCCCGCTGCTCCCGCCACTCCCGCTGCTTCTCCCATTGCTGCTCCTTACATTGGCAACGTCAAGGGCGCGAATGATAAAATAAACGTTGCCTGCATTGGCAATGGCGGTCAGGGAGAGAGCGACACCGGCGATATTCTCGGCCGCAAAGACGCCAATGTCGTCGCGTTCTGCGACGTGGACAGGACGCACGCGGAAAAGATGGCGACAAGAGCGCCCGGTGCCCAAATCTACGCCGATTTTCGCACCATGTTGGAGGAAATGGATTCTTCCATCGACGCCATCACGGTGACCATTCCTGATCATAACCACGCCATCGCCACCATGACCGCGCTCAAAATGGGCAAGCACGTCTTTTGCCAGAAACCGCTCACGCAGACGGTGTGGGAGGCGCGGCAGGTGCGCGATCTGGCCAGCGCCAAGCATCTGGCCACGCAAATGGGCAACCAAGGCAGCGCCAGCAGCAACTTGCGCCGCGCCGTCGAGATCGTCCAGGCTGGTGTAATCGGCAATGTGACTGAATTGCACGTGTGGACTAACCGTCCCATTTGGCCGCAAGGCCTCAAACGCCCGGACAGCGCGGACGTGTGGCCATCGACGCTGCATTGGGACCATTGGATCGGACCCGCCCACCTGCGTCCTTTCAAGAGCGATGTCTATCACGGCTTCAAGTGGCGCGGCTGGTATGACTTCGGTTGTGGCGCCTTGGGCGATATGGCCTGTCACACCGTCAACATGCCCTCGCGCGCGCTCAAACTCGGTTATCCCACCATGGTGGAGCTGGAGGCATCGTCGGAGTTGTTCCTGGAAACATTTCCCAAGACCGCGCGCATCCGCTTCGATTTTCCTGAACGCGAAGGATTGGTGCCCATGAAGTTCTGGTGGTACGACGGTGATCCGGGCGATAAGTCAACCCCGCCCTTGCGCCCGCCGGACGACTTGACCCGCGAGACTTGGGATGTCAAGCCGCCCGAAGAAGGCAAAGCAGCGCACTTGGCCCAGGCCGGCGCCTTGCTCGTGGGCGACAAGGGAATGCTTTTTTCGCCGGACGATTACGGCGAACAATCCTACATCATGCTCAAAGGAGAGAAGGAATATACGGAGATGCAAAACCATCCCGCCGCCAAGAGCGTGCCCAAGATCATTCCGCGTTCGCCAGGGCACAAAGAAGAGTGGTTCCGCATGATGCGCGGCGGCCCGCCAGCCTACTCGAACTTCGACATCGCCGCTTACCTTACGGAGATCATCTTGCTCGGCTGTGTGGCATTGAGGGTCGGCACCGGCAAGAAAATGGTATGGGACGGCCCGAACATGGTTTCACCAAGCCATCCCGAAGCCGCCCAATACGTCCGCCGGGCCAATCGCCGCGGCTGGGTGGTTTAGCTGAAGGACCCATCAGTTCTTCCACGCTGTGTGGACATTGGGCGCGGGATTTTCTTGCGAGAGCCTGCACGCCGCGACATAGTCATTTGTATCGGGCTCCCCTTGGAGCAGGTTCCAATTCGTGGTATGACTGACATGTGTGCGCGCGTAGCTCAACTGGATAGAGTGACGGCCTCCGAAGCCGCAGGTTGTGGGTTCAACTCCCGCCGCGCGCACCAGTCACACTTTTTCATCTCAATTCTCACCTCTGCACTGTTATGTCCGAAGATAAATCTGTTGTTAAAGCCGTCGAGGCGCCGCCGCTGGCGCCGTTAAATATTCCTTCCAAGTTGGCGCCTACGCCCGCCGGGCCGCCCAAGTACGCGGTCAAAGTTAAAAACGCCAAGGGCGAGGAAGTCGTGCTGGGCGATCCGCGAGCGACGCGAGCCCTGGTGGCGTTGATGGACACCGAGGCCGTCAACGGCGGCGCGGCCTGCCACTGGGGAGGGCCGGCGGCTTTTGCCGAAATCATGGCTGCCATTCACGGCCTGATGTTTGCCACCAAAGGACGCCCCTGGCACGAGGCTTTCAATTTCGTCAATGACGCCGGCCATACCGAAAACGGAATTTACGCCCTGCGCAGCAATTATGGATTCGATGGCATGACCTTCGAGGACTTGAAGTGGTTCCGGAGCATCCGCAGCAAATTGACCGGCCACGGCGAATCGCATCTCAATCCCCAGGGCGTGCTCTTGAGCAACGGGCCGCTCGGCTCTGCGCTGCCGCAGTCGCAAGGACTGGCCATGGCGGACAAGGTGCGCAAGAATGATCGTGTCACCATCTGCACCGTGTCCGACGGCGCGTCGATGGAAGGCGAGGCCAAGGAAGCTTTCGCGGCCATTCCCGGGCTGGCCGCCAAGGGCAAGCTCAATCCCTATCTGCTGGTCATTTCCGACAACGACACCAAGCTCTCCGGCCGCATTACCGCAGACGCTTTCAGCATGGAGCCGACTTTCTCGGCCATGAACGATTTGGGATGGAACGTCATCAAGATCCAGGACGGCCACGATTTGCAGACGGTGTATCTGGCCGTCGAAAGCGGGCTGGCGCAGGCCCGCGCCAATCCACGCGCCCCGGTCTGCCTGTGGGTTAAGACGATCAAGGGTTATGGCGTGCGCGCCACCATGGAGAGCGCATCCGGCGGCCACGGCTTCCCGCTGGCCAACGGCGAAAAAACCATCGATTTTGTCAACGAGATTTATTTCGGCGGCGAAGTTCCGGCGGAGCTGGCAGGGTGGGCCAAGGCCTTGCGGCGCGGTTGGGAAGAGAAGGAAGCGGCCAAGAAAGCCAAGGCAGTCGCGGCCCCGGCGGCGGCGGCGCCGGCTGTCAAGAAGGAAAAAATACAGGCCGGCCTGGCCCGGGGCGCGGTGCGGGCGGCACAGGAGGGCCTGCCGGTTTATTCGCTTTCAGCCGATCTGGCCGGCTCGACAGGGATGAGCTTTTTCCAGAAGAGTTTTCCCGACCGTTTCGTGGAAGTGGGCGTGGCCGAGGCGAACATGATCAGCGCGGGCGCGGGCTTTTCCAAGGCGGGCTTTATTCCAATAGTTGACACGTTTGGGCAATTCGGCGTCACCAAAGGCAATCTGCCCCTGACCATGTCCGCCCTTTCCCAGGCGCCGGTCATCGCCGTCTTTTCACATGTCGGCTTTCAGGACGCCGCCGACGGCGCGTCGCACGAGGCGACGACGTACTTTGCGGCGACTTCGCCCATCCCGCACACCGTCGTGATCGCCTGTTCGTGCGCGGACGAAGCGGAGGCGCTCATGTACCAGGCGATCAAACGCATGGCGCAAGCGCGGCTCGAAGGCAAGGACGGCGAGTCAGTCATATTTTTTGTCGGACGCGAGAACTATCCAGTCCACCTGCTGGACAACCCGAACTATGCGTGGGACAAAGCGCAAGTTCTGGCCAGCGGGAACGACGTGGTCATCGCCGCCAGTGGTCCGCTGGTGGGGCGAGCCATCGACGCGGGCCGCCTGTTGAAAGAGAAGGGCGTGGCCGCGACCGTCATCTCCAATCCCTTCATCAATCAGGTCGATGTCGAGACCATCGGCGCGGCGGTCAAGAAATGTTCGGGGCGCATTGTCACCATCGAAGACCACCAGATTATTTGCGGCATGGGCGCGCAGATTTCGCACGCGCTGGCGCGGGCAGGCATCAATCATCACATGCGCTCGCTGGGCATCAACGGGGAGTTCGGCCAATCGGCCTGGGTGGCGGAGCAACTTTACGAAAAGCACGGCCTGACCGCGGCCGGCATCGTGGCGGCGGCGCAAGGATTGATCAAAGAGGCTTGATGATATAGTTGACAATGCCGGAGAGCCATACATCCTTACAGGGGAAACTCATCCTGGACGGCGGAAAGCTGCACGGCTCCTTTTTTCACCGCACTGTGGTGCTGATCTGCCAGCACGACGCCGAGGGTGCTCTCGGACTGGTCCTCAACCGCTCGTCGGAGAAAAAGGTGGGCCAGGCATTGGTGGCCAATTTGCCCGACAGCATTAAGGAGCAGAATCTTTTCATCGGCGGCCCGGTGCAACCGCAGGCCTTGAGCTTTCTCCACAGCGACGCCTATCTGCCCGGCGCCAATGTCATGGCCAATTTGAATCTCGGCCATTCCATCGATGCGCTAATGGATTTGGGCGAATCGTTTTCGGCGACGCAAAAATTCAAGTTGTTCGCCGGCTATGCCGGTTGGTCGCCCGGTCAATTGGACAACGAGATGTCGCGCCACGACTGGCTGGTGCATCCCGCCACGCTCGAGTTGGTTTTCCATCCCGAGCCGGCGAAATTATGGAGGAACATCATGAAGCAAAAGGACGTCAACAGCCGGTTGTTGGCAGATTCGCCCGACGATTTGTCCTGGAATTGAACCTCAGTCCGGCAGTTGAATTTTCCCAGCATCGGAAGCCACAGACTGGCACAGATAGGCACAGATGGATGGAAGTTGCGCTGGCGATCGGATTTCTCAAACGGTTTCGCTCTTGTCTAAAAATCTGTGTTTGTCTGTGTGAATCTGTGGCTTCAACTGCGTTTTCAAAGTCGAAGCCAAGCCTGTCACTGCGCCAACGCAGCTTGCTGGTGAAGGAGCAATTGGCTGATGCCGCTCTTGCCTAGCGCCAGCATCGCGGCCAATTGCTGCTCGGAGTAGGACGCCTCCTCGCCCGTGCCTTGCAACTCGATGAATTCTCCCTCTGCGTTCATCACCAAGTTCATATCCACTGCCGCCGCCACGTCTTCGACATACGAGAGGTCCAGCCAGGCCTGCGATTGCACGATGCCGACGCTGACCGCCGCGACCGGCTTGAGAATGGCGTCGGCCGCCAGTTTGCCGGCTTGCTGGAGCGACCGAATCGCCAGCGACAACGCGACATAGCTGCCCGTGATGGCCGCCGTGCGCGTCCCGCCGTCGGCTTGCAAAACATCGCAGTCCAGCCAGAGAGTGCGCGAGCCGATTTTTTCCAGGTCGATGGCCGCGCGCATGGCGCGTCCGATCAAGCGCTGGATCTCCTGGGAACGGCCGTCGATTTTCCCCTTGGAGATGTCGCGCGCCTTGCGAGTCGGAGTGGAATAGGGGAGCATGGAATACTCCGCCGTCATCCAGCCGCCGGCGACGTTTTGCTCCTTCATCCAGCGCGGAACCGTTTCCTCAATCGTCACGCCACAAATGACGCGCGTGTTGCCCCACTCGATCAACGTGGAGCCGGCGGCGTGCGGGGCGATGCCATTATGGAAGCGAACAGGGCGGAGTTGATCGCTGGCCCGCCCGTCAACGCGGGCGGCATTTTGAGTTTCGGTGGAAATCATGTCCGGCGCATTCTACCGGCGCTACGGCTGGCGGGCAATGGAGAAAGCGTTTCTATTTCATTCCTAATCTTAATCCTAATCCTAATCTTAATCCTTCTTGTAAGGCGTCAGACTCTCAGAAAGAGATTAAGATTAGGATTAAGATTAAGATGAGGGCTCGGTACGCGGCGGCAACATGCCGCGCCCCATCTCCTCAATGCGCCCCGCCACGCGGCTGATCAAGTCAAGACTAATGGCGTCCAGGGCCTCGTTGTCTTCCACGAAGCTGGACAGATACTCCGCCGAGTGCGTGCGCAAGCCGGCCCGGGAGCAGACAATGTGAGCCTCGGACTCCGCCTCGATTTCCGCCACCGCTTCACTGAGGTTCAGGCGAAAAGGCCACCATCCGTCGCGATCGGCGCCGGTGTGCCCGAGATAGACGTGGGCCAATTCATGGCAGAGCACCGCGTAGGCGGCTGCGTCATCCAAATCGGCGCGCAGACCGACGCGCATTTTCCAACCAGTCCCCCGCCCGCGGCTGGTGGCGAATCCGCCGCGCAACTCGCCCATCGGCACGCGCCGCACCTGGATCAGGTCGCGTTCGCAATTCTTGACAGTGCGGTCCAACAAAGCGGGATCGAACCGGCCGCTGGTCTGCGCGAACAGGCGCAGCTTGCCCGGCAGCGGCGGCCCCTCGGTGTCCGCGATGTCATAGACCATGAGCACCGGGCTCCGCGGCGCCAGGATAAGCATGCCGCGGGCGTCCTCCTTGATGGTGCGGCCGAAGGATTTGCGCCAATGGCTGGCGGTGGCAAAGTGCGTCGTCTGCGGGTTTTGCGCATAGACCAGCATGTTGTTGAATGGCGAATAATCGCGGAACCGCGCGACAAACTCGACCGCCTCGGCAAACTTTTTCGAGCGCCGAAAGCGCCGGCTGCGGGCGAAAAGGTCGTCGATAGAGGACTGATGTTGCTGGGAAGGATCGCCGCCCTCGGCCAGGGCTTCAGTGACGGCTCCCGCGTTGAGTGTGTAAACAAGAAATTTGCGCTCCGCCTCCGGAAGCCCGCGCCGGGCGCGCAATTCGTCCAGCAAGCCAGCCAGCAGCAGTCGGCCCGGCCAACCAGCCTGTTCCTCCACCGCGCGCACGAGATCGGCGGGAGAACCTTGCCGCCGGCGAACCCATTGCAAAACGAATTCTGCCGCTTCCGACCGTGTCATTTTGGGCGATGGTCCAGGATCTGCCGGGTCTTGGTCATGAAGGCGTCCGGATGAAAAGGCTTCTGCAGGAACTGGACGGGTTGCTTGAGCTTGCCCCATTGCGCGGCTTCCTGGTCGGTGTAACCAGAAATCAACAGCACGCGCATCGACGGCCGATTTTCTCCCAGACGCCGCGCCAGTTCCAGTCCGCTAAAGCCGGGCATGGTGATATCGGTCACCAGCAAATCGATGGGTTCATCATATTGGCCGGCCAGAGTCAGCGCGTCGCTGCCATGGCGGGCATCCAGGACGTTGTAGCCGCCGGATTTCAAGACCTCCACCAGCATCATGCGCACCAATTCCTCGTCCTCGACCAATAGCACCGTTTCGTGCCCGCCGCCGATGGCAGGCAACATTTGCGTCGATTCTTCCTCGCCAGGACGACCTTCGCAGCGCGGCAGGTAAATGTGAAAAAAAGAGCCCCGTCCCGGAGCGGAAGTGACGGTGATTTCGCCGCCGCTTTGTTTGACAACGCCATAGACGTTGGAAAGGCCCAGGCCGGTGCCTTTGCCGACTTCCTTGGTGGTGAAGAAAGGCTCGAACAGGTGGGCCTGCACCTCCGGCGTCATGCCGCAGCCCGTGTCGGAGATGCGCAACAGCGCGTAAGCGCCTGGCGGCAAGTTGCCGCTGGCGGCGCTGCCGGGTTCAGTCAAATTGACATTGCTGATTTCAATGCTCAAGACCCCGCCTTGGGGCATGGCGTCGCGGGCGTTGATGGCAAGATTAAGGATCAATTGCTCCATCTGGCCTGGATCGGCCCGAATACAAGGCACCGGCTCCGCCAGCTTGAGTTTCAATTGTATGGTCTCGCCCAAAAGACGTTGCAACAAGTGGGTCATCTCCGCCACGACACTGTTCAAGGCGAGCACCTTGGGCTTGAGCACCTGCTTGCGGCTGAAAGCCAGCAGTTGGCGCGTCAACGAACTGGCGTGCGCCACCGACTTTTGAATGTACTCGACCGTTTCGTGGTTGGGATCGCCCGGAGGCAAACGGCGGTCCAGCAAATTGATGTAGCCCAGAATGGCTTGCATGAGATTGTTGAAATCGTGCGCAATGCCGCCGGCCAGGCGCCCGACGGCTTCCATCTTTTGCGATTGCCGATACTGCTCTTCCAGCCGCTTGCGTTCCGAGATATCCCGCGCGACGACGATCAACATGATCACGCCGCCACGTGTGATTTCGCTGACGGCCAAATCGATCGGCACCTTGCTGCCATCGCCGCGCAGGGCGCTGGCTTCAATGACCTCCGTCGGGTATTGCCCGAGATGCCGGGCCAGGTGGTCGTTGTACTTGGTCCAATCGCCTGGCGCGAACAAGTCTTGCACGGATTGCTGAAGAACCTCCCCCGGCGGTCGCTTAAAGATTTTTTCCGCCGCAGGGTTAAAGAGAGTCACCGCGCCTTCTTTGTCCAGCACGATGACGCCATCGACCATGCTGTCAAGAATCGCGCGCAAGCGTTCTTCGCCAATACGCAGGGCCTCCTCGGATTCCTTGCGCCGCGTGATGTCCTGCATGACGGCCTGGAACTCGGCGATGCGGCCGCTTTCGTCAAAAAGGGCGCGCGCGGTGCATTGCTGCCAAAACAGCCGGCCATCGCCCAGGAGCAGCTTGTTGTCGAAGGCGCGCATCGGCTCCGCCTGGGTCAGCCGCGCGAACCGTTGCAGCAGGATTTGACGCTCCGGCACGGACATGGTGGGGAACAAATTGGAGCCAAGCAGTTGCTCCCGCTGCATGTTGTAAAACCGGCAATAGGCCTCGTTGACGAAAACCAATGTGCCATCGGGCCGGAAACGGCAGATCAAATCGTTCTGGTCTTCCACCACTCCGCGGTAACGCTTCTCGCTCTCCTCGGTCTTGCGCACGGCCACTTCGCTTTCGACCGCGAGGCCAGCCAGAAGAAGATTGCCGACGGCCATCACGCCTATGTAACAGCCAATGAGCATGAGGCTGGTTTTGTCCGTGCCGACCCAAAACGGCCCGCGGTGGTGCAAGAGTTCGTAAATAGCCATGCTTGACACCACGAAAGTACCAGTTGTGCCGCCGCGCTGGCCGAACCTCAACGCCCCCCAAACCAGGAACGGGTACGGCAAAAATGCCAGCGGATAATTCTTGATGTCATAGACGAACCATGAGTTGAACGACAGTTGCGTGCCGGCGATCAATCCGACGGCGCAGCAGGCGGCTTCGAGCCAACCGCGCGAAGAGCGGCGCACAGAACAAGGCGAACACCAGGCCAGGATGATCGGTGTCACTACCAGGGCGCCCATGGCATTGGGCACCCACCAGACGATGACGTTGTTGAACAGTTCGTCCCAAGGCACCCGGCCACTGTAGCAAAGGCCGATGACATTGAAGGTGGCGTTGACGGTTGTGCCCAAGAAACAGGCGAACAAGAGAAAACCGGCGGCGTACTTGAGCCGTTCCATCGAGTTCTTGAATTGCACGAAACGCTCCAGCAGGTAGGCGCAGACGATGGCGCCCACGGTGTTGCCCACTGCGGTGGCCACGGTGAAAAAACCGAATGGAGAGCCGCGCATGAACGTGAACACCCAGGCGCCAAGCGCAACACCCCACCACATGCGATAGCCAAAAAGCAGGATGCCCGCCAGCGCGATTCCAGCCGGGGGCCAGATCAGGGCCACCTCGCCGTCCATGAAGGAAGAGCCGTGGCCCAGGAGTCCGCTGACCACGTAAAGCAGGGCCAACAGTGTGGCTCCGACGGGCGTGGTTAAGCGGGATGCTTTCATGCTTTATTTGACAGCCGGGCGCAACGCCGCCACGCAACGCCCGCATAGCTGCGGGTGCTCAGCGTCCACTCCGACGTCTATCTCCCAATGCCAGCAACGCTCGCACTTTTGCCCGTCGGCTTTTAAGGCCTCCACGGTCAATTCGAGCCCTTCCGGCTGTCGGGTTAGGATCAACTGGGACACATTCAAGAGTTCTCTCAAGGACTCCGATTCCTTATCGGTCAAATCGCCCAAAACTTGAGCCGAACCCTTGAGGTTGAGCTTGGCGTCCAAGGCTTTACCAATGCTTTTGGCCTGCCGTTCCTTCTCCAAGCAAGCGAGGGCCGCAGGGCGGATGTCAAAAAGCTGGCGCCACGTCTGTTCCTCGCGCTCCGTAAGCGCAAACGAACGTGGTTCCCAGGTAGTCAAATGCACGGATGTTTGACCGCTCTCAGGAATGAATTCCCATGCCTCGTCAGCGGTGAAAACAAGCACGGGCGAAAGCATCGCGCAAAGCCCGCGCACCAAGCGGTAAAGCGCGGTCTGGGTCGAGCGCCGGCGCGGCGAATTGGCGGCGTCGGTGTAGAGGCGGTCCTTGATGGCGTCGTGGTAAATAGCCGAGAGTTCCACGGCCACGAACTGGCTGACTTTTTGATAGACGGTGTGGAATTCGTATTGGTCGTAGGCCGTGATAGCTTCGGCTTCAAGCTTTGAGAAAGCACCGAGAATCCAGCGGTCGAGGCCAGTGAGTTGGTCGTCGGCAACGGTGTGCTTCGCCGGAACGAAATCGTAGAGGTTGGATAATTGGTAGCGCAACGCGTTGCGGATGGCGCGATAAGTCTCGCCCACTTTGTTGACGCGTTCCTCGCTGACAACAATATCGTTGCGATAATCCTGCGAGGCGACCCAGAGGCGGACGACATCCGCGCCGTATTTCTTGACGTAGGCTTCGGCGGTTTGCGGTTTGTCGTAGCTACCCTGACCCTGCTTGCTCTTGGAGATTTTTTCACGGTCGGCATCGACCATGAAGCCGTGCGTGAGAACGGTCTTGAACGGCGCCGCACCGTTGCCCGCAAGCGAAAGCAGCAGCGAGGATTGAAACCAGCCGCGATGCTGGTCACTGCCTTCTAGGTAAACATCGGCTTGCCACACTTCATCGCCCGTTTTCTGGTCGTGCTGCAATTCCTTCCGTCGTTTCAAAACGGCGCGCGATGAACTGCCCGAATCGATCCAGACGTCGAGCGTGTCGGTCGCTTTTTTCAAGGAGGCCAGGTTTGTTACGGGAACAATGCTGTTGCACTGTCCGCCATAAAGCATTTCCGCACTCTTGGTGAACCAGACGTTGGAGCCGAGTTGCTCAAAAAGGTCCGCGATGCGGCGGATCACTTCCCCATTCAGAATCCACTTTTCACCATCCAAGAAGGCCGGAATCGGCACGCCCCACGCGCGCTGCCGCGAGATGCACCAGTCGGGACGCGATTGCACCGCGCCTTTGATGCGATTGACGCCCCAGTCTGGAATCCAACCAACTCGATCAATTTCCTCCAGCGCGTGCTCGCGGAATTTCTCGTGATCGATCTTGATGAACCACTGATCCATCGCGCGGAAGATGACGGGGTTCTTGCTGCGCCAGCAATGCGGATAGCTGTGGGAATATTTCTCCTCGTGCAACAAGGCATTCTTCTCACGCATCAAATCAAGAACCGCCTCGTTGGCTTCGCTCTTGCCATGTTTTTCAAGTATGGATTTGCCGAATAATGATTCGGGCAGTTGCTGTTCGGCAGGCAGTTCGTCGGTGTGAACAAAACAACCCTGATCATTCACTGGCGAATAAATTGGCAATCCTTGTTTCAGGCCAAGACCGTAATCTTCCAGACCATGCCCTGGCGCGATGTGGACAAAGCCCGTGCCGGTGTCGCTGGTGACAAAATCGGCTGCGTAGGCCTTGCCTCTACGCTGGCAAAACGGATGCTCATATTCAATCGTCGCAAATTGCTCCGTTGGAAACGGCGCTTCCGTATAGTTCGCCCAGCCGCATTTCTCGGCCAAGGCGGGCAAGAGTCCGCGAAACAAAATATAATTCTCGTCGCCAACTTTGGCGGTGACGTATTGAAAATCCTTATTGTACGCGACAGCCAGATTCGCGGGCAACGTCCAGGGAGTCGTCGTCCAAATCAAAATGGACGTCTTCGCTTGGCCGACGACGGGAAATTTCACGAACACGCTCTGGCTGACGTGATCGGCGTATTCCACTTCCGCCTCGGCCAATGCAGTTCGGCAGATAATACACCAGTAAACTGGCTTCTTGGCGCGGTAAACAAAACCCTTGTCAACAATGTCCGCAAACAAGCGAAGCTCGTCAGCTTCGTATTCTTTGTTCAAGGTGAGATAGGGATTGTCCCAATCGCCCAGCACCCCTAGGCGTTTGAATTGCGTGCGCTGGAGATCAATGAATTTGTGCGCGTACGTTTCACAAGCCTGGCGGACGGTGGCCGGATCGAAACTCGCGGACGACGCGCCCGCGCTTGACTTGCGCATCTCCTGCGAAACCTTGAATTCGATCGGCAGCCCGTGGCAATCCCAACCCGGCACATAAGGCGCGCTGAAACCGCGCAAGGTTTTGTATTTGACGATGAAATCCTTGAGGATTTTGTTCAGCGCCGTGCCGATGTGGACATCGCCGTTGGCGAAGGGCGGCCCATCGTGCAGGACGAACTTGGGCGCGCTGGCGCGGCCGGCTTCGATTTGCTGGTACAGTTTCTGGCTTTCCCATTGCTGCAGGCGTTTTGGTTCGCGCTCAACCAGGTCCGCCTTCATGGCGAAGTCAGTGCGCGGCAAGTTTAGCGTGTCTTTGTAATTCATCGTCATCGATCCATTGTTATTTGGTGGGGCGAGACTCCGTCGAGCCCTGACATCTTTTCCGCCAATCGAATCACGGCTCGACGGAGTCCCGCCCTAGCGTCAACTGCCCGCGTCCCGGATGGTGGCGTGCAGGGATTGCTTGAATTGCTCGACGAGTTTTTCGTGGGCGGTGTTGACTTCGGCGTCGGTCAGCGTCCTCTCGGCGTGGCGATAGATGAAAGAGCACGCGACGCTCTTTTGGCCGGCGGGGACGTTGCGGCCGCGAAAGACATCGAACATCTCCATTTTCTCCAGATTCAGCGGCTTGGTTTGCCGCACGACGCCCTGCACGGCGTCGTACAAAACCGCTTCGGGAACCAGCATGGCTACGTCGCGGCGAATGGCCGGATAAGCCGGCAAGGGCTTGAACGATTTGTCCGCGTTGCGCCGAGCGAGAATCAAGTCCAAATTGAACTCGGCCAAAAACACTCCGTCGCGCAGGTCGTAGCGTTTTTGTAGAGCGGGCGCGAGCTGGCCCATTTCTCCAAGCGTGAGCTTGCCCAATTGCACGGCAGCCGATTCGAGGAATAACGAACCCGGCGCCTCCCGGCGTGTCCAACTCACCCCGCGCAATCCGAATTGTTCAAAAAACTCCTCCACCGCCCCTTTCAAGTCGTAGATATCATACTTGACATCCCGTTCCGCGCCGCTCCAGAAGACGGGCTGGCGCCGACCCGTCAGGGCCAGGCCCAGCCGGCGCTCTTCCTTGATTTTTCCATCCGTCAAGACGAAAACACGGCCGATTTCAAAAAGCGCCATGTCGCCATTCTTACGGCTGGCATTGTGGCGCAGGCTATCCAGCAGGCCGGGCAGCAGGCTCGGACGCAGCACGTTCATATCGCCGCTCAACGGATATTGCAGCGCCGCCGTTTGCGCGGGATCGGTCGTCGGACTCGCGGCGGCGGAGGAAAGCAAGGTCTGTCCTTGCGCTTCAAAAAGCCCCAGAGCCACGAGCAGGCGGCGGACTTCAGCGATCTGGTCATGCACCTTGTCGAAAGCATTGAAGCCGATGGCCCCGCGCGGCGGAGTGGCCGGAATCTTGTCCACGCCAA
The DNA here is from genome assembly GCA_036008545.1 of Verrucomicrobiia bacterium. GTDB lineage: Bacteria > Verrucomicrobiota > Verrucomicrobiia > Limisphaerales > Palsa-1400 > Palsa-1400. The sequence goes on from DASYNM010000456.1 coordinate 22,524, forward strand.
ACAGCCGCCCGATTTCTTCGATCAAGTCCGCCTCGCCCTTGAGATCGACGCGAAAGGTCGGAATGCGAAAGGCCGGCGCAGCAGAATCAATGCATTCCAACCCAAGCCGCTGCAAAAATTGAATTTGCGCGGCGGGCGCAATATCGACGCCAAGCAGATCGTTGGTTTTTTGGCAACGCAGATTGATTGTCTTGGGCGGCGGCGGCGCAGGGTAAGCGTCGATTGCTGGGTCCAGCAAAAGGCCGCCGGCAGTTTCGAGGATGAGTTGCGCGGCACGGCGGCTGGCCCAATCGCAAATTCCAGGGTCGGCCCCGCGCTCGAAGCGGTAGGAAGAATCGGTGCGCAACTCAAGTTTCTTGGAAGTGGCGCGAATGTTCTGCGGTTGAAAGCACGCGCTTTCAATCAACACATCGACCGTGCTCGATTGGATTTCGCTGTTTTGTCCGCCCATGACACCCGCCAGCGCAACGCCCTTGGTTTCGTCGGCGATCAGGAGCATTTGCTCCGTCAGCACGCGCTCCTTGCCATCGAGCGTGACAAATTTTTCACCCTCGGCCGCGCGACGGACCACGATGGCCGGCACCGCGCCCTGGCCACGCAGCAAATGATAATCGAACGCGTGCAACGGATGGCCGGACTCGAGCATGACGTAATTGGTGACATCGACGACGTTGCTGATGGAACGCAGGCCGGCCTTTTCCAGAGTCGAACGCAGCCAGGCCGGGCTGGGGCCGACTTTGACCCCGCGCACGATGCGAGCCGTGTAACGGCAGCAAAGCGCCGGTTCCAGGATGCGCACGGCCAGCAATTTTTCCGTTGCCTCGCCAGCCAGTTGTGATGGGGCGATTTGAATTTCCGGCAGGCGCAACGGGTTGCCGGTCAACGCGCTGATTTCGCGCGCAATGCCGATGACGCTGTTCCAATCCGGCCGGTTGGGCGTGATTTCCAAATCATACACGACGTCCGATCCTTGGCGGCCCAAATATTCCGCCAAGGGCTGGCCCACGACGGCGTCAGCGCGCAAAATCAGGAGGCCCTCGATTTTATCGGGCAACCCCAATTCGTCGGGCGAGCAGAGCATGCCTTGGGATTCGACGCCCCGGATTTTGCCGGCTTTGATGGGGACCGGTTGCGCGCCCGGTTGGGCGGGAAGACTGTTGCCGGGCAAGATCAACGGCACTTTGTCACCGGCTTGGAAATTTTGTGCGCCGCAGACAATGATCCGTTCGCCACGGCCATCGTTGACACGGCACACCGAGAGTTTGTCGGCATTAGGATGTTTGTCGCGCGTGAGCACCTGCGCGACAACGATGCCGTCCATTTCGCCGCCGAACTTCTGCATGCTCTCGACTTCAAGACCGAGCATGGTCAGGCGCTCGCCCAACTCTTCAGGAGTCCAATCGAACTGGACGTATTGCTTGAGCCAATTAAGAGTGACCTTCATCGTGGCAGCGGCGCGCCGTCACGGCGGTCACGACGGCTCGATCGTGCCATAAGTGATGGCCGCGATTTCCGTGCCGTCCTGCTTTCTGATCTTGCGCTCTTTTTCGTCCCACAGACACATCATGTTGAGGCGATTGGACATTTCGGCCAGCGAAATGACCACTTGGGCGCGAATGGCCAGATCAATGTTCGCATTCGGCGCTTTGTTGGAGCGAATGCAGTCAAACCAATTCTTTTCGTGTTCGGGCACGCTTTCAATCGGGGACAGGCCGTCAAAATTCGCCAGGTCGATGTCGTCCGAGTAAGGCTTTTCAGGGATAAGCTGAACGCGCTCGCCGCTGGTGCCGATTTCCAGCGAAGCTTTGTGGCCGTAAATGACGAAGCCGGGGCTGCGGGCGTTCACGGTGCTGACCACAATGACCAAGGTCAAGCCGCTGGGGAATTCCGC
>DASYNM010000457.1:0-3809 GCA_036008545.1 Verrucomicrobiia bacterium
CGGCAAACGAAAAGCAAACAAGGCCGCGCGATCACAACATTTCGTTGCGCACAGGCGCTTTGTTCCATAGATTCGCGTCGTCGCAGCCTTGAAGCCTGCATCAGGCGAGACGGGTTAATCTTGTCAAATAAAATTATGAACAACTTTAAAGAAGCCCGCCGGCTTTTCAGCCCGGCTCTGGGTATGGCCGTTCTCTTGACAGCCGCGACCGCGCCTGGACAGGTTCTCGAGGTTTTGCACCAGTTCAGCGCGCTGGAATCCTACACCAATAGCGATGGCGCGATGCCGCTCGGCGGATTGACCCAGGGCTGGGATGGCAGTTTCTACGGCACTGCGAACGAAGGGGGAACCAACGGCGACGGTACTATCTTCAAAATCACCCCGCAGGGCGCTTTCGTTTTGGTCCATACTTTTGGTGCCTTTGTTGCTGGAAAAAACCCGGACGGGGCCTATCCACAGGCGGCTCTGACGCTGGGCAGCGACGGCGATCTTTACGGCGTCAGTGCTGCGGGCGGAACCAATGGAAACTATGGCACCGTCTTCAAAATCACGACCAATGACACTTTGCTAACTTTGCACACGTTCAACTTCGAGGATGGGGAAAATCCCATCGCGCCGCTGGTTCTTGGCAGCGACGGCAATTTTTACGGCGCGACCGTGCTGGGAGGGACTAACGACACGGGAACACTTTTTGAGATATCCACCAATGGCGATTTTCAGACCTTGCATAATTTCAGCTTCGAGTCCAATTCGGCGCCCGAATTCTACACGAACAGCGACGGCGCCAGGCCGTATGGCTTGACCCAGGGCGCTGACGGCAATTTTTACGGCACCGCCGAGTTCGACGGCACCAACGGTAATGGCACGGTTTTTCAGTTCACCACCAACGGCGCCTTTCACGTCCTGCATACTTTCAGCCCCCAGGCCACCAATGGACAGAATTCCGATGGCGCCGCTCCGCTTGCCTCCTTGACGCAAGGCCTTGACGGCGGCTTTTACGGCACAACGCCGAACGGCGGCGCTTACGCGTCTGGAACCATTTTTCGCGTCACCGCCAGCGGCGATTTCTCCACGATCCTTAGTTTTAACTATTTTACCAACGGCGGGAATCCCTACTGCCCTTTGCTGCTCCACAACGGCGTTTTCTTTGGCACTGCGGGGGATTTCTTCGAAGGCCCTGGCACGATCTTTGATGTCACTACTAACGGCTCGCTCACGTTGCTTTACGGTTTCAGTGCGCCCTACACCAACTCGGATAACATCGACGGGGCTTACCCGGAGACGGGCTTGACGCTGGGACGCGACGGAAATCTTTATGGCGTGACCAGCAGCGGCGGCACGAACGGCTCAGGCGTGGTCTTTCGCCTGACTTTTCCCACGCTCGCGGCTTCCAACGCCGGCAATCTGGTGATTCTTTCCTGGCCGACGAACCAAGTAGGCTATTCTCTGGAAACAACGACGGACCTGGCCAATCCCGCCTGGACTCCGGTGACGCCCGCACCCGTAGTGGTCGGCAGCCAATTCGTCGTCACGAACGCACCATCTGGGCCGCTCACCTTTTACCGACTCATCAAATAGCTTCATCTTTGGCGTGGCGTAGAAATGCAGTCATAGCCACAGATGAACACAGAAGGACGCAGATCGGAACAAGTTTGAAAAGCAACAAGAGTTACGCGATGGGTTGAACACCCTTCTCCAATGAATCTGTGCTCATCTGTGTCAATCTGTGGCTTTCCTTTCCTCGTGCAATCGAACCACCGGAATTAGGTTAAACTCACCAGACTCCCAATGCTTCCAACTGCGCCGCCGCTTTGGCCTCCCAACCGGCATTGGCCGCTGGAGAGGCCGGGCTGGGATGGAGAATCTGTCCGACTTTCATGGGCTGGCCCGCCGCCGCGATCTCCGCGCGCTCCCTGGCGAACGCACCCACGCCAATGACCCACTTGGGCCGCAGAATTTCCAGGACCCGCCGCAAATGGGCGTCGCAAACCCGGCCCAATCGTTCGCGCTCCAGCGGACGAAGTTTGTCAGGGGTCAGATTGCTGCCGGTCGCCGTGAGAAAGGCCAGCGGGCAATAGTTGACAACGAAGTGGCGCGCAAAGAAATCTTCCGCCGTCCCAAACCGCCGCGCGAACAAGCCCCACAACCGTTTTCCGCTGACCTCCGATCGCGCGCAATCAAAGCCGAGAACAGGCCGTTTTGGATGCTCGCGCAACGGCCGGCCGATGTCCGCGTGAATCTTCAGCCAATCCCGCACGGCGGCAATTTCCCCGAAGGGCACGCCTGTCTGCGCCATGCCGAACGGCCCCGGATTCATGCCCAGGAAAATCACCTCCTTGGGCGTCCCGCCGAAACGCCGCAAATAGATCTCATGCGCGTTCCAAGCATAGACCAGAGGATTATATACATGGCTGACCGGCGCTCCGAACCGGAGTTTGTCCGCCTGCGCCGCCAGTTCGCGAGCCGCTGTGACCAGAGGAGGCATCATGTCGAACATTACATTATACCCCGCAGTGGCCCTCGCCTGGCACCGGCCCCGGTCCCGGCCTCGGCACTTTGGGCTGACGGTGGCAGAACATCGCTAATCATCTGCAAACACTGCCGTCGTCACCGATGCAATGAGCAAGGGTGACAATCAGCTGACCAAAGCCGACTTCGGATACGAATCCTGCTAATTCCACGGCCTTATAATCACGCACCAGAAAACATGGGCAGCCGCTCATTCCTGGAAACTGCTCTGGCGGCGTTTTCACGGTCAGGCTCGCAATATCGCACAAAAGCTTCCTGTCGTTCACACTGCTGGCTTTCATCCAAAAAGGCGAACGCCCAAATTTTACGCATTGGGCGCTTTCATGGCGCAAATACGCCGGATATCCGATGAAGAGAAGTGCATCTTGTTCGGAAATCGGGGGAGCCGTATTCTGATTCCAAGGGCAAAATTTGCATCTTGTGCTCCCGCCCAATAGTGGGTCGATATCGAAAGTCGCAATGTCCAGGGATTTATCTTCACCGACGGGCTCGCCTGGCGTGAAGCAGTACGGCCGGTCCAAGCAAAGGCACATCTGTAAATTGGGGTCTTTGCTGCGCTCCTCCTGAAATCCTCTCCAAACATGATGACAGGTCACCAGGAGCTTCCGCTTTCCCGTGTCCACCAGTCCGAAGCTACCACTGTTGGTTACGTTGCCGAGGGGCGTTTGAGTGGATTTCGAGAAAAAGATGGGGCCAGAGTATGGGCAAACTTGGTGCTGAAGCTGCGTTAATCCTTCGAACGTTGTCACTGGCATGTGATCACCCATTTGGTTATCTGCAAGTACGGAAATTCACAACTTAAATAACCTTCGTGCGTCAAAGTGTTCGACGATTTTCGCACTGCAATCGTCGAACAGCGCTGCATCCTCATTCGCTGCGTGCATCGCTTCACTCAGTTTGTTGTAAATATCCTTTAGCGACGGAAATCGCTGCTTGAAATCAACCGGTAGCGGGTTCTGGTAAGCGTCGCCCATTTCGTCCCCGGTCACTTTTGATCGCTTGTCTGTAACTTTTTTCACCTCCGGGAGGGAACGCCAGTACTGTTCCACAAACGTCCGCAACAGGAAGATCCCCGCGAGGGTTTGGCCGGCGTTGTGAGCGATGTGGGCGCTGCTGAAATATCTTGCCGTTTCTTTTGGCAGTTCCTTTGGTGTCGGCAACACCTCAATCGGATCTCGGCCCGTTAATCTAATCTTCAACCCCTCCCGTCGAATTTGAAATCTGATGAGTGCGCCTTGGCACCTCTGGCATAGGTATTCGAAAAGGAAACATTGGTTTTG
>DASYNM010000458.1:0-6870 GCA_036008545.1 Verrucomicrobiia bacterium
GGCTCAAGGCGTGGCCGCAATGGTTGCTGGACGGCAAGCCAAGCCCGACCGGACGACTCACGTTCACGACTTGGCGTCATTACACCAAGGAATCGCCGCTGCTAATATCGGGTCTACTCGGCCCGGTGAATCTACGAACAGCTGAAATGATCTCCGCCAGATGATCCAAAAGAAAGGTTCAGACCACATATCAACCATTGAAACGTTATGGCCGACAACCAAGATCCATTGAAGAGCACAGCAGCCACTACTGTTGAAGCGGTCAATGACGCCTCGCGCCAACTGCCAAAATAGATTTGTGAAAAGCTCTAGTTATCTTCCAATCCTGCTGGCTTCGCAATGCCAGGGGCTGGCTTGTGCGTTCCTCTCGCCGACAGCCTCTGGATTTTCTTTCCAGCGGTTGGAACCCGTTCCACACGATTGAAAACTTATGGCCGACAAAGTTTATCTCGCGATTGATCTCGGCGCGGAAAGCGGACGTGTCATGGCGGGTATCTGGAATGGCAAGACCCTTCGCCTGGAGGAAATCAAACGTTTCCCCAATGGGCCGGTGGCGCTAGGCGAAACCATCCGCTGGGATTTGCTGCGGCTTTGGACGGAAATCCAGAACGGTCTGACGCTGGCTGGAAAAAAATTCGGTAAGAGGATTGTTTCCGTCGGCGCAGACACTTGGGGCGTGGATTTTGTTTTGCTGACGAAGAACGACGAAATGGTAGGGATGCCTTATCACTATCGCGACGCGCGGACGAATGGCGGATTGGAAAAGGCCTTCAAAAAAGTTTCACGTGCCAAGATTTTTGCGCAAACCGGTTTGCAGTTCATGCAGTTGAACACGCTCTATCAACTGCTTGCCATGAAGGAGCGTAATCCCGAACTGCTTGCGCGCGCGGACGTGCTGCTGTTGATACCAGATTTTTTGCACTGGTGTCTTTGCGGCTCGAAGTCGGTGGAGTTTACCAACGGCAGCACCAGCCAATGCCTGCATCCGCTAAAGCGCGATTGGGCAAATGGAATGTTGAGAAAATTCGGTCTGCCGCCGCGCCTCTTTCCGAAAATCGTCCAACCCGGAACGAAGCTCGGTGTCATCCGCAGATCGCTTGCCGAGCGCACTGGTCTTGCCGGTGTAAGAGTCGTCGCACCGCCGACGCATGACACGGCCTCCGCCATTGCCGGTGTGCCAACTACCAACACGGGTAGGGCAAACTGGGCCTACATCAGTTCCGGCACTTGGTCGCTCATGGGCGTGGAAACGCCGAAGGCTGTGCTCACCGCGCGCGCACTGGAACTTAACATGACCAACGAAGGTGGCATTGACGGCACGTATCGTTTGCTCAAAAACATCATGGGTCTCTGGCTCGTGCAACAGTGCAAACGGTCGTTCGATTCGGCGGGACGCAAATATGATTATGTGCAACTCGCGCAACTCGCGGCGAAATCAAAACCTTTTCGCTCGCTGGTCAATTTGAACGACCCGCGCTTTCTTAATCCACCGGATATGCCAAAGGCCATCCAGGAATTTTGTCGCGAGACGAAGCAGCCCTGGCCCAAGACCGAGGGCGAACTGGTGCGTTGCTGTTACGAAAGCCTCGCGCTCAAATACCGCGAAGTGCTCGGCTCGCTCGAAGAATTGACCGGCGAAAAAACCGAGGTCATCCATATCGTCGGTGGTGGTTCGCAGAACAAAGTCTTGAGCCAATTTACGGCTGACGTCTGCCAGCGCCCCGTCATCGCCGGCCCGGTGGAGGCGACGGCATTCGGAAACCTCCTCACGCAAATCCGCGCGGACGGCGAATTGGATTCGCTCACCGAAATGCGTGCGGTGGTGCGCTGTTCGACGGAAGTCAAAGCTTATTCTCCGGGCCGCCAATCTAGCTGGGACGAAGCGGTGGATAGGTTTTCAAAGCTCCGGTGATGGACAAAATATGAAAATGATTCTTGCTGATTCTGCGTTGGGTAGGGTGCTCCTGCACTTGTGGTGCATTTTTCGAGGCGGCAACGTGCGATTTCATTCTGCCGGCGTTTTGCGTGGGTTCAAGAAACTCGCTTCGGCTTGCTGGTCGCATTGGGCTCAGAAACAAGACCGATGATCGTCACGCTCTTCATTCCGTGTTTCATTGACTCGCTTTATCCCAACGTTGGCATGAGCGTGGTGCGGATTTTGGAGAAGCTGGGGCATCTCGTGCGATGCCCTGAAGCCATCGCGTGTTGTGGGCAGCCCGCGTTCAACTCCGGTTATTGGGATGAGGCGCGATCCGTGGCGCGACCGGTGGTGGAGCAATTGAAAAATGCCGATGCCGTCGTCATTCCCTCTGGCTCGTGCGGCGCGATGCTTAAGGTTTTTTATCCGCAACTCTTCGCCAATTCACCGCAGGCGGTGAATGCCCAAAAACTTTCCGCCAAGGTCTGGGAGTTCTCCGATTTTCTGGTCAACAAACTTGGCGTCACGGATCTTGGCGCGGAGTTTCCGCATCGCGTCACATTTCACGACGGCTGCCACGGCTTGCGGGAGTTGAACACCAAGCGTTCGCCGCGCGCACTGCTGGCCAGGGTGCGCGGGTTGGAACTAGTCGAAATGGCGGCGGCGGAAACGTGCTGCGGCTTCGGTGGAACTTTTTCGGCAAAATGTCCCGCCATCTCTACCGCGATGGGCGAGGTGAAATGCGCCAGCGCGCTGGAAACCAAAACAGATTTCATCGTCTCGAACGATTCGAGCTGCCTCATGCACATCCAAGGCTTGGCCAGCCGTCAGCAGTCGCCGCTCAAGACGATTCACCTCGCGGAAATTCTCGCGGAGGCATAATAATGTTTCCACCACGCATGAACACTTATAAATACGTCAATAACCTCTGGAACGATGTCGATGCGGATAAGCTGACAGGCGTCGAGCGCCTCGTTTATCGCTCCAATCAACTTGGTACGGATCAGCGCATAACCAACACCGGTGGCGGTAACACCTCATCAAAGATCATGGAGCGCGACCCGCTCACCGGCGAAAATGTCGAGGTGCTTTGGGTCAAAGGTTCGGGTGGCGATCTACGCACGAGCTTGCGCGAAAACTTTTCCTCGCTCTACCAGTCCAAGCTGCTGGGTCTCCAAAAATCTTATGCCGCCCGCAAAGACAGGGGACTCAAATCACAGGCCGAGGACGATATGGTCGCGGCTTACAACCACACGACGTTTAATCTGAACCAGCGCGCGAGTTCCATTGACACGCCGCTGCACAGTTTCATTCCGGCGAAATTTGTGGATCACATGCACCCGAACGCGGTCATCGCGATTGCGGCCAGCAAGCACTGCGAGAAGCTGACGCAGGAAATTTTCGGCGGCGCGATGGCGTATGTGAAGTGGATGCGCCCCGGTTTTGAACTCGGCCTCGCGATGCAGGAGATCGTGAAGAAGAATTCCAAGGCCACCGGTATCATGATGGGACAGCACGGATTCATTTCCTGGGCCGACGACGACAAGGAGTGTTATCTCCGCACCCTGGATTTCATCGAACACGCGGCGCAGTTCATCGAAACGAAGCATCAAGCCAAAGGCGGTGACGCGAATGCGTTTGGCGGCGCGAAGCATCAGACGCTCGCCCCGGACAAACGCCATGAAGTTCTGGCGGCGATTCTGCCGTGGCTGCGCGGGCAGATTTCACAGCAGAAACGTTTCGTCGCCACGGTGCAGGACGACGAAAAGATTTTGCGCTTCGTAAATTCCAAGGACGCGCCACGTCTTGCGGAACTCGGCACAAGCTGCCCGGATCATTTTCTCCGTACCAAAATCAAGCCGCTCTACGTCGCGTGGAATCCGCAGACGGAAGATGCGGCGGTGTTGAAGAAAAAAATCGCCGACGGCCTGGTACAGTATCGTCAGGACTACCTGGCGTATTACGAAGGATGCAAGCACGCCAATTCACCGGCGGTGCGCGATGCGAACCCAACCGTCGTTTTAATTCCCGGCCTCGGCATGGTCGCGTGGGGCAAGGACAAATCCGAATCGCGCGTCACGGCGGAATTTTACAACTGCGCCGTGGAAGTCATGCGCGGCGCGGAGGCGATTGACGAATATATCGCGCTGCCGCAGCAAGAGGCGTTTGATATCGAATACTGGTTGCTTGAAGAAGCGAAGTTGAAGCGGATGCCGGCGGAAAAAGAACTCGCCCGGCAGGTCGTCATCGTCATCGGCGCGGGTTCGGGCATCGGCAAGGAAACCGCACATCGGCTCGTGAAAGAAGGCGCGCATGTTGTGTGCGTGGATTTAATTGAAGCGGCGGCGCAGGCCACAGCCAAGGAAATTGCCGACAAATATGGCTCCGGCATCGGCGTCGCTGGCACGGGCATTTCCAACTGCGGTCTGGTTATCGGTCTGGCGGCGAACATCACCGATCGTGCGAGCATCCGCGCCATGCTGGACAACGTTGCGCTGGCCTACGGAGGTTTCGATTCCATTTGTGTCACCGCCGGCATCTTTGTGCCGAGCGACACCTCGGGCCGGATCCCAGACGACAAGTGGGCGCTGACGTTTAACATCAATGTCACGGGTAGCTATCTCGTTGCTGATGAAGCGGCGAAAACGTGGAAGCAGCAGGGGTTGCGCGGCAATCTGGTTTTGACGACCAGTGCGAACGCCGCCGTGGCGAAGAAAGGTTCGTTGGCTTACGACACCAGCAAGGCCGCCGCCAACCATCTCGTTCGCGAACTGGCTATTGAGCTTGCGCCGCTAGTGCGCGTTAACGGTGTCGCGCCGGCCACCGTCGTGCAAGGCTCGGCGATGTTTCCCCGCGAGCGAGTCATTGGCTCGCTGGCAAAATACGGCATTTCCTACACGGCTGACGAAGCCACGGAATCGCTCGTATCGAAGCTGGCACAGTTCTATGCCGACCGCACGTTGACTAAAACGCCCATCACCCCGGCGGATCAGGCGGAAGCCTACTTCCTGCTTATTTCAAATCGCTTGAGCAAGACCGTCGGGCAGGTCGTCACGGTGGACGGCGGTTTGCACGAAGCGTTCTTGCGTTGAAAATCCCATGACGAAGTATCGCACCATTTTGATTTTTGGTCCGCCTGGCAGCGGCAAGGGCACACAGGGCAAGACGCTCGGCACGTTGCCGGGATTTTTTCATTGTGCGTGCGGTGACGTGTTTCGCGCCATAGACACCCGCACGCAGGTCGGCGCGGCCTTTCTCGAATACTCAAGCAAAGGGCAGCTCGTGCCGGACGAAATCACGATTCAACTGTGGCAGGCGCGGATCAGGAGTTGCATCGAAACCTCCGCGTTCAAGCCTGAGATTGACCGACTGGTGCTGGATGGCATTCCGCGCAATCCGCGTCAGGCCAAATTGATGGCCGAAGTGCTGGCGGTGGAACGAATTTTTAATCTCACTAACGTTTCCGACGCGGTCATCGCGCTGCGTTTACAAAAACGTGCGCTGAAGGATAATCGTCTCGATGACGCGAGCGACGAGGTCGTGCGCCGCCGGCTGGAGGTTCATAAAAATGAATCCGCCGCGTTGCTGAACTGTTATCCATCAAATCTGATTACCAAGATTGATGCCACGCAATTGCCCCATGTGGTGTTGTGCGACATCCTTTCTTCTCTGATGGTCTGGAACGGGGAACGTCGAAGTGTTGAATGAACCATGCCGACGTTCAATCAATCTTTCAAAACCGAATCCAAACGCGCTGCGGCGGATGTTCGCCAGCGCGGGTTGATCCAGACTGCACTCGGCAAATACGAAGTGGCGCGCGCTGCAAAGAGAGCCGCTTTCCAAAACTGGGAGGGAGCACGGCAGATGGCGGCGGAAACGAAATGGGAGGCAATCAATCATTTGGACCAGCATCTCGAATCGTTCGTCGCCAAGTTGGAAGCGCGCGGAACTAAAGTGCATTGGGCCAGTACCGGCGAACAGGCGCGCGAAATCATCCTCGGTATCATCCGGCAAAAAAACGCACGTTCCATCATCAAGTCCAAGGCCATGACCGCCGAGGAGATCCATCTAAATGACGCGCTGGAAAAAGCCGGGCATGAAGTGGTGGAATCCGACCTTGGTGAATTCATCGTCCAACTGCGGCACGAGCCGCCGTATCACATCGTTTTTCCGGCGATGCATCTGACGCGCGATGACATCAGCGAGTTATTCGCGCGTGAACTGGGTAGTGCCGCCACGCGCGACCCGGAAGAACTGACGATGATCGCTCGCCAGGTCTTGCGCAAGAAATACCTGACCGCCGATGTCGGCATCACGGGTGGCAATTTTGCCATCGCCGAAACCGGGATGATCTCCATTACGGAAAACGAGGGGAATGCCCGGCTCACCGCAGCTTTGCCAAAAACAATGATAACGCTGATTGGCATTGAAAAGGTTTTGCCGAGGCTCTCCGACCTCGCGTTGTTTCTGCCAATGTTGGCCACGGCCGGCGCGGGGCAGACTATTACCTGTTACAACACGATGTATGGCGGCCCACGTCAACCGGGCGAGTGCGACGGGCCGGAGGAGTGGCATGTCGTGTTGCTCGACAACCACCGCACCGCGTTGCTGGCAGATGCCGAACAGCGTGACGCACTCCACTGTATCCGTTGTGGTGCGTGTTTAAACGTCTGCCCGATATACCGCAACGTTGGCGGCCACACCTATGGCACGACTTACAGCGGGCCAATTGGCAGTGTCATCACGCCGCACCTGCGCGGGTTGCAGGATTGGAAACACCTGAGCATGGCTTCAACCCTCTGTGGTGCCTGCACCGAAACATGTCCGGTGAAAATTGACCTGCATCACCATCTCTTGCAAAACCGCCGGAACGCAGCGAAGGCGAAGCCAGAGCTTTTAGAGCGGCTGGCCTATAACATATTTGGCTTTGTCGCCAGCAGACCAGCCTTGTG
>DASYNM010000459.1:0-6695 GCA_036008545.1 Verrucomicrobiia bacterium
TTGGCGCCAACAAGATCCCCCAATTTGCCAAAGGTCTCGGCCAGGCCATCAAGGAATTCAAGAAGGCCTCCTCCGACGTTTCCAACGAGATTCATAGCGCCATGAATGAGCAACAGCCGCCGCCTTCGCCACCGCCAGCCAAGCCGCAAGCCGCCCCTGAATCAGCCGCTCCCGCCGCTACTGTGCCAAAAGCCTGATCCCTTTCGCTGATTGTTAATCATGGCGGGAGGCGACGAAGAAATTCCAGCCGAAGACCAGGATGTCGAAGGCGGTGCCGTAAAATCCTTCCTCGAACACCTGGAAGACCTGCGCTGGACGCTGATCAAGAGCGCGGCGGCGTTGCTGGTCTTCATGCTGGCGTGTCTTTTTGCGACCAAACAATTATACGCTGTCCTCCAGTGGCCTCTTGACAGAGCAGCGCAAATTCACGTCATGCTGGTCCCGGAAGGCACAAACCAAACGGTCACCATCAAGTTCATGGACGTTGTTTTGCAGACGTTCAAGACGAACTCCAACCGGATTGGCCCTTACGACCTCGGCACCAACAGGTACGTGACCTTGCAGTTGGATCCGATTGCAGCCGGCACTAACACGTTGCTGGCCTTGCGCATGGTCACCACTGACGCGCCGCCTGCTCTGACAGCCTTGAAGCTCTCGTTCCTAGGTCCGGCCGACCCATTCATGTTTGCCATTCACATGGCATTTTTTGCCGGCGCGATCATGGCCTCTCCTTTTATTTTCTACTTTGTCGGCCAATTCGTCATGCCGGCGCTCAAGATTCGGGAGAAGAAGTATTTTCTAAGGGCATTTTACTTTGGCACGTTCCTTTTTTTGACAGGGGTCTCGTTTGCGTATTTTGGAATCATGCCCACGGCCGTGAAATTCGCTGTGGTTTACGCTGATTGGATGGGGGCCACTGTGCCCTTCATGAACGCCATGGATTATGCGGGTTTTCTTTTCAAATTCATGTTGGGCATGGGTGCCGGCTTTGAATTGCCGGTCGTCCTGCTAGCTTTGGTCAAGATCGGCATACTTGATTATAAAAAGCTGAGCGCCATGCGGCGCTACATGATCGTGGGCAACCTGATCCTTGGCGCGATCCTGACGACGCCTGAGGTGTTCACGCAAGTTTGCATGGCCATTGCGCTGCAAGTTCTCTTTGAAATTGCCGTGTGGATTGCCTGGTATTGGGAGCGGCAGGAAAAGCGCCGCGCCGCCCGGCAAAATTCTTAGGTGCCTTTCGCAGCGCAAACCGATCATTGACCTGGCTTACCGGGTGGATTATGCCATCCGCAGCGAAATGAACGCCTCCAGCACACATCGTCGGGATTTCATATTGACACTAACCGTCCTCCTCCTCGCCTTCGGCCCTGGCTGGCGCGCGACGGCTGCTGATGCCGAGGCGCTCTATGGCTTTTCCCCTGCCAGTTCAGAAACGGAACGAAAACTGGAAACCGCTTTCCGCGCTCTCCCGGAGCCGGAGAATCTCCGCCAATATATGCAACGCCTTAGCGCGCGGCCCCACCACGTCGGCTCGCCCTACGACAAGGAAAACGCCGAGTGGATTCTGGCGCAGATGAAAGGTTGGGGATGGGATGCGTCGATCGAAACGTTTGAGGTCCTTTTTCCCACTCCAAAGACGCGCGTGCTCGAAATGACGGAACCCGTTCACTTTACCGCGATGCTGCAAGAAGCCACTTTGCCGGAGGATCCGACTTCGGGACAAATCACGGAGCAATTGCCGACCTACAACGCCTACTCAACCGACGGCGACGTGACGGGCCCTCTGGTTTTTGTCAATTACGGGCTGCCCGATGATTACAAGGAGTTGGACCGCCTGGGCGTTTCGGTCAAGGGCGCGATTGTCATCGCCAAATACGGCAAATCCTGGCGCGGCATCAAACCCAAGGTCGCCGCAGAGCACGGCGCCATCGGCTGCATCCTGTTTTCCGACCCCAAGGACGACGGTTATTCGACGGATGACGTCTTTCCCGATGGGCCCATGCGCAACACGAACGGTGTGCAACGCGGCAGCGCGATGGACTTCCCTTCCACAAGCCCAGGAGACCCACTTACCCCTGGCTACGGTTCCGTGCCCGGCGCCAAGCGAATTCCTCTGAAAGAAGCGGCGGGCATTACCAAGATACCGGTTCTGCCGATCGCCAGCGGCGAAGCCCTGCCGCTTTTGGCCCAGCTCAAAGGCCCAGTCGCACCCGAAGCGTGGCGCGGCACCTTGCCGATCACCTACCACCTCGGTGCTGGTCCGGCCAAGGTTCATCTCAAGCTTGAGTTCAACTGGGACATCAAACCGATTTACGATGTCATCGCAAAAATTCCCGGCAGCTCGGCCAGCAATGAATGGGTGATTCGTGGCAATCACCACGACGGCTGGGTCAACGGCGCGGCTGACCCGTTGTCGGGCCAGGTTTGCCTGCTGGAAGAAGCCCGCGCCCTGGGGCAGCTCCACCAACAAGGTTGGAAACCCAGGCGAACCATCATCTACTGCGCCTGGGACGGAGAGGAGCCTTGCCTGCTCGGTTCGACCGAATGGGTGGAAACGCACGCCGAGGAACTGCGCCAGCACGCCGTCGCCTACGTGAACTCCGATGGTAATGGGCGCGGCTTTTTGGAAATGAGCGGATCGCACATCCTGCAGCATTTGATCAATGCGGTCAGCCGTGACATCGACGACCCGGAAGTCAAGATGAGCGTCTGGAAGCGTTGCCAGGCCTTCCAAATTGAGGGAGCGACCAACGTCGCGGAACGCCATGAAATAAGGGAGCACGCCGATCTTGTTCTGAAGGCGCCGGGTTCGGGCAGCGATTACACGAGTTTCGTGGATTTTCTTGGCGTCCCGTCGCTGAACCTCGGATTCAGCGGCGAGAGTCACGACGAAGGCGTTTACCATTCAATTTACGACGACTTTTACTGGTACACCCATTTCGGCGACACCAATTTTGTCTATGGCCGGGCCTTGGCCCAAACGATCGGCACCACCGTCTTGCGGCTGGCTGAGGCGGAAGTCATACCCTTTGAGTTCAATGACCTCGCCGACGTTACTCACAAGTACACGGAGGATTTACAAGGCCTGTTGAAGCACAAACAGGAGGAGATCGAAGAGCGCAATCACGAATTGGACGAAGGCATTTTTCTAGCCACTTCCGACCCACAGCATCCAATGGGGCCGCCGAAAGCGGAGGCGACCCCGCCGGAATTGAATTTTGCCCCTCTGCAAAATGCGGGCAAAGCGCTGGCGGCCAGCGCCAGGCGATACCAAAAGGCCGTGGCCAAGGCGCAGCCGAGATTTGGCGATCCCGCGCAGGCAGGTGCGGTGAATGAACTCAACCGGATTCTCTTGCAAGCCGAACGCGCCCTCACGAACCCTGACGGTCTGCCACGTCGATCATGGTATAAGCATCTGCTTTACGCCCCGGGAACATACGCCGGATATGGCGCGAAGACCATGCCGGGAGTCCGTGAGGGCATAGAATTTGGGCGTTATGAGGAAGCGGACAAGGAAATTGTCCGTGTCGCTAGAGCACTTGACGCTGAAACTGCTTTGCTCGATTCCGCATCGGTGATTTTGGAACGGTTCAATCCTTGAGCCTGAATCCGGCGGTTGGATTTAAAGACGAACGGGAGGCCACAGATCAACACAGATGAGCACAGATTTTTGAAGAAGAGTGTTTCATGCGCGGCGTAGCGTCTTCTTATTCCGGGTTCGCCAGGGCAGCTCGGTAATAAGAATCGTCGTGCTGCTGCTTCCAGCCGTCCGTCGGCGCGGGCAATTTGGTTCTGTACCGAGACCACATCTCGTTGACGAATGGCTCCCAGCTTTGCCCTTGGCGAGACCAATCGTGATCGACGTCGCGGCCCGTGGCCGCTTTGATGGTTTTGACGAATTCGGAGTCGTCCTCGTACATCCAGCGGTCCACGTAGTCAAAGAAAGGGTCATGATGCCAGATCTTCTCGGCGTGCAAGAGGCGTAACGCCAAAGCCTGGGCAACCCATCCGACGCTGGTGCAGCAACGGCGATAGGACTCGCTCGTGTTCTGGCCGTCCTTCCACTGCGAAGGCGGCGTGTGCTCGTACGGCCCCCACGGCTCGCCGCGAATCTTGTTTCGACCGCGCCCGGTGGCAGCGTCGATCCCCGAGTGGCCAGCGAAGACCACCTTCGCGCCGGTCCAACAATCGCCATAGGCGGTCTGTTCGTCCTCGCCAAAGCTGGCTTTGGGAAACGATTTGTTGATGTTCGCCAAGTCGTCGTCGCCGAGCAAAATTCCGGCGAAAACGATGGGCAATTTGCGCCCACTGCCGTGGCCGCCAAAGCCAGTCCAGCCCGGGTGGCCGGCGCGAATCATGCCTCCCAAATCGATTCCGATCTGCACGAAATTCACCAGCAGCGGTTCTTTCTGCTCCGGCTTGAGATCGGTGCATAACAAAAGCGCCGTCAGCCCGGACACGCGGCCGTATTCAAGCCCGTACTGCGGCATGTTTTCGACCGGTTCCTCGAAGCCGAAAAATCCGGTGCCCACCCACGGACGCTGCGTAAAGCGAACGAACCGATTCAGGTTCGGCAGACTCGGTGTCGCGGCGGCCATGGGCAGCAACTCCCGCTTCAGATTTCGCGCCAGATAGATTCGCTGGTTGCGATCGCAGATAGACGGACGAAAGGCGTCCGGCGGCTGCGGAGCGCCCACGCAAGTCAGCACCGCCGCCGTGCGAATCGGGCTGCAATCCTCGACGCCGCGCTCGATCTTATTCCGCAACTGGGCGTGCAGAATCAAACCCTTGGGCATGCTGATCGTCGAGACGAGGCAATCGCCTGGCTTGAGCGCTGCTGGGAGTTTTTGGATCAATGCGGGATCAAACCAATTGCGCACACTGCTGTCGTAAGCCACTTTCATTTGCGCGGGTGGATTGACCATGAAACCATTGCGGACGCGCTGCTCGTCCGGCCGTTCCTTCTCGATTTTATCCAGCTCGTGTTCGGGTATCTCCGCGCCATAAAGCGGTTTCGGATCTATCATTCTCACCGTGACTGGCCCAACCACATACCAATCGCCGTTCACAAATTGTCCGACTCGCGCCGGTTGGTCGAAATGCCAGGTCATGCCGTACTGCGAGACGCTATCCCTCAGCGGAAGATCATCGAGCCTGGGCGCGCGGGGCGCACGTTTAGAGGAGTAAATTACTGGTGGGTACAATGCTGCGGCAAATTCTGCCACCGCTTTGTCATCGTAAGGGTCGGACTCCGACACTGCGACTTCTTGCGCCCAACCGGGAACGACGACGGCCATCGCGGCCAACAGAAGAACGGCAAGCAGGCGGGCACCGCTCGATTCGCGCGATGGTGGGTGGATCATGAAAACATGGAACGCCAGAGCGCGCCGCTATTCAAGCTCCATGTCCACGGAATGGAGAATGGAGTACAAATAAAGAAAGGCCCGGGGTTGGCCCGGGCCTTTCGCGCGTCACGACCCGGATGGGCCGCGACAAACTTGTGAACTCCTTAAGGCAGCACGTGCGTCGCCGTCAGAATCTGGCACTGCGGAGACGTGCCCACGTTGTTGACCGTGTAGCTGCTCGCGAACGAGTTACCTGGATCCACGGGGCAGGTCGGCAATTCGCCGTTAACGCCACGGCCCAGATAGGGTTGCAGGTCCGAACCCGAGGATGCCGGGGTGTCGGTGGTCTGCTTGCGCTGCTCCAACGCCCACTGCTGCTTGGCCGCGTCAACCAACCGGAGGTTGTTGATGCAAGCATTTTGCTGCGAGGTGGTGCGCGCTTTGACGAAGTTGGGAATCGCGATCGCGGCCAGCAATCCGATGATGGCCACAACGATCATGATCTCAACCAGCGTGAATCCCCTTTTCTTTGCAATGTTTTTCTTCATACTATTACTCTATTTGACAAGCGGCGTGAACGCATCCAAAGAGCGGGTTATTATTAAGACTGTGCGTCCACATATTGCTCTTTGGTGACCGCTGCAGTGCATTTAGCAATGACCATGCCACTAGCAAGGCCGCGAATTTCGTTTGCACGAATGGCGTGGCGGCCATGCTTCGCAATTCTGCGAACCATGCTTCCCTGACTCCGACGACATCCACAGCCGACCTTGATTTCCTTAAGCTTGGCGGGAGTAAAGAGTCCGCCAGCCGCAGTAAACTGGTCTATTTCTTGCCGTTTTGACTGAGGATATCGTCAACGAGTTTATTGCTTCTCTGCGCGATGGTGTCCAACTTCGGCGCCGGTGAAGGCGTCGTCGTGGCAATAAGAACAGTCCTGAGATTGGATGTCACCCAGCTTCCGGTGAAGGAGTTGACCAGCACGTCCTGCTGGAATTCGCCGTAAGTGGGGAAGCGGATGTCGGAGAACCAAGTGGCTTGAAATTTTTCGGTCTGGGCCAAATCAGCGGCGGTAGCGACGTGCGAATTCATGAGCGAGAGGCAGACCAGAAGCATGCAGCCGAAACGAATGAACCCCGCCACCATGCCGAGATAAAATTCCCCGTGTCCAAAGACATCTTTTTTTGCCAGCTTTTCGGAGAGCATCCGCTTGGACGCTAAGTAGATGAGATGGACGCCTATGGCGATGAGGAGGTAGGCGGTGATATCGGCCCAGAGCACGCTGAACCGAACAGAGTAGTGGATGGCAAGACCGAAGGGCGCGTAGAGCAAGCCACCCGCCGTCAG
>DASYNM010000460.1:0-4869 GCA_036008545.1 Verrucomicrobiia bacterium
GCCGCGCCTGCACCTTTTCGAGCAGCTAGGCCTCTCCAAAGAAGCCCCAAACCCGGCGCGCGTCGGCGATGGCCAGGTTTTATGGGTTCACCGCGACCCGTCCGAAATCGCGGGCAGCCCGGATGGTGACGCGCTGCTGGCCGACGCCGTGCGCCAAGCGGCGGGCCAGATGGAATCTTCGTCCACGCCGCATTTTCGATGGAGCGAAACCAACTGCCTGTTCCTGAGACGCGGTCCCTACATCATCGCGGCGGGCCTGGATGAGTCGATTGGCGGCGCGGCGCGAGCGTTGCATGGCCGATTTGTAAATCTATTTGACTCCGAGTTGCGCCTGCAACGGGAAGTCACGCTCTCGCCCGGCACGCGATGTGTTCTTCTTGACATCGATGCTTCGGAGGTTACGGGTCGCACGCTGCTGGCTGCGGCGTGCCGGGCCGTGCCGCAAAAGCAGGGAGCGGACGCAATTTCCATCGAGGTAGAGGGAGTCGCCAACACGCCCGGCGTGGTTCTGCTACGGGCACCGCGCGCGGCGCGCTCAGTCCTACTGGCTGGCCAGGTGCTAGAGACGGTCGATTACGACGCGCCGCAGGGCTTGCTATGGGTGCGATTCACGAATCAGGCCTCGCTGCGCGAGCTTTCGGTGCAGTTTTAAACCGTAATTAACTATGTCCGGTTGAAGTCTTGGATCAACGGTCTCACATCCACCGCCTCCATGCCGGCGGAGCGGATGGCTTGCAAACCAAGGTCGGTGTCTTCGTAGGCGCGGCAGAATTCTGGCTGTACGCCCAGGCGCCGCGCGGCTTCCAGAAAAATATCGGGCGCAGGTTTTTGGCGCTGGACATCCTCGCTTGTCACCACGGCCTGGAAAAATTGGAGCAAGCCTACGTGTTCCAGCACTTTGGTGACGTGATCCCGGATGCCGCCGGAGGAGACGGCCATGGGTAACTTACCGGCATTTTCGCGCACGATTCTGGCTACCGGCTCAATCGCGTGAACCTCGGGCAGGAATGGAATGTAGGTCGCTTCCTTTTCTTTTGCGACCGCCACTGCGTCCAGAGGATGGTTTTGCTCGGCGCTGAGCATTTTGAGAATGTCGCGCGCGGGAACGCCGCCCAATTCGTAGAAACGCCCTTCGGAAAATTCCAGGCCGTAGCGTTGCGTCACCGCTCGCCACGCCCGCCAATGCAGCGGCATGGTGTCGGCCAGCGTTCCGTCGCAGTCGAAAATCAATGCTTTGATTAAACTCATAATTTTAAAGCTCCCAGTCGCCGCTCCAAGTCGTCCGCCATCAATGGTTCGATGATGCCATCCAGGTCGCCATCGATGAGCGTGGACAGGTTATAGAGCGTCAACTCGATGCGGTGATCGGTTACGCGGTTTTGCGGAAAATTGTAGGTGCGGATGCGTTCATTGCGCTCGCCGGTGCCGACTTGCTCTTTGCGATGGGCGGCGTATTTGGCGTTTTCTTCGGCGACCTTGATCTCCAGCAGGCGCGAACGCAGGACGGTCATGGCCTTGAGCTTGTTTTTCTGCTGCGAACGTTCGTCGGCGCAACGCACCATCATGCCGGTCGGCTTGTAAATAATCTGCACCGCCGAATCAGTCGTGTTGACGCCCTGGCCACCCTTGCCCGAAGCGCGGCAGACGTTGATTTCCAAATCCTCCGGTTTTACAACAAGGTCCACCTCCTGCGCCTCGGGCAAAACGGCGACCGTGGCCGTGCTGGTGTGGATGCGGCCTTGCGCTTCGGTAGCCGGAACGCGCTGCACGCGGTGGACGCCGCTTTCGTATTTGAGCCGTTTGAAAACATCCTTACCGGTCACGCCGAAAATGACTTCCTTGAAGCCGCCCAGATCGGATGGACTGCTGTCCATGTCCTCGATCTTCCAACCGCGGCCTTCGGCGTAACGCGTGTACATGCGATAGAGATCGGCGGCGAAAAGGGCAGACTCCGACCCACCGGCACCGGCGCGGATTTCGATGATGGTATTGCGCGAATCAGCCGGGTCAGGCGGCGCTATGCCAACCAGAACCTCCTTCGCCAGGCGTTGGGCCTGGGTTTGCAAGGCCGGGATTTCCTCCTTGGTTAATTGCGCCAATTCGCTCTCCGCTGGCTCGGTCTTCAGAAAGGCCTCGTGCTCCTCAAGGTCATGCAGCGCCTTGAGGTAGCGTCCGCCTGCCTCCGTCAAGCCCTTGAGGCGCGCGTATTCACGCGACATTTCCTGGGATTTGGCCGGATTCTCAAAGAGCTTGGGATCGCTCAAAGCGGCTTCGATCTCGCTCAGGCGGCGGGCAAATTTTTCGATGTAAGGGCCAAGATTCATGGGC
This sequence comes from Verrucomicrobiia bacterium, assembly GCA_036008545.1. Lineage (GTDB taxonomy): Bacteria > Verrucomicrobiota > Verrucomicrobiia > Limisphaerales > Palsa-1400 > Palsa-1400. The sequence continues at coordinate 2,329 of DASYNM010000460.1, forward strand.
GGCCAAAAAGCAATCCGCCCGCTAAAGCAACAGCTTCGGCGGGCGGGATGCGGGAAAAGGACCTACTTTTTCTTTTTCTTGTTGGCGGCGGCAGCGGCCTGCGCGGCTTGCGTCTTGACCATGCGCTGCTGGAATTTATCGACGCGCCCGGCGGTATCGACAAATTTTTGCGTGCCCGTGTAAAAAGGGTGGCAGACGTTGCAGATGCCGACCAGAATGGTTGGCTTGGTGGAACGGGTCTTGATTATGTTGCCGCAGGCGCAACGAATCTCCGACTCCACATATTTGGGATGTATTTTCTCTTTCATAAACCAAGGCCGCACAAGATAACGGCGTTCCGCGAATTGACAAGTGCTAATTTGCGGAATTTTTCGACGATGGTGCCGACCGATGTCGTAGCGCAGATTTCTAATCTGCTGTATCGCCGACTTCAAGTTGGCAGAGCGCTGCACAAAGGGCCAGCCTGCGGATTAGAAATCCGCGATACAGCAGGCTGGAAGCCTGCGCTACGATAGGCACCGCCTTTATTTGATGGGTACGGTCGCTATGGTCTGAAGGATGCGGCTGGCGATTTTGTATGGGTCGCCCTGGGAGTTGGGCCGGCGATCTTCCAAGTAGCCGCGATACCCGTTTTTCGGGAACGTGACGGGCACGCGGACCGACGCGCCGCGGTTGGCCACGCCGTAGTTGAATTTGTCGATGGATTGGGTCTCGTGCAGGCCGGTCAGGCGCAGGTGGTTGTCCGGGCCGTAAACGGCGATGTGCTCGTTCTTGTGTTTGTCGAAGGCAGCCATGAGGGCCTCGAAGTATTCCTTGCCGCCGACTTCGCGCATGTGTTTGGTCGAGAAGTTGGTGTGCATGCCCGAACCGTTCCAATCGACGTCCATTCCCAAGGGCTTGCAGTGCCAGACGATGGTGACCTTATATTTCTCGCACAGGCGCATGAGGAGGTAGCGGGCCATCCACATTTGGTCGGCGGCCGTTTTGGAGCCTTTGCCAAAGATTTGGAATTCCCACTGGCCTTTGGCCACCTCGGCATTGATGCCTTCGTGGTTGATTCCGCAATCCAGGCACAAGTCCAAATGAGCATCAACGATTTCACGGGCCAGTTCGCCTACGCTTTCATAGCCGACACCGGTGTAATACTTGCCCTGTGGATACGGGTAGCCGTTGGCGGGGAATCCCAGCGGCACGCCGTCCTTGAAAAGAAAATACTCCTGCTCGAAGCCGAACCAAGTATCGGGGTCGTCAAGGATGGTGGCGCGGGCATTGGTGGAATGCGGCGTGCCATCGGGCAAATACACCTCGCTCAAAACCAGGACGCCGTTCTTCTTGGTGGGATCGGGGTAACAAGCGACGGGTTTGAGGACGCAATCCGAACTGTGCCCCTCGGCCTGACGGGTGGAACTGCCGTCAAAGCCCCAATTGGGCAGATCGGCGAGCTTTGGAAAGCTGTCAAAGTCCTTGACCAGGGTTTTGCCGCGGAGATTTGCGACGGGGGTGTAACCGTCGAGCCAGATGTATTCTAGTTTATATTTAGCCATGAGCTTAATTTGCAAATGTTGTGTTTCTATCTAAGTGTAGATAATATTACAGTTTCACGACCGTAAATTAGCCGGACACGTCGGAGCAGTTGTAATGCCATAGCGCCTAAAACTCTCTTATTTTGACGCTTCGACCGATCCAGTGCAGACTGCCTCCGGCATGTTGCAAGTCAAAGACACGTTGCGAGCCACGGTTCAATTGAGTTTTGACGGCCGTGTCTTCAAGACTTACCACGGAGCGGATGCCCAGGCGCGATTTGAAAAAGAAGTGCGGGTCCTCCGCTTTCTGGAAGCGCGCGGTTGCGGTTTCGTCCCGCGCCTGTTGGAAGCCGATCCTGCACGGCCGCGCATCATCACCACGGAGTGCGGCACGCGAGTCGAGCACCTCGATGCCGAGCGTGCCAAGGAATTGTTCGCCGAACTGGAGCGGTACGGCGTTCGCCACGACGATCCTGACATCCGCAACGTCACCTACCGCCAGTCCGACGGGCGCTTTTGCGTGGTCGATTTTGAATTCGCAACAATCTTGACACCATGAGCCACCTTCCCAACACGCCGCCCGCCTCCGCAGGCCTGCGCTGGTCAGCTTGGACGGAGTGCGGCCCGGTCCGCCCCAATAACGAGGACGCCTTCCTAGGCGTCTGCTTTGACGCCAGGGAAATCCAACACTTGGGCAAGTTCGGCGAAGCGCCTTCGCACAGCATGGATTTCGCGTTTGCTGTCAGCGATGGCATGGGCGGAGCCAAAGCTGGCGAGCACGCTAGCCGTATCGCGACGGACAAGATAGCCCATCTGCTGCCGCGTTCCTTTGGGCAATCCGCAACAGGGTTGGCAACGGGATTTACCGAAGTTCTGGAGGAGTTGTTTGATCAAATCCACCGAGCACTGGCTTTATTAGGCGGCAGCTACCAGGAATGCGCCGGGATGGAGGCGACCTTGAGCCTGTGCTGGTTCACGCCGGGTTGGCTTTATTTCGGCCACATTGGCGATAGTCGAA
>DASYNM010000461.1:0-3043 GCA_036008545.1 Verrucomicrobiia bacterium
GCTCGAAGCCGAACCGGTTGCGAAATACTTGGACGATTGCCCTATTTTGGTTTCCGAAGGGAAGGCGTTTCCGGTGGAAATCCAACATATCCCGCTGCTGGACGAACGTCCCGTTTCCGAGCAAGCCGCCGATATTGTGGCGTCGGTAGTCCGGGCCGGCGATCCGGGCGACATTTTGATTTTCATGCCGGGCATGGGAGAAATCAACGCCACCATTTCCGCCTGCCGCGCGGCGGGCTCCGGCGAAGCGCTGGCACTCATTCCTTTGCACGGCGAATTGCCGCCCGAGGAGCAGGATCTGGCCTTCGCCCCGAATCGCTTGCGTAAAGTTGTGGTCGCCACCAATGTCGCGGAGACATCCGTCACCATTGATGGCATTGTGCATGTGATTGACAGCGGCTTGGCCCGCGTTGCGCGGTATGACGCCGAGCGTGGCATCGGCACCTTGTTCATCGAACCTATCAGCCGGGCCTCGGCGGAGCAGCGGGCGGGCAGGGCAGGGCGAACTGCCCCCGGCGTCTGCCACCGCCTCTGGACCGAGAGCGGTCATTTGAATCGCCCCGAACGCAACACGCCGGAAATTCAACGCAGCGATTTGGCGGAAGTCGTCCTGCTGCTCCATTCCTTCGGCATCAAGGACGCCGCGCATTTCGATTGGCTCGACCGGCCGGACCCGCAAGCCGTGGAGCGGGCGGAACGGTTGCTGCGCGTTTTGGGCGCGCTTCATCCCGCCTCGCAGGAAGCCGGAGCGGACATGACGCCCATCGGCTGGGAGATGCTGCGCCTGCCGATGCACCCGCGCTACTCGCGCATGTTGGTGGAGGCCTACCGGCATAAATGCGTGCCGGCGGCCGCGTTGTGCGCCGCGCTGGTCAGCGGGCGCGACTTGCTGGTCCGCCTGGGCCGCGATGATAAACATATCGCCGAGGCGCGCGAACTTTTCGAAGCCAGCGCAGAATCGGATTTTTACACCTTGATGCGAGCCTACCAATTCGCCCGCAACAATGGCTATAACGCGGATCGTTGCCGTCGCTACGGCGTCCACGCGCAAATCGCCCGTCAAGTACAGCAAACATTCGAGCAAATTCTCCAGGCGGCCCGGGCGCCCGCCGAGGCCGTGCCGGAGAACGAGGAGGCTCTGCCGCGCTGCATCGCCGCCGGTTTCATCGACCAGCTTTGCCGGCGACGCGACCAAGGCACGCTGGATTGCGACTTGGTGGACGGACGGTCAGGCGCGTTGATGCGCGAGAGTGTAGTGCAAAACGCGCCTTTGTTTGTTGCCGCCAGCATTCGCGAAGTCGCCGGACGCACGGGCCAAATGACGCTGCTGGGCCTGGCCACCGCCGTGCGGCGGGAATGGATCGAGGAGATGTTTGCCGAGCAAGTCACGGTGCGCATCGAGCATCTTTTCGACCCCATTCACAAACGGGTCAGCGCGATCAAGCTGGTGCGGTTCCACGATTTGGTGATTCACCACGAGCACCAACGAGAAATCGATCCCGCCGCCTCTGGCCGCTGCCTCGCCGTGGCTGCGGCCAAACCTTATTTCGAGCTGCCGCTGTTCACGCATGAGCTAAAGCAAACCATCGCGCGCATCAATCTCGTTGCCGCCGTGATGCCGACGTTGGAATTACCCCCGGCCGACAAATCCTTTGTCATCGATTTCCTCGCGCATGCTTTTGCCGGGCTTACCCTGGCCAAAGAAGCGCAAGCCACGCCGTTGCGGGACCTTTTCCGCGAGTTCTACGGAAAGGAACGCCTGGAATGGCTTGACGAATTGGCGCCCCTCACCATCGCCTGGCCCGACGGGCGGAATATGAAGTTGCTTTACCCGGAAGAGCCGCGCGACGACGACGGCGAACCGAATTCACCCGAGGCGCAGGTGAAGCTGCAGGAATGTTTTGCTTTGAAAGAGCACCCGCACATTTGCGAAGGAAAGTTGCCCGTCAAATTGTGGCTCTGCACGCCGGACGGCAAGCGCCTCGACTCCACTTTTAACTGGCTTTCGTTCAAGACTAACACGTATCCAAAACTTAAGCCCGCCCTGCAAAAGAAGTTCCCCGGGTTCTTGTGGATGTGAGGGGCACATCTCAAGTGTTAAGCGCCGTTATGGCAAATACAGTTCTTGATTTCAACAAGTAACCCGCCGCGCCTTGCGTGCAAATAAAAAGGCGCGAGTTCTTGCGGGACTCTGCTTTCGCCCGAATTCAACGAGGAACTCTATCGACAGTATCGGCTCGGTCCTAGCAACGACAGCTTTCAGATAAGCGCGAATGATTGGCACCCTTGGCGGACTCTGAAGGTAAAATAAAATCCTTAACTTTCTGCGGGGATCCAGCGGACTTTCGCGCGGCACTGTGAAGTACACCTCAGGAAAGCAAGCGTAAATCCTATCGCCTGAGATTTGACTATGGGTTTCCATATCAATTCTGAGACGTTCTGCCTCGGCTTGAGCTTGAGCGCAAGCGCCGGTTACCAAGTCCTCGACATACCGGTCTATCGATTGCTGTTCATCCTCGGAGGTAAAGTCCATGCCAGGGCTAATCCTCAATGTCCAAGGGCAGGTGCTCCCGATTAGCGTGAGCGCTCCTTAGCCGAGCCAGAAGCAGACCGACGTCCCTATGAGCTACTACCAGGCCCCTTCTTGCAAGATCGTTCTTTATGTTGTCTGTCAGGAGCGGGTCCAGTTCGTTGATATAATTCTGAAACCACCTTTGCTCCTGTTGTTCGCCTGCTGAAACTAGCATTGCTGACCTGGGTCCTCGTGGCGTGTGTATCAGTAATCTGGGCATGTGCTGTCCTCCTCAAATGATCAGGAATTTCGAGAGTTGAAAAAAGGATTTCGGATGGGGCTGGCAACGGATCGCCTTGCGGTTTTTTTTCGGCAAGCCAAACGCGCGCCAGATCAAATGCAGCTTGACGCGCGCCGTCCACGCCTAAACCGTGCGTGGTCAGTCCCAAGCTTGGTATGTGCGCATAAAAGTAGCCCTCAGGAAAGCCCTTCTCCGTGATTTTTTCAAGCAGCATTCCGAAATTCATGGCT
>DASYNM010000462.1:0-7728 GCA_036008545.1 Verrucomicrobiia bacterium
TGGCCCTTTGCTTTTTCTGCGCCAAATCCCTCACCCCACGGCAGCGCCTGGCCACGGCTCTGGCCGGTGGCGCGGCGGTGGCTTGGTGTCTGTTTTTTGCAAATGATTTCGAGGGCCTGGTGATGAAACACGAGCCCAAGACAGAGGTGCGGCGCGACTATGCGGCTTCCGTAATCTCCTTTGGCGAAGGGTTCGGGCGGCGCCTGCTGGTCAATGGCATCGGCATGACGATCTTGTCTCCGGACACCAAATTCATGGTGCATTTGCCGCTGGCTTACCAAAAAGCCCGGCCCGAATCCGCGCTGATCATTTGTTTTGGCATGGGCACCAGTTATCGCGCCGCCCTGAGCTGGGGCATCAAAACGACGGCCGTGGAATTGGTGCCGAGCGTGACCAAGGCGTTCGGGTTTTATCACGAGGACGCGGCCCGTTTTCTGGACGATCCGAACGGCCGTATTATTATTGACGACGGACGGCGCTTCCTCAAACGGACGCGCGAGAAATACGACGCCATCGTGATCGATCCACCGCCGCCGGTTGAGGCGGCCGGGTCGAGCCTGCTGTATTCCAAGGAATTCTACACCCTGGCCAAGCAGCATTTGAAGCCCAACGGCATTCTGCAAATCTGGTTTCCGGACGGCCCGCTCTCCACGGCCCAAGCCATTGTTCGATCCCTGGACGAATCGTTTCCGTATGTGCGCTGTTTTGAAGGCGTCAACGATTGGGGCACGCATCTCCTGGCCTCCGAGCAACCCATCGTGACGGTGACCACGGAGCAAATGGTGGCGCGCATGCCGCCCTCGGCCCGCCTGGACTTGAAGGAATACATGGACACAAGGCGTTACCCTGCCCTGCCCGCTTACCTGGATAAAGTCGTCTCGCAGGAAACCCTCGCCAGCCACGTGCTGAATCCGGGCCGCAGCATTGAGATCAGCGATGATCAACCTTTCAACGAATACTTCCTTTTGCGGAAGTGGCGCTTGTATGCCCCCTGACCGCGACCCACCGCGGTAAGCGATCTGAAAATTATGAAAATGAAAACATTCAGCCTTTGCGGTCTGCTGCTCTTGGCTCTCCCGGCCCTTCGTTGGCCCGCGTTGGGCGCGGACTCCGATCCGAATCAAATCGACGGCTTCCGCGATACACCGATGCTGCCCGGCGGCAAATGGCATGTGCACGATCCCGACCGCCCGCAACCACCGGTGGTGAAGCCGGGCGCATCGTTCAGCCAAAGCGCTCCGCCGCCCTCGGACGCAGAGTTGCTGTTCAACGGCACCGATCTCTCGAAATGGCAGAATAGTCGCGGCGGCGATGCGACTTGGAAAGTTCAGGACGGTTACACAGAAGTCACGCCCGGCGGAGGCATTCGCACGCGCGGCAGATGGTCGGATTTTCAGTTGCACGTCGAATGGGCTTCGCCTTCGCCAGCCAACGGCACCAGCCAGGGACGCGGCAACAGCGGAATTCTCATCAACGGCCTCTATGAAGTGCAGGTGCTCGATTCCTATGAAGCCAAGACTTATCCGGACGGCCAGGCCGCCGCCATTTACGGCCAGTCGCCACCACTGGTCAACGCCTGCAAGCCACCCGGTGAATGGCAGACTTACGACATCATTTTTGAATCACCGCGCTGGGACGACAAAGGCGAGTTGGTCAAGAAGGCCTGCGCGACCGTGCTGCACAATGGCGTGGTCGTGCAAAACCATTACCAACTCATCGGCTGCACCGACGGCATAAGCAGCGCGGTGCCATGGCGGACACTCTCGAAATATTCCGCGCCGCATCCGCCGGAGGTCTTCATCGAATTGCAGGAGCACGGCGCCAACTCGGTTCGTTACCGCAACATCTGGATTCGCCGCCTTGGCGAATCTGAACCGTAGCCGCAATTTACGAAAGAGTGGTGAGACAGCTTTGACTGTTATCTGCTCAATGCAGTTGCCGCCTGTCGTTTGAAAGGCGGCGTCTTCAGCATGGCCTCTTCAGCAACGACCTGGAGTTCGTTGAGTTGAGCAAGGTCCTGTCCAAATGTAGCGGAGGGCACGAAGGGGGTTTTGCCTTGCAGCCTTGTAAATTGCTCTCCAGCGCCGATGATGGTTGTGCCATTCCCACCGATCAGTTTAAGCGGCGCTGTGGAATCTTTATCTGAAACGAGGGAACCATCGGCAGTGATGATATACCTACCGTCGCGGCTGCCTTCAACTACGGATCGACCAGCCGCACCTTTTATTTCCAAAGTGCTATCAGGATTCGCAGCACGGACCAAGGTGAAGATTCTTCCCGCGCGAAGCTCCAACACCGCATCGACAGCCGGACGCCCGGCCTTCATGCCGAACACCATTTTCTCGAATCTTATTTCGGTGCCAGCTTGGAGTCGGACGGTCGCTCCCGTGCGCCAGAAAAAGAGGTCGGCGCTTCCACTGTCTCCGGTGCGTATGACGGAGCCTTGTTCAAAAATATGGCCGCGTTCCAAATTCGTGAAGGTGACGCCGTCCATGGAGCAATCGCACTTGCCGTGGATCGCAACAGCCTCGGCATGCGGCCTTACGCCGCTCTGGATGGATACCACCAGGGGCCTGGGTTGAGCCGCACTGCCCGGCGATACAATCCGAAAACCCGACGGCGGCAGCGGCGCGTCCTCTGCATGGATTCGTGCCGGCAACCAAAGTAGCAACATCACCAAGAAGGGCATCCGTGCCCACCGAATGTGTTTCACAGTGACGTTATGATAGTTGACATGGTGGCTGGCGTCAAGCAACATTTTGCCGTTGCCCAAACGCAAACGCGCCTCGTCGTCCGCCTGCCGAATACGGTCACGCCGAATCGACTGGCTTCGAATAAGCTTTGCGATAACATTGGCTGTCTTCGAGATTACACAATATCTCATCATCGCACCAAGATACGCTCAACGGGTCTGCACCGGCTATGGGGTGTTCACCTGAAAACATGGAGGGTATTCAACTAGTGTGCGCTTACAGGTGTCACGTATGCTAGTCAAGTAAACTTGGCTCATTCGCGAGAAGCACGCTTCCCCTTGCGGAGAAAGACAACGGGATCCCAAAAAGGACCGCTGCAGGCAAAACCATGGTTTGGCCACGCGACGCGGCGGAGGCAGCTACTGCCGCTTTAGCACGACGCCTGAATAACGCCACTTTTTGCGAAATTCGTCATGGCTCATTTTGTCCAAGCCATCCAGTGGATCACCCACGAGAACTTCCGCGTCCGTGACTTCGAGCAGAAGGCAAGGAACAAGTGCTGGATTGGGACAAAGCAAAAGAATCCCTAGCAGCAAGTTTAATTGAAGGTGCGGATTCTTACATCCGCCTTCAATGATCTTGCCGCTGGCCGCGCATTCTACGAATCTCAGGGACAGGGTCGTGGTAACCACTTTTTCGATTCTGTTTTCTCGGACATCGATTCCTTGGCTGTAGCTGGAGGCATTCACGCAAGCGTTATGGGGTATCACCGCTTTTTGCCTCGCCGGTTTCCGTACGCAGTATACTATAAAATGGACGCCGGGGCCTGCGAGATCGTTTTTCGCGACTTGGATCGCCGACAAGACCCCGCCAAAACGACTGGCGATTTGTGAGCCGTTTAGGACCAGCAGCGCGATTACAAAATCGGCGTCGGATTGGAATGGGAATTTCGCTCGGGTGACGGCATAATCGGCCCATGACAAATGAACAATCTCCGATGAACCAGCAAGAGCACCGCGCCATTATTGGTCTCTGCGTGTTGGCCGCGTTTGCGGATGGCTCACAGAGCGAAAATGAGCGCGCGCAAATCGAACGGATCGTCAGCGGCTTTTCCGGCGAGGGTCTGGACGCGACTTCAGTCTATCAAGACGTCCTCGGCGGCAAATTCACGCTGGCGACCGCCGCAAGCCAGCTTCAAAACCCGTCGGCCAAGGCGCTCGCTTACGAGATGGCGGTCGGGGTTTGCCATGCTGACGGCGTGGCGAATGACGCGGAAAAGAAATTCCTCGCCGACTTGCATCAGGCGCTGCAACTGGATGCTTCCACCACAGCCGAGCATCAGCAAGCGGCGCTAGCCCTGGCCGGGCAGCCCCCGAATACAGCCGCGCCTCCCATCATGGACGCAAACCGTGACGTGGAAATCGACAAGATGATCATGAATGCGGCCATTATGAACGGCGCCTTGGAAATCATGCCGCACACCCTCGCCACAATGGCCATCGTTCCGTTGCAAATGCGCCTGGTTTACAAGATCGGTCGCGCCTACGGATACGAATTGGATCGCGGGCACATCACAGACTTTCTCGCCACCGTGGGCGTCGGCCTCACCTCCCAGGTTTTCGAGGGGTTCACGCGGCAACTGATCGGCGGCTTTGCCCGGAGACTCACGGGAGGAATGCTGGGCGGTTTGGTTGGAGAAGCAACCGGTTCCGCTTTTGCGTTCGCCTCCACCTACGCCATTGGACAAGTGGCCAGGCGCTACTACGCCAGCGGTCGAACAATCAGCGCGGGTCAATTGAAGGACGTGTTCGCGACGATGCTAGCGAACGGTCGGTCCATGCAGGGGCGTTACTCCGGCGACATTCTGCAACGGTCACGTCAAGTAAACATCTCTGAGCTGATGCCTTTGGTCAGCCAGAAGTAACAGTCCCTTTAGATTCATAAACCTTGAAAGCCATTGAACTGACTTTCACATTTGGGCGGCGCGGCAGCGCCGCCGTACCTTGCTGGGGTAGGGCGTTGCTGCCGCAACGCCCTGAATTTCAAATGTCTTCGCCCAGCATCAGGCCAACGTGATCGCAAAAACTCGAAACGAAAGGAAACCAAATATGTTGAGATTATGCCGTTCTGTAACGTTTCTCTTCACCGGTCCGTTCATTCTGTTGTTGCTCGTGATCATCAACGTCGTGACCTCGCCCGGGCATTGGTGGGTGCAATGGGCGGCCTTGGGCATCGGCATCGCCTGGGTGATCAGTTTCTTGCGCGTGATTCGCGCGGCCATTCTGTTGGGCGGATTGGCGGCGCTGATCGCTTACTTCCGGAAAAAATGAATCGCGACCAGCCTTCTCATCAGTTGTCGGGACTGGAAGCGATATACCACCCCATCGACTAACTGTGAGGACGAGCTTTATTTTATTTCTCCTACTGGGTCTGCTTTGCCTCAGTCGTTTTTTATCGCTTTGCAATTCATTAGACCATTATCGACTGGCAGAGGCAGCAAAGATTCTTATTTCACTTCCTCCCGCTCATGGCTACGATCAACAAGCCGCATCGGAATCGCTAGCCAAACGTGAGGCCCATTCATTCGATTCGGCTTTGGGTGCGGGGTTCGAAATCGTGGTTCTCCTGGGCATCGGTTTGATCATTTATATAATCCGCAATAAGATTGATTCAACAGCTTTGGTCTCCCAAGGGCCAGTGATATGAAAGCCCGTGCGGTCATTGCAGGTAGGTGGAAGTTGCCATTCCACGGGAATGGGTGTTTAGTAATGACATGAACGAAAACGTTGTAGTCCAGGACCCTGAAATCCTTAGTGGCACTCCTGTTTTCGCCGGCACACGCGTGCCCGTGCGCAACCTGCTGGATTATCTTGAAGGCGGTTACACGCTCGACGAATTTCTCGACGACTTTCCCGGAGTAAATAGAGCCCAAGTGGTTGCGTTTTTAGAACAGGCCAGCTCCAAGATGCTCGTGCCGTCTTGAAATGAGAGTCGTCCTCGACGAATGCCTGGCAAAACGGTTGATTCTCGAACTGCCTGGCCACGATGCCGTCACGGTCCAGCAAATGGGTTGGAGCGGCATTTCCAATGGAAGGCTACTCGCGTTGATGCCTTTATTACCGTGGATAGTAATCTGGCTTTTCAGCAAAATCTTTCTGCTTTGCCTGTTGCCGTGGTCGTGCTGCATGCGCCGTCCAACAAAATTGAAGACCTTCGCCCGCTATTGCCCGCCCTGTTGTTGACGCTGGACCATATTAGGCCATGTGAACTGCGTATAGTGGGCAGCTAACTCGGTTTCGTGAGCCGAAACGCATTCGCATGCCCTGTGCCTTTGTTCACACCCCACCTCCCAGGTAAGCCTCGCGCACCTTGGGATTCTCCCGCAACGCGGCCGAGCTATCGCGCAGGATGATCTGACCGGTTTCCAGCACGCAACCATGTTTGGATATTTCCAGGGCGAGATTGGCGTTTTGCTCGACCAGCAGGATGGCCAGCCCCTGCTGCCGATTGATTTCGACGATCTTCTCGAAAATGGCTTTGACAAGGAGCGGCGCGATGCCCAGCGAAGGCTCGTCCAGCATGAGGAACTTGGGCCGGCTCATCAAGGCGCGTCCGATGGCCAGCATCTGCTGCTCGCCGCCAGAGAGTGTACCGGCGACCTGCGGTCTCCGCTCGGCCAGCCGGGGAAACATGTTGAAAACCAACTGTAGATCATGCTCGATGTCCGCCTTGTTCTTTTGCAAATAGGCGCCCATGTTCAGATTCTCGGCCACGGTCAGATTGGCGAAGACCATCCGCCCCTCGGGCACGTGGGAAATACCGGCCGCCACAATTTTATGAGGGGACAGGTTGGCAAGATCGCGGCCCTGGTAAAGAATTTGCCCGCGGCACTTGACCAACCCGGAAATAGCCCGGAGCGTGCTCGTTTTGCCGGCGCCGTTGCTGCCGATCAGGGTGACGATCTCGCCCGGCGCGACATCGAAGGAAATGCCGTGCAGGGCGGTAATGGCGCCGTAGCTCACGCTAAGATTTCGGATCGATAGCACGTATTGTTAGCGGCAGTGGGTTCAGGTTTGGTCGCGGCCCAGGTAAGCCTCGATGACTTTTGGGTTGGCCCTCACCTCACCGGGCGCGCCCTCGGCAATTTTGACACCATAGTCGAGCACAATAATACGGCGGCAGATGCCCATGACCACCTGCATATCGTGTTCCACCAACAGGATGGAGATGCGGTATTTTTGCTCGACGAATTCGATCAACTTCATCAGCGCGCCCTTCTCGGTCGGGTTCATGCCGGCGGCCGGCTCGTCCAATAGAAGCAGGCTGGGCCGGGTAGCCAGAGCGCGCACGATCTCCAACCGGCGCTGGTCGCCGTAGGGCAGGCTGTTGGCGGGGGCATCGCGCAGTTTGCCCAAATTGAAAATGTCCAACATCTCCATGACCTGGCCGTCGATTTCCTTTTCCGCCTGTAGAAAGCCGCGCCCGCGCCAGAGCGAGTGCCGCGCGTCGTGGGCCAGGTGCAAGTGAAAGGCCACCCGCACGTTGTCAAATACACTCAAAGTCCGAAACAACCGGCTGTTCTGGAATGTGCGCGCGACGCCATGAGCGGTAATTTGGTAAGGCTTCTTGCCGGCGATGGAGGCACCGCGGTAGCGGATTGAGCCTTCTGTCGGGCAATAGACGCCGGTGATGAGATTGAAGACTGTCGTTTTGCCCGCGCCGTTGGGGCCGATGAGGCCGACCAAATCGTGCTCACCAATAGCCAAACTCAGGTCGGAGACGGCGGTCAAGCCGCCAAAGCGCAGAGTGCAATGGTCCAATTGCAACAGCGGCTCGGCGGCGGTCGCACTCACGCTCGCACCGCCGGTTTGGACTTCCGCTTCCATGAGAACAGTCCCTGGGGTCGCGTCAACATCAGGATAATCAGCAGCAGGGAATAAAAGACCATGCGATATTTTTCAAACGGACGCAGGAATTCCGGCAGCAACGTCAAGAGCACGGCGGCCGCGATGACTCCCGCCGTGTTGCCCATGCC
>DASYNM010000463.1:0-8523 GCA_036008545.1 Verrucomicrobiia bacterium
CGAGAGCGGGCCGGGTGAAACGCTGAAACTGAAAATTAGACGCGGCAATAGAATTCTCTCCGTGCCGATCAAACTCCAAGCTCAGCCCGGCGGCGCGAAATGAAACTGGCGCTGATCATCCTGACGGCGGCGCTGGCGCAAGCGGTGCTGGCACAGGACGAAGCCGATTATCCGGCGTTGCCGCGCGCGCGGTATCGCAGCGGCCAGGCGGTGCTGGATGCGTTTGCACCCATCTCCGCGCTGACGAGCAATTCCGTTGTGGAATTCAATGTGAACGGGAACCCGGTGGCGCTGGGCGCAGTGGTCGATACCAACGGACTGACCTTGACCAAAGCCAGCGAGCTCAGCACTGGCAAACTCACGTGCTGGCTGGCCGCGGGCGCGGAAGTTGAGGCCCAATTGCTGGCCGTCGATGATGATGACGACGTGGCGCTGGTGCGCGTCAAGGCCGAGGGCTTGAGGCCAATTCAATGGACAACGGATCAAATCGCGGAAGGCCAATGGGCCATCACGCCTTGCCTGGCCGACACGCCTGTGGCGGTTGGCATTATCAGCACACTAACTCATCGAATCCGACCGCAGCGCGCTCTCCTGGGCGTCTGGTGGGACATGGGCGCATTGCGGCCGACGGTGTTGCGGTTGTCGCACGGATATGGCGCGGAAAAAGCGGGTGTCGCGCCCGGGGACGTCATCCTTGCCGTCGATGGCAAGTCCGTGACAAATCGCGAGCAAGTGGTCGAGATTCTGGAAGATTTTCGCGACGGCCAGAGCGTCCGCATACGGTTCCAGCGTGCGGAGAGGGAGTTCCAAGAGGACATAAAGTTGATGACGCCCAAGGCCGGCCAGGACGAATTTGACCCTTACATGGAGGAACAGGACGACCAGCTTAGCGGCGACGTGAGCCTCCGCAGCCAAGGGTTCGATCAGGCCATCGAGCACGATACGGTGCTGGAGCCTTGGCAATGCGGCGGTCCGCTGGTGAACTTGGACGGCAAAACCATCGGGTTGAACATCGCCCGTGCCAGCCGGGTCGCCACTTACGCCTTGCCTGCGGCGCTGGCGCGGGAGATACTGGCCAAGCTCAAGGCCAAGGCCGAAAAGCCTTAAACTATAATCCACGAGCCTGATGACCGATGACATCGCCAGCCTGCGGGCGGCCCATGACCGGCTTAAACTGCTCTACCAAGTCGGCAACGTCATCCACTCAACGCTCGATCCGGAGCAGGCGCTGCAATTGATCATGCGGGAAGCCGTTCGCCTGATGCGCGCCTCCAGCGGTTTCGTATCTTTGATCAATCCCAACAACGGACTCTTGGAAATTCACGCTGCAGCCGGCTTGCCGCCTCATGCGGCGGATTTCAAGCTGCGCGTAGGACAGGGCGTCACCGGCTGGGTCGCCCGCACCGGCAAGCCCGCGCGCGTGGGGGATGTTCGACAGGATACCCGCTACGTCATGCTGGATCGCGATGTGCGCTCGGAGCTGGCCGTGCCGCTGGAGGTGATGGGAGAAGTGCGGGGCGTGCTGAACGTTGATTCCCGCGACGTACATGCGTTCAGCCAGAGCGACCAGGAGTTGCTCGAGGAACTTGCGGTGCAGGCGGCCAAAGTCATTCACAACACCTGGCTCTTTGAGCAATCCCGTCTCAAGGCCCGCCTTTTGGAAACGCTGGTCAGCGTCAGCCGCTCCATCAATTCCGCTCTGCACGTGGACGAAGCCCTGCAGCTTATCACCCGCGAAGCCTGCACCCTCATGGAAGCGCGCATGTGTTCGCTCCTCATGTTGGACGCCAGTGGACAATGGCTCGACCTGCGCGCTTCCTTCGGCGCGGGGCCATCCTATCTGGCCAAAACGCGGCTGAGCGCGGATGAGAGTTTCATGGGCATCGTCGTCCGCCGCAAGAAGCCGATGCAGTTGGAAAACGTCCAAACTTCTGCGCTCTATCAGAATGTCGATATGGCCCGGCGGGAAGGATTGGTTTCGCTGTTAAGCGCGCCGCTGGTTTTCGGCGGGCACAGCGTCGGCACCCTCAACGTTTACACGGGCCAGCCCCGCAGTTTTTCCAACGAGGAGGTCCACACCCTCACCGCCTTGACGGAGCTGTCGGCTATCGCCATTGAAAAGGCCCGGCTCTACGAGAGGGTGGTGGACGTTGAGGAGCAATTGCGTCAAAACGAAAAACTTTCAGCCCTGGGCCTGCTGGCGGCGGAGGTTGCGCATGAAATTCGCAATCCCCTCACGGTCATGAAAATGCTCTATCACTCCCTCCGCCTGGAATTCCCAGCGGACGATCCGCGGGTGAAGGACGATGCCATTCTGCGCGAAAAAATGGAGCACTTGAACAAAATCGTGGAGCAAATCCTGGACTTCGCGCGCGGCTCCGAACCAAAGTTGAGCGCGGTCAACCTCAACCAACTGCTCAATGATCTGGCCCTGCTTATCCGGCACAAATTGCGCAACCAGCAGATCCAATTTGTTCGCAGGCTGGCGCCCGAATTGCCGGAGATCATGGCCGACGGCACCCAACTGGCTCAGGCTTTTTTAAATCTGACGCTCAATGCAGTTGAGGCCATGCCACAGGGCGGGACTCTGACCATTTCCACGCGAGCCGTCACCTTACGGCGCCGTGGCCAGAAGCCCTCGCACGTTTTGATCGAATTCCGCGACACCGGCCAGGGCATGCCCGAAGAACAGCGGCGGCAGCGTCGATCTTCCTTGTTGAGCTCGACCAAGCATAAGGGCACGGGATTGGGCTTGGCCATCGTGAGCCGGGTCATTGAAACCCATCGTGGAAAAGTCCGCATTCTGTCGCGGCCCGGTCGTGGGACGGCTATTACCGTCACGTTGCCCGCGTGAGGCTACAAAATTCAGGGACTGGCGAAGGAAACGGGGACGGTACGGTCGTGCGGGCCGGGGCCAAATAACGACGGCAAGACCGGTTCGGCATTGCTGGAATTGGTGTTGTTCCAATTGACCACATGCAGCGGTTCGGACGCGTTGAACTGGCTGGCGAAAGCCGCATCTGACCCGCCGGTCCTCCATCCGTTTTTGAGAGGATTCTGGGCGGATTCACTGGGCTGAGTCTTGACGGAATAAATGACGCTAAATGTAAGCGCGCCAAAGGCGGCCAAAGCAAAGCCATAAGCCATGGCCGGCCGGAACGCGAAAGCGGTGACGAATTTCTCCCACAACCCCGATTGGCCTTCCCCGCGCTCGATGCGATCAAGGATTTTGCCCGGCAACCGATTGAAATAACCGGGTGGCGGCTGTTCGTAGCGCTTGAGCGCCATCAATTTTCGCAATGACTCAAATTCGCCTGGGTCTGAATTCATACTTGCTATGCTGCTACTTCAAGTAGTCTGACAAATAAGCCTGCAATTGCTGCCGCGCGTAGAAAAGGCGCGAACGAACAGTGCCTATGTTGCAATCCATGATCTTGCCGATCTCCTCGTGGGAGAGGCCCTGAACATCATGTAGCGTCACTACCATTCTGTGGTGTTCAGACAGCTTTTGCATGGCCTCGTTCAATTTCTCCTGCAACTCGCTCAAATTCAAGTCCCTGCGGGGGTTTTTGTCCGACACCAGCGCGACCAAATCCGGGTCGTTTTCCGCGTTAAAATCGACGTCGTTAAGGCTCATCTGCACCCGGTTCTTGCGCTGCTTGAGAAAGTTAATGGTTTTGTTGACCGCGATCCGGTAAATCCAGGTGTAGAAGCTCGAATCCCCTTTGAACGATTTGAGCGCGCGAAAGGCCTTGATAAACGTCTCCTGCGTCAGGTCGTTGGCATCCTCGTGATTGGAGGTCATGTGATAGACCGTGGCGTAAATCCGTTCCTGGTAGCGGCGCACCAATGCGTCATAGGCCCGCATGTCCTCCTGTTGGGCGCGGCGCACCAGCAACCGGTCACCGATTTCCTCGGTCTCTTCGGCCAGTTGAGGCTCCGGCGCCGGCAGGCGCGTCATTGTCTTTTCCAGTTCCGCTTTCGTATGCAGTCGTTTGCTTTTTGTGTGAAAAAACGCTTAAACCTCAATATACAACCCCCAAAGCTTCGGTTTGTTCCGCCAGAAAATCAGTCAACCCGGCCAGTCCAAGGCGTCCCTGGCACGGGGGCAGCGGCATCAAAGCCTCGCGCGCGGCTACCAGGTATTGCTGGATGACTGAGCGCGACTCGGCGAAGGCCTCGTATTTGACCATCAATTCGACGACCCCGGCCAGGAAAGCCGGCTCCCAACTGGCCAGCCAATGCCGCAACCGCTTCTGGTCCTCCGCGTCGGCGCGGTCCCGCACGACCAGGATCGGCAGTGTCATTTTGCCTTTGGCCAGGTCCGCCCCCAGGGTTTTGCCTGCCGTCGATTCCGAACCGAGCACATCCAGGCAATCGTCATACAACTGATAGGCCGTGCCCAGGGCCAGGCCGTACTTGCGCAAACAATTACGCCGCGCTTCCGAAGTCTCGCTGACATATCCGCCCAGATCGCACGACAAGGCGAAGAGTTCGCCCGTCTTCATGGCCAGCATTTTGAAATAATGCTCGCGTGAGACGTCAAAATCCCCCCGAGAGCGGCTTTGCAAAATCTCTCCAGCGCAGACCGTGTTGGCCGCGCCGGCTGCCGCCCGGCAGATGTCAGGCGATGGAAAACTGGCGGCGAGCTTGAGCGCATGGGCGAAAAGACAATCGCCTAGCAAGACTGAAAGCTCATTGCCCCAATGGGCCGACAGCGTTAGGCGTCCGCGGCGCAATTCCGCTTCGTCAATGACATCGTCATGCACCAGCGTGGCCAGATGGATCATCTCCACAATCACTGCGACGGTAAGATGGTCTTCGCGAAGGGTCCCGACGGCTTCCCCACTGAGGGAAACGAGCATGGGTCGGAGTTGTTTGCCTTGGGCGGTCAGGGCATATTGCGCATACGCGGCGATTTGCGGTTCAAAGCCTTCCGTTTGCGCGACCAGTTGCCGGGCGACGCCTTGCAGAAACGGTTCTACTGCATCCGCGATTTCTTTCCAAGCGGAGCCCCGCGGTGTCAACGATCCGATAGAGACGCCAACCCGACTGGTTTCAGCAACCAACATGCCCTTGAGTTTAGGGGGAAAGTCAGGGGGAAGCAAGCCAAACTTATGATGCGGGCTGGCCCGCGATCTGCCGTTTCCAGAAAGGCGTGGATGGCACGGATCTCACGGACGGCGCCAAGTCGGCGCATCGCTGCATCGGTCAAGGCTTGGCACCGTAGGCGCGGACAAAATCGACGCATTGTTTTACGTCAGGCACGGAATGCGTCCAATTGTACTCGTACTCGATGGAAATGTTGCCCTGGAAGCCTTGCGCCTTCAATTCGTCAAGAAGTTCCTTTGTCTTGCCGACACCAGTGCCGAAGGGGACGCAATGGCCGTCCGGGCCCATGACGTCTTTATCCTTCAGATGGCAGCTTATGACGCGGCCTTTGAGCAGCTTGAGTGATTCCAACGGGTCCAAGCCCGAGGTCATCCAATGGCCGGTGTCGGCGCAGGCGCCAATGCGGGGGTCGCGGTCTTTGACGACGGAGAGGACATATTTGGGATCCCACACCTTGTAGCTCGCGTCATCATCGCGCCGTCCGTGCTCATGAACGCCCACGCGGATGTCGAACTCCTTGACCAGCGCTTCGATGGTGTCCAGTTGCCCGACGGATTCGGTGGTGACGCCGTATAGATTGAGCTTCTTGGCGAATTGGAAAATTTTGCGCCACTCCGCCTCGTCGCGCCCGCCAACTACGCCGTAGTTCACCGCAATGGTGCCGGCCTGGGTCAGCTTGGCTTTGAGGGCGTCGATGTCGGCATCGGACATGTTGTGATCCAATTTCGCGCCCGGCCGGTCTGCGGACAGCCTCTGGCCGGGGTAGAACTCGATCATTTTGCCGCCGGCCTCGACCGTTTTGTCGATGGCCTCAAATGCGGTGTAATGATTGAAAGTGTAGGCCTGGCAACCCAAAGCGAAGCCGCCGGTGTCGTATTGCGCCGGGATATCCATGGCCGAGAGTTGGGTCAGACTTGAAGCGCACAGAGCGCCGGCCAGGATCAGATTTAGTTTGGACATAGTGACGAATATCAAGAAGCCGGCGGCAAAGTAAGGCAAGTCATTTCTCGGGCGCGGAGTTCGCCGCTCACGAAACCTCGTCGGGAGGGCGGAGCGCCGCGACGCCCAAATTTCAAAAATCTTCGGCTGGGATTAAGATTAAGATTACGAGTCGAAAAGCAGTCATACCTCCACCCTTTCCAATTCACCAGCGCCGGGTATGTTGGAGGGCATGATCGTCTCCATTATAGTGCCAGCGTTCAATGAGGAAAAGCTGATCGCCGCCTCGTTGCGCAGCATGCAAGAGGCGGCGCGCAGTTTCACTCTGCGCGAATGGGAGACGGAACTGATCGTTTGCGACAACAATTCCTCCGATGCGACGGCAGCCCTGGCTCGCGCCGCCGGCGCACGGGTGGTATTTGATCCTGTCAATCAAATTGCGCGCGCCCGCAATACCGGTGCCGCAGCGGCGCGCGGCGATTGGCTTGTGTTCATCGACGCAGATTCGCGCCCGACACCGGAATTGTTTGACGAGGTCGCGGCGCAAATCGAATCCGGCCGATGCCTGGCCGGCGGCTGCACCGTTCGCATGGATGAACGGCATTTCCTGGGCGACAGCGGCACTGGTTTGTGGAATTTCGTGAGCCGCGTGACCAAGTGGGCGGCAGGATCGTTTATCTTTTGCCAGGCGGAGGCTTTTCGGCAAATCGGCGGATTCAGCGCGGAACTTTTTGCGTCGGAAGAACTCGATTTAAGCAAACGCCTGAAGAAACTGGCCCGCGCGAGCGGGAAGAAAATGGTCATCCTCCATCGGCATCCGCTGCTGACTTCGGCGCGCAAGATGCACCTTTATTCCCGCGCGGAGTTGGGGGGCTTTTTGAAAAACGCCATTCTTCGCCCTCGGCAAACGGTGACCAACCGCGACGCCTGTTCGCCTTGGTATGATGGACGGCGTTAGCGCGCTACGCCAATTCCTTGCTCTTGGCCATTTCGATCAATTCGACTTCATATCCTTCCGGGGCGTCGATAAAGGCAAACCCGCCACCGCCTGGCCGCATGGTGGGGCCGTCGGAGTATTTCAGGCCCAAGGTCGCCAGGTGCCGGCCAAATTCTTCCAGGCTATCGACTTCAAATCCCAGATGAGTCAGGTCCGGCTGGACCTGGACGGGGCCGCTGGCGGGAAAATAGCAGATTTCAATCAGCTCCTCGCTTTGCGGAGCTTTCAGGAAAACCAGTTCCGAACCTCGCGGGGATTTATGGCGGCGCAACTCCTGAAGGCCCAGGACGTCTTTGTAGAATTTGATCGTGCGTTCCAAATCGCTGACGCGGTAGCGCGTATGATTGAGTCGTGTCACTTGCATGAGATAACTTAACCAGTCCGCGGCGGAAGGCAACGCGGTTTGCGCCAGGTCGGCGGAAAAAAGATTCCGGGTGAAATTTGCGCTTTCCCCTGCGCTGCTTTGCCCTATAATGGCGCTTGATGACTCGCAATTGGATTAAATAATTTATGAACTTAGATGCCAACAAATCCCAGGACGGCGGGGCCACGCGCCGTGAATTTATCAAGAAATCGACCCTCGTCGCCGCCGCGGCCGCCAGTGCCAATCTTTTCAAGACGCCCGTCTATGGGCAGAACCAGGCGCCTTCGACTGGCGTGACCGGCGCCAACAATCGTCTGCGCGTGGGCTACATCGGCACAGGCAACCAGGGCCAGTTCCACATCCAAAATCAACAGGCTAACGCAGCCGCCAATAACATCGAGCAGGTCGCGGTGTGTGATCTCTCCAAGACGCGTCAGGCCGATGCCGCCAAGATCATCGGTGGCAATGTCAAGATGTTCGAGAATTACGAGGAACTGCTGGCGATCAAGGATATCGATGCCGTCACCATTGCCACGCACGATATTTGGCACTGCAAGACAACGTTGGCCGCACTGGACGCCGGCAAACACGTCTATTGCGAAAAGCCGATGACCCGCTATCTGCCGGAGGCCTTCGAGGTCTATGACAAGGTCAAGGCCACGGGCAAAATCTTTCAAGTCGGCTCGCAAGGTTGCACTGCCGCTGCCTGGCACAAGGCGGCTGAGTTGATCCAAGGCGGCCAAATTGGCAACCCCATCTGGGCTCAAGGATACTATTGCCGCAACAGCAAAGAGGGCGAATGGAATCTTCCCGTTCCCGGTTGGGTCGATGCCAAGGACCTCAATTGGGATCAATGGCAGGCGCCGGCAAAAGACAAACAGCCTATCAACCCCGAGGCCTACATCCGCTGGCGCAAGTATTATCCGTATTGCGCAGGTTTACTGGGTGATCTAGCCCCGCACCGCCTCCTGCCTTTGATGCTCGCCACCGGGAATCCGGAGTTTCCCACGCGCGTGACTTCTCTGGGCACCAACCCTGTCCATGCCGATAAAACGGTTCCCGGCACGCCGGAACGCCAGGTTCCTGAACAAGTGGAAATCCTGGCGGAATT
>DASYNM010000464.1:0-8642 GCA_036008545.1 Verrucomicrobiia bacterium
GCTCCCGATAACTCCTTGAAATCTGGATTCTGTGGTGGCAATTTGTTTCACGTAATGAGCTTGGCTGAATTGAAAGACAATGTTCTGGCGCTGCCGGAAATCGAGCGTCACGATTTTGTAGTCTGGCTGAATCGCCTGGAACAAAATTACGGAGACGTGCCAGGCGAAACTCTGGCCGAACTGGCCGCGGAAATCTGGGACCAAGACGATCGCCATGCCCCTCCCACTCATCCAGCGCCGTGAGATCTGGGTGGTAGACCTGGGGTATTTGGGAAAAATCCGGCCTGTCCTTGTGGTGGGGATCCCCTTCCTCAAGAATGAGCGCACCTTGTGTATTATCGTTCCTCACACGACCTCATTGATTGGCACTCGGTTTGAAGTGGCGGTGAATCATCCCATGTTGGAGCCGAAAGGAGCGTTCGATGTCCAACAAACAGCCGCAGTGCCGGCGATAAAATTTGTCCGTCGCCTCGGCCTACTAAATCCAGACCAGATGCGCCCGGTGGAAGCAATCCTGGCACAAGCGCTAGGCTTGAAACTCGCCATAGAGTCCCCGTGACTTTATCGCGGCAAAAACTCTCGACAAAATAATGCCAATGAAATCCGCGGCATTTGCGGGGCTGGTGGAATTCAGGGCGGGCTTTTCGCCGCGCCCGCGCCTGCGCCTTGCGGTCTTTGATTTCGACGGCACGCTCTCCTGGCTGCGCCACGGGTGGCCAAACTTGATGTGTCAAGTATTCCTCCCCTATTACCCGATGCGATCGGATGAGTCCCCCGAGGAAGTTCGCCAAGTTCTGGTGGCAGAGATTCTTTCTGCCAATGGCCGTCCCTCGATTGTGCAGATGCAAAATTTCGCGAAGCGCGTCCAGGCGCTCCGTGCCACGTGTCCCGCACCGCAGGAGTTGCTCGAGCAATACCAAAGCCGGCTGGATCAAGTCATCGCCGAACGATCGGAAACGATTCTGCGCAAAGCGACGAGCGCCGATGAGTTTGTGGTGTTTGGCGCGCGGGCCATGCTGGAACTCCTTGAGCAACGCGGTGTCAAACTTTTTATCCTCAGCGGGACTCTTGAAGATCGCGTGAAACAGGAGGCGGGCTTGCTGGATTTGACTCGCTACTTTGGCGACCGGATTTTTGGCAGTCCGCCGGACTCGACCAAGTTCTCCAAGCGCGCAGTGCTCGACAGAATTCTGGCGGAGGAAAATCTCCAGGGCGAAAACTTGCTCTGTTTCGGCGACGGGCCGGTCGAAATTTTGCACACCTGCGAACTGGGCGGGTTGGCGGTGGCGGTGGCCAGCGACGAGGATCACAACGGTTCGGGCCGGATGGATGAAGTGAAACGAGCGCAACTTATCGACGCCGGCGCCCACGTCGTCATTCCCGATTATCGCGACGCTGCGCCGCTCTTGAACTCGCTGACCCATGAGTGACAATACGAAATCTGGGCCGATGCAGCAGGCGCGATTCCTCGCGTTAACAAAGCGGTATCGGAAACTACGCATCGCGGTCATGGGCGATTTTTGCCTGGATCGATATCTGGAGATCGATCCGGGACGAAAGGAAATTTCCCTTGAAACCGGGTTGCCGGTGCATAACGTCGTGCGCGTCCGTTCCCAGCCAGGCGGCGCAGGCACGATCCTCAACAACCTCGTTGCGCTGGGCGTGCCCGACATTTTTCCGGTCGGCTTTGCTGGCGACGACGGGGAAGGATTCGAGTTGAAGCGGGCGCTGGCCGCGCTGCCGGGTGTGCACACGGAATCATTCATATTGACTAAGGAGAGGCGCACTTTCACTTACGCCAAACCGTTGGTGATTTCTCCCGATCGACCTCCGCGAGAGTTGAATCGACTTGACTCGAAGAACTGGAGCCCGACTCCCCCCAGCCTGCAACGCCGCCTGATCCAGGTCCTGCGCTCGCTCGCGTCGCGAGTCGATGCGATCATCGTGCTCGATCAAGTGGATATTCCTGAAACCGGCGTCGTCACTCGGCGCGTTCTGCAAGCGCTCGGAGCCATCAAGAAAGAGCGACCGAATTTGCTGGTCATGGCCGATAGTCGGCGCAGCCTCCAAGGCTATCCTGCCGTTGCCTTGAAGATGAATCGCGCCGAACTTTCCCGTCTTGCTGGCAAGACGCGTCCGGTTCCGCTGCGAGAAGTCGGACCCGCCGCCGCAGCTTTGGCGAGAAAGAAAGGCAACTACTGCTTTGTTACATTGGCGGAACAGGGCATGGTCGGAGCCGGGCCGGACGGCGCGGTGGAACGGCTGTCCGCTTTTCCTGCGCGCGGGAAAATCGACGTGGTCGGCGCGGGCGATTGCGTCACCGCCAACCTGACCGCCGCCTTGGCCGGCGCCGCCAACCTGCGTGAAGCCCTTCAACTCGCCAACGCCGCCGCGTCCATTGTGGTCCACAAGCTCGGCACGACGGGAACAGCGTCGGTTAAGGAGATCAAGCGGTTGCTCTTTGGGCGCAGCTCTTTTTGAGACGCCTTCCGCCCGCTCCCTTCTCCACAGTCTTGTGTAGGGGAGGCTCGTGGAAAGGAGCTTTCGCCAGGTTTGCCCACAAGACCATGCAGAACTATCTAAAACGATCGTGGAAATCAACGACTTGCATAAGCTGTTTCTGAACTTTCGTCGCCAATAGAAGCCACAAGAGCCACGGGAAATATCGACAAATATCGGCAAAATCAACGACTTACAGATGGACAATTCTCGCTTTGGCGCGTCCCAATTCACAGCGTGACCGGTGCGCTTTGCCCCGTAGCCGCCGACGTGAGTCGGCGGATTCCGAATGACCACACCTGATCGGTCGGTCTTCCACTGAGGGCTCCAGTGGCCACAGTTTGCGCGGCTGCGCCAGGACCGCCGACTTACGTCGGCGGCTACGGGTTGCCTTGGCTTCGCCATGATGCAAGCGCATCCAAGTTTCTCAGTCCCTTCGGTGCTCTTATAATCGATCATGGTGACGACTTTACACCGCTTCGCGAAAACCAAAAAACCTACCGTAGGCTTTTTGGTATGATTTTTTTTGAGGGGCCTTAGGCGATGGTAGTCACTGACCTGCAACGGTTTGAGACGCAGAAAATCTTCAAAAACCGCAAAAACACGAAAGCAAACTCGTTTTTCTTTGGCGCAGAGGGCCGTTTTTCTGCCAAAACCCCCTAAAAATGGCCTGTTTTTTCTGTCAGTACTAAGAGATGAAAGGCTTTCATCCGCTTAAAGCACTGCGGCAAAGCAATTTGCGCATAATCCTGGAATTGCCATTTCCAGGAAAGAATTCGCATTCGGTCGCCGATCACTTCAAAACCAGCCACTCCGAGGCGCTTCTTTCACATTATTTCTCTTAATGCTGGCAAGGAGTTTTCAGCTTCGTCATGGGACCGTGCTTGTCGGGGCTGGCTCCGGCGGCTTGTTTAGGCTGCGTTGAGTCCATCTGGAATTGGGGTGGTTGGTTTAGTCTCGATCCATAAACGCCGGAGAGAGGCAAGAATGCTCGGCATGGCGGTGGAAATCGGGATAGTCTCTTGAGAAATCGGCTCTTTAAACCACAGATTCGAGCAAGAATACGCGACGCGAACTGTCTGCTCCTTCGGGTGAAAATCCAAAGTGACGCGTGGCTCTGAGGTGAGACGGTGGTGATCCAGCGTGGAGATAAGAATGTGGTGCGTAGACTGACCAATGCGAAATAGTGGACCCAAGCCGCGTGCCTCCAATATGGAAACGACACCACGAACCATCGGTGTCCATTTTGACCAGTAATCATCATCAGGATACTCAGCGATGAATAGCTGAATATCCTGCCACGATTCGACATTATCTTTTGGTGGACCTTTACCCCACATAACGTAAGCGCTCTAATCTGGAAAGCTGAACCACTGCCGACTCGTGACGTGAACCGCGAGAGTGGAACGGCAAGCGCCAACGTCGGTTGGCTCGGACAACATTGATATCAGCATGCCGTCAGCTTGGCTGATTCTCGGCGAAAATCGAGCGTTTTCTGTAATGCGCCAGCGTCGAAATAAAACGAGCAAAACCGGTAGCGAGCCATTCAGATCGCCGGTTCTGCGGTCGAAGGTTCGTTTGATTTCCGTTGATTCTTGTTTTCGTGGCTCACGACGGGAATCCTGTTCGCAGCCCGCTCCACCCCACCAGAGCCGACACAGATCAAAGAGTCTAGCCGACGCGGCGGCGTCCATTGTAGTTCTCGGCACGACGGGAACGGCGTCGGTCACGGAGATCAGGCGGTTGGCTTTTAGAGGTTGATATGCCAAGCTGCTTGGCATACATTTAGCTCATGCGAAATGCAATATCTGCTCATTACGCCAGAATCGGACGCCGGGGCGGTTTGGCCTCCTCACCCGCCAAGAGCGCCGCAGCACGGCGCAACGCCCTCAAGCGCTGGAGGCGTAAGCCGGACCCTGGAATTCTGCCCTTGCAGGCCTTGCGCGATGGGATGTGGTATCTCGGCGACGGACGCAACAGCGCCGCAGGCTTGTGGGATGCGCGCGCCGAATGTTTTTGGACCGTGACCATGAATGATTTCGCCAGTCCGGCCACTTTCCCGGCTCAACCGCAGCGCCAGGTCCGTTTGAAAAGAGAGGACTATTTTTCCTGCCAGCACGGGACGTTCAAACCAACTGCTTGTTTAGGCGCCTGAGAGGTGTTCACCACTCGCTCGCAAATTCAAGGAGCCTTGTCTGGCGTCGGACGCCGTCTGGCTCTGGCTGACGCCGGTGAATATGCCCTTCTGATTTGCGGCGGTTCCGCCCTCAACCTTGCCGGCCTCGTAGATCGTCCAACGCGTGACGTTGACGTGCTGGGTTTGGTGAAAGGAGCGAAGGAAACGTCGGTGGTGGCGGAGCCTCTGCCAGAGGAAGTCTCACGCGCTGCGCACTTGGTTGCTACGGATCTCAACTTGCCAAGTGATTGGTTGAACGATTCTGCGCTCGCTGTACATCGCTTGGGCTTGCCAACCGGCATTCTCCAACGTTCTCAGCGACTCGAATTCGGACCGTGTTTGACGGTCTATGTGATCGGCCGCCAAGACCAGGCAGCCTTAAAACTCTATGCCGCCCTTGATCACCAAAAAGGCCGACGCCATTTGGAAGACTTGGCCGCCATCGACCCAACGGCGGCCGAAATGAGATTTGCCATCCAGTGGCTTTTGGATCGCAAGACTTCACAGGGATTCCGCAAGGCTATTTGCAAAATCTGTGAAGCATTCGGGTTCCGACAATCGACGGCCTTCGTTCACAGGGAAATTGGGCGACTTGCTAAGCCGAGGAAGTCTCGACGTGGAGTTAGGACTCGCAAAAAGCGAAGCAAATAGCGATCACAGCCTGATAGGCAGAGTCTCCAGGTGAAGCAACGTGGGATCCATTCCTGCGTTCGTGCAAGAATTTGAAACGCTTTCAGATGCATGGCCGAAGGCGATTCGCATGGCCCGGTCTCGCAACTGCCGGCGTTGCGTCGGCGTCAGTTTGTTCATTTGGGGACGGTACTTCTCTATGATTAAAGCACCGGGCGTCTTCTTTTCCGCGACTTTCCGCATAACTTTCACTCATTGCTTATCGCATCGACACGGCAGTATGTCAACCTTGCGAGTACGGAGCCGCCGCCTTGTTTTTTTCTTTCAATAGGCTAATTTGACGTCGTGCTATCCATAACGCTACAGATTTCGATGTTCGTTAGCTTTATCGCGTTGATGGTTGTGATTTGGCGCGTAAGCAAGCGGCCACGATGGCGTATCCGCGCCGTGGTTTATGGTTGGGGAGCCTGCTTCCTTTGGTCTCTATTCTGGGCCCTACTTATGCCGATGTTTTTCCGAGGGATGATGGATTCGACGACCTTGGCCGCCACATTTCCCGACGGCCTCTTTGCCATGTCTTTTCTCGTTTTCGGCTGGTTTTGGCCGGCGGTCATGGTTGGTATTAGCAATTACAGAGAGCGTAAGAAGCGAGAGTATGAACACGTGTGATAAATCGCTGTACCCATGCGTCCGCTCCTGGTGTGGCCTCGGGTGCTGCAGCTCTTTCGCGCGTAGTCGTCAACGCTCGTCCTACGCCGTAGTGAGGGAGTTGAATGGTCGGACGTCAGGAGAAGCGTGGTGAGAACGGTCTTTTTCGCGATGGGCATGCTGGTCATGGTCGCCAGTAGCGCTCACGCGCAAAAATGGCAACTGGTCTGGTCGGACGAGTTTGACTACCAAGGTCTCCCGGACAAGACCAAGTGGAGCTACGAAGAGGGGTTCGTCCGGAATCACGAACGCCAATACTATACCCGGTCGCGATTGGAAAACGCCCGAGTCGAGGGCGGCATGTTGGTTATTGAATGCCGCAAAGAGCATTTCACGCCGACGAACCACGAGCCGGTTGAATACACGGCCGCCAGCCTGATCACGCGCAAGAAGGCCAGTTGGCAATATGGCCGAATCGAAGTGCGGGCGAAACTCCCCCAAGGCCTCGGCGTTTGGCCTGCCATCTGGACCTTGGGCACAAACTTTTCGCGCGTCGGCTGGCCTCGCTGCGGCGAGATCGACATCATGGAGTTTGTCGGAAAGGAGACGAACAACATCCACGGCACGCTCCATTTCGCGGTGGATGGCAAGCACCAGTCCGATGGCGGCACCATGAAAACCGCCAAGCCCTACGAAGATTTTCATATTTACGCCGTTGAATGGAACCCGGATCGAATCGACTTCTTCTTCGACGACACGAAATATCACACCGTCCTCCTCGACAAGGCTGGCCAAGGCGAGAATAACCCATTCCGCAAGCCGCACTACCTTATCCTCAACTTCGCCCTGGGCGGCAGTTGGGGCGGGCCAATTGATGACGCAAGTCTTCCGCAAAAATTCTTGATTGACTACGTCCGCGTTTACAAAGAAACAGGACACCAGCAAGACGCCTCGACGGAAGCGAAATGATGGGCCTTATGCGGAACAATTCAGTTGGTCGGGAGACTCGCCCTCACCCTAACCCTCTCCCCTAGGGAATGGAGCAGCCCCGCGCTGGGAAAATTCACTGAACAGAAGTCCTTTCCCAGCGCTGAATCAACTTCTCCCTCTTGGGGTGAGGGAGAACAATTCCCTCCTACTGAATGGTTCCGACTTTGGGCTTCAGAGCGAGTCTCGTCATAGGCTGGAAAGGAACACATGCCCAACTACATTAAAATTGGCAGAGACATCATCATCGGCAAGGGATTCAGCGCGAAGCACTGGTCGGGGCCGGTTGTTTTCGTCCGTGACGCCATCTATCTTTGCCCGAACGCGAGCCAAACTTCCGTGATGATGGGTCTGGATTCCGCTGCGGTTGCCGCCGGGGCCTTCGGAGCGGTGGCCGGGGCAATTGTTGGACTGCAACAGAAGCCTAGCGACGCCCAACCAACCTGGAAGAGCCAGGTGGTTGATTTGCGGAACTTGCCGCCAGAAGTGATCAACGATCCTGATTGGCCCCTCCGAAAAAGTAAACGGCCGGTCATCGTGCTCAAACGCGCTATGGTCGAGAAGATTGAGCGGGCCGGCGGCAAATTCCTGGTAACTTCATGTGGCGATACCTTCAAGCTCGGTCTGAAACTGTTTGGTCGAAGCAAAGTAGCCGACGTGGTGCGCGAGCTTGGCAGGCAGATTTGACCGTTGCCGCCAGCATAACTCAGCCAAAGAGTCTGGGTCGCGCTGCTCATTTTGGAAATTTTGAGGAGAGTCACCCACCAAAAATGGCGTATTTTCGTTCGCAATTTGGCGGTTTCAGTGAAGAATTTGCGCTTTACTTGGCGGCGGTTATTTCATATCACAACACGCATCGGCCTGTATGATTGACTTCAAACAGTTTGAGTTCTGGTTCGTCACCGGCAGCCAGCACCTTTATGGCCCCAAGGCCCTGGAGAAAGTCGCTTCCAATGCACGACAAATCGCCGGCGCCCTCGATGCGGCCCCCGGCATCCCGGCCACCATCCTCTTTCAGCCCGTGATCAAGAGCGCGGAGGAAGCCACTGCGCTCTGCCAGCGGGCCAACTCTGACCCAGCCTGCGCGGGGTTGATCACCTGGTGCCACACTTTCTCGCCATCCAAGATGTGGATCAACGGTCTGCGTCTGCTGCGCAAACCGCTCCTGCATTTCCACACCCAGCACAATCGCGACATCCCCTGGGCCACCATCGACATGGATTTCATGAACCTTAATCAGGCCGCGCACGGCGACCGTGAGCACGGGTTCATCATGAGCCGCATGAGGCTCAATCGGAAAGTGGTCGTCGGTTTTTGGCGCGAGGCCGCGGTGCAGGCGCGCATCGGCGCCTGGACGCGCGCGGCGGCGGCGTGGCACGATTGGCAGGGCGCCAAGTTCTGCCGCTTCGGCGACAATATGCGCGATGTGGCGGTGACCGAGGGCGACAAGGTGGCCGCGCACATCCAATTTGGTTACGCCGTCAATGGTTACGGCGTGGGCGATCTGGTGCATAGAATTCAGCATGTGACCGACGGCGAGATCGACCGGTTGCTCAAAGATTACCAAGCCATCTACAACGTCGCCCCCGCCTTGCGTTCGGGCGGGCCGATGCGCGCTTCTTTGCGCGAGGCGGCGCGAATCGAGGCGGGCCTGCGGACTTTTCTGACCGCAGGCGGGTTCAAGGGCTTCACGGACACTTTT
>DASYNM010000465.1:0-7211 GCA_036008545.1 Verrucomicrobiia bacterium
CGGTCCGACACCGCGTTCTCCTTGCGCCGCACACCGACACGGTAGGGGCGTTTTCGCAGCTCCAATTTGGGCCGCGCTTGCGCAACGGACGCATTTATGGCCGCGGCGCTTGTGACACCAAAGGCTCCATCGCATGCATGCTAGGCGCTTTGATGGCCCTCGCGCGAAACCAGTCGCGACCCGTCGCCACCGAGATCATCTTCGCGGGAGTGATCGATGAGGAAAATGAGCAGGCCGGCTCGCGCGCGCTTGCGGCCAGCGGGTTCAAGGCGGATTTGGCCATCGTCGGCGAACCGACTTGCCTGCGTGTGGTGACGGCGCACAAGGGCAGTCTGTGGCTTCACTTGGAAACGCGGGGGAAGGCTGCGCACGGGTCGCGGCCTCACCTGGGCCGTAACGCGGTGCATGAAATGGCGCGCATCGTCGATCTATTGCAAACCGATTACACGCGGCAATTGCAACGGCGGCACCACCCGTTGCTGGGATGCGCGACCGCCAGCGTGGGTTCGATCCAGGGCGGCAGTCAACCCAATATTGTTCCCGCCCAATGCGAAGCCAGCCTGGACCGGCGGACGCTGCCGGGCGAAACCGAGTCCTCCGTGCGAAGGGAAATGCAGCGGCTTTTTCGCCAGCACAAGCTCCGGGCGATTATCCGCGACGAAAAGACCAGCCCGTGCTACCCCATGGAAACCGGCACGGAACTGCCGCTGGTGCGGAAGTTCATGCAGGCCGCCCGGCAAAAGAGGCCGCTAGGAGCGCATTATTTTTGCGATGCATCGGTGTTGGCGCAAGCGGGCATCCCCAGCATTGTCTTCGGCCCGGGCGACATTGCGCAAGCGCACACTGCCGACGAATGGATTGGGGTCAAATCCCTCCAAACGGCCACCGATTGCCTGCTCAAGTTTTTCCGCTCCCTGCCGTGATAGATATGAGCGTGAAACGAGATTCGGGCTTTTTGCGGCAAAGCAGTTGGATGGTCATCGCCACCTTCGCGGGCGGCGCGTTGATGGCTTTGGTCCATACCGTGGCGCGGAAAATGGGCCCGGAGGAGTATTCCACGTTCGTGACTTTGCTGCGGGTGCTCATCATCATGGGCATTCCTTCGGCGGCGCTGCAAACGATCTTCGCCCGCCAGGCGGCGGCTGTGAGCAATGACACTCGGCAGCGCGATTTGACCTCCACTGTGCGCGCTCTTCTGTTGGGAACGTTTCTCGTCTGGGTGGTTTGCGCCGCCACAATCTTGGCCGCCATGAAGCCGCTGTCGCACTTGCTCAAAGTCAGCAACCCGGCTGCGCTTTACTTCACGCTCATAATTTGTTGGACGAGTTTGTGGATTCCTATCGCGAAGGGTTTGTTACAAGGCCAGCACCGGTTTTTCGGCTTGGGCTGGCTGCAGGTTAGTGACGGCGTCGGGCGTTTTGGCGTCATGGTTCTAGTCATCCTGTTCCTCGGCGGCAAGGCGGCGGCGGCCATGTTCGCGGCGGTAGCGGGGCAACTGGTAACCATTGTCATTGGCGCCTGGCTGACGCATTCGATCTGGAGCGTCCGCCCTCACATTAAGTTCGCGTGGAAACAATGGTTGACAGATGCCCTGCCGCTGACTCTGGGCATGGGAACCGTTCTGGCCATGTCCAGCATCGACATGCTGTTCGTGCAGGGACTTTTCACCGACACGCGCCAAACGGCTTTGTACAGCGGAGCGATGCTGACCGGCTTTGCCATCATCCAATTCATCGCGCCGGTCGCGCTGGTCATGTTCGCGCGCGTCGCGCAAAACGTGGCGCGTTCCGAACGCGGCGACAGCCTGGGGCTGACGTTGTGGGCGACGATTCTCTTCGGCGCGCTGGCGGGCATTGGTTGCACGCTGCTACCCGCATTGCCGTTGCGTTTGATGTACCTCGGCAATCCGGAAATGTGGAAAGCGGCGCCGCTGGTGCCCTGGTTCGCCTGGGCGCTGCTGCCCTTGACGGTGGCCAATGTGCTCATCCAAAACATCCTCGCACGGGGGCGTTTCAAAGCTGTGTTTTGGCTGGTGCTGGTGCCGCCGGCCTACGCCATCGCGCTTGGCCTGCAAGCACCCATCCTGGTTCGCATGAACCAAATGGACGCCTTCATCCGCGTCATCCAAACTTTGGGCGTAGCCAGCACCGTGCTTTGCCTCGTGGCGGCGTGGTTCACGCGTCAGCCAAAAACCGTCACTTCTTCGGATCGGATTTCGGAGTGGGCGCCCGCAGTTTCCGGTAGAGCCAGTTCTCCAGGGGCGCAAAATAAGGGCGCAACCAGCTAAAGGGCGAGTAAATCCACCGCACGCGAATCACCGACAGCAGCATCGTCAAGGAAGTCCTGGCCAGTGCTACTTTGGACCCGGTTTTGTCCGTCCATTCGGTTGGCACTTCCAGCACAGTGTACCCATTGATCGTAATCAGATAAAGCAGGTTGACGTCAAAGGCCATGTCGGCAATGCACAGTGAAGGATGAATCTTTTCCACCACCTGGCGGCGTATGACCTTGGCGCTGCACTGCGTGTCGCGGATGTTCATGTGAAAAAAGAATTGCACGACCGCGTGAAAACAGCGGCTGGCGAAGCGCCGTCGCCAAGATTGCATCTGGTGTAGCACCGCTCCGGGCAACCAGCGGGAGCCTATCACGCAGTCAGCCTCGCCCATCCGGCGCACCAGTTCCAGAAACGCTGGCGCCTCCGTCGCGCCATCGGCATCGACATATCCGATGTAGTCGGCCAGCGGCGCCAACTTGAGCCCCTCGATCAAAGCGCCGCCTTTGCCGATCGGTTCCGCATACTCCACCCAACTTACGACGGGATACTGCGCCGCCACTTCCTTCACTACGCCCAACGTATTGTCCCGGCAGCCATTGAGCACGACGATCAGTTGGAATTTTCCATCATAATGCTTGGGAATGTATTCGGCGTAACTGCGCAAGGCAGGGCCAATCCGGCGCTCTTCGTTATAGGCCGGCATCAGCAGCAAAAGACTGGGAAAACCATGGTTCACGCGCCGTGTTTACTCAAGCCCAGCGGCATTGTCGAGGCAAAGTCGCCCGCGCGGCCAAACGGCGGCTTGCCACGCTCGCGGCGGGGACTAAACTGGGGTCTGTGAACCTTCTTTTTGTCGGCGACATTGTCGGCGAACCCGGGCGGCACGCCTTGCGCCGGTTGCTGCCGGGATTGCGCCAGATGCATCAGATCGATATGGTCGTCGCCAACGGTGAAAACGCCGCCGGCGGCGCTGGCATCACGGTCAATACCGCGGGAGAAATCCTGGATGCGGGTGTCAATATCATTACTACCGGCGACCATCTCTGGGATCAGAAGGAAGTTAACCTCTTGCTGCAAACCGAGCCGCGTCTGCTCCGTCCCTGCAATTATCCTGCCGGCACGATTGGCCAAGGCAGCACCGTCTGGCGCTCCGATGGCCTGCCTGCGGTTGCCGTCCTCAATCTCCAGGGCCGCACCTTCATGGCTCCGCTGGACAACCCGTTCCATTGTGCGCGTACCGAGGTTGCCCGCCTGCGCCAAATGACTCCGATTATCTTTGTTGACATGCACGCCGAGGCCACTTCGGAAAAGATCGCGCTGGCCCGCATGTTGGACGGCCAGGTCTCCGCCGTCGTCGGCACCCACACCCACGTGCAAACGGCCGACGAGCAAATTTTCCCAGGCGGCACAGCCTACTTGACAGACGCCGGTTTCACCGGGCCGCACGAAAGCGTGCTGGGCCGTGAAATCGAGCCGATCATTCAGCGTTTTTGCACCAACACTCCGCAAAAATTCGGCGTCGCCAGTGGCCGCATTCTTCTGCAAGGGGCGCTGGTGCGTATTGACAACGCATCGGGCAAAGCCCTGGCTATCACGCGCGTCTCCGAAGCGCTGACCTGAGCATCCTCATGCCACGCCCAGCCACATCGCAATGGGATTTCGGCGGCGAACTCTTTCCAAAAGAGGCCACCCGGCGCGTCTTCTCCGTCAGCGAATTGACCGCCGATATCCGCCGCGTGCTGGAACGGAGTCTGGGGCAATTGTGGGTCGGCGGCGAGATCACCAATTGTCGCGCTCAGAGTTCCGGCCATGTTTATTTCACGCTCAAGGACGCCGGCGCGCAGATCAGTTGCGTGCTTTTTCGCAGCGATTCGGTCGCCAACCGGCAGGCACTACAAGACGGCCAAAAAGTGATCCTCAAGGGCGAACTGACCGTCTATGAACCGCGTGGCCAATATCAACTTCACGTTCTGGCCATCGAACCGCAAGGGGTGGGCGCGTTGCAGGTTGCCTTTGAAAAGCTCAAGCAAAAGCTCGCCGCCGAAGGCCTTTTCGCTCCCGAGCGCAAGCGTCCCCTGCCCCACTTTCCGCAACGCATCGGCCTGGTTACTTCACCCACCGGCGCAGCGTTGCGCGATGTTTTGCATGCTGTGCAACGACGCCAGCCCGGATTGGAGATCATTTTTGTCCCGTCCGCCGTGCAAGGCGCTGGCGCGGCGGCGGAGATTGCCGCCGCCATTGCTTTGCTCAATCAATGGTCGCAACGGTCGGGCCGGAAGCTGGACGTCATTCTCCTGACACGCGGCGGTGGTAGTCTGGAGGATTTGTGGGCCTTCAACGAGGAGGCCGTCGCCCGCGCCATCGTCCAGTCCGCCGTGCCGGTGGTTTCAGCGGTTGGACACGAAATCGACTTCACCATCAGCGACTTTGCCGCTGACGTGCGAGCGGCCACGCCAACCGCCGGCGCGGAAATTTTGACGGAAGGCGCATTCGCGGCAGCCCGCTGGTTGGAAGAGGTCCAGGATCGCATGGGAGAAACCGTGCGCCGCTACATCGCATCCGAAGAGCGCCAATTGGGGCAACTCGCGCAACGGTTGCGAGCCTCGCACCCCCGACGGCAGCTCAACCGCAGACTCCAACTTCTGGACGACTTGCACGGCGAGTTGTCTCGCTCGATGCGGCGCGACTTGCAGCAACGCCGACTGGCCGCCCGCCAGCTTGGCCTGCGCCTGGGCCGGTTGCGTCCGAGCCGTCAATTGGCCTTGCGCCGCGAGGGGTTGGTGCGCCAGCGCGACCGCTTGCGCGAACAGGCCAAAAATCAACTTCACTCCCTGCGCCAGCAATGCGACGCGCTGGGGACGCGCCTGCGCTTGCTAGGTCCCGAGCAGGTTTTGGCCCGTGGCTATTCCATCACACAAGATGCCCGCACCGGCAAGGTAATCCGCGCCACCCGCCAAACGCGCCCCGGACAGAAGCTCAAGACGCGTCTCCACATCGGCGAGGTGCGGAGCGCGGTGGAAAAAAAGGAAGAAGGCTAACGTCCGTTTCTTGTTTCTTGACTCGGCTCACGAGGGACGGAATAGATCAAAGAAATTGTAGCCTTGAAAAATGCTCCAAAATGGGCGAGACTCCGTGCATGAGTACGGTCAAACAAATCGAGTCGGCGCTCGAACAGTTGCCGCTGGAAGACCTGCAAGCGGTTCACGATTGGCTGGAAGATTTCATTGAAGAGCAGTTGGAAGTCAGCGATGAATTCAAAGCAAAGATTCAACGGGCCAACCAAGAAATCGCGGACGGAGTGTATTCTCGCGTTCGCAAGACCGAAACGGGCTAGTGAGCGCCGCCCTGCAAATCTATTCGCGGGATTTCGACGCTTCTTTCTTCAAACTGCCGGTCAACATTCGAACTAGAATCGACGCGAGCATTGATCGATTGGGAATGACGCTGGACACCCACGCCCATCATCGGATGAAAGGATTGGATGCCTTCCGCATTCGCGTCGGCGACTACCGGGTTATCTACAATTTTGACCGCTCCAAAGGAGTCCTTCACTTGCTGGCGGTTGGACACAGACGCGAAGTTTACCGCTAATAGGTCAAAGCAATTGAATCACAGCCGTTACCAACGGCATGATTTATTCCTTACCCTCGATCTCAATTGACCTTATAGCCTTCCTGCTCCACCCATCGCATCGCTCCCTCCAAGTCCTTGAAGACGCCTTCCAGTTGCGCTTCGTAGGCTTTGTCAAGAATAGCTCCAAGGCGCGGGCCGGGCGCCAGGCCCAGAGGCAGCAAATGCCGCCCTTGCAAAATGGGCGGGGGAGGCTGGTGGCGCACCGCTAGTTCGTGTGCGCGCGCCAAAAGTGTCTTGACGTTTTCCGGTACCTCCGCCGGCCGCGGTGGGCGGCCCATGCTGTCGGCCGTCATGACCAGGCACAGGCCTTCGATGCTCTCTGGGGCCAAACGACGCGCCAGACGACGCACGGCGCGGTCGGAGATGGTTTCGAGGTGGAACAAATGATTTTGCACCAGTGGAAGAACGCGTTGCGCGATGGCCAGCGGGGCGTCGATGCGCTCCAGAAACACTCGCGTCGGCTCGATTCCGGCCGACTCGTGTCCGGGCGAAACGATTCGCTCACGGCCATCTTTCATCGCGCGGTGGGTCGTGGACGGTTTGCCGAAGTCGTGCGCCAAGACTGCCAGCATATAGACTGTTTTTGACTCCGCGCCGGCCTCGTGCCATGCGGTCAGACGCGCCAGAGCATCGCAACAATGGCGGGTGTGTGTGAAAACGTCGCCTTCCGGATGCCACTCAGGCTCCTGCGGCGTGCCGATCAATGCTTTGATTTCGGGGAAATGATCGACCCATTCCGTCTCGACCAGAAACCGCAAGCCGGCCGAGGGCCAGCGGCTGCGTTGCGCCCATTTGAACCATTCCTCGCGCACTCGCTCGACTGCCAGTTCGGCGTAACTCCCTTTCATCCGGCGCGCCAGTTCCACCGTCTCCGGCGCCGCGTGCAATTCAAATCGACCGGTGAACTGCATCCCACGCAGAACGCGCAAGGGGTCCTCGTCGAACGCGACGCTGGTGTGCCGAAGAATCCGGGCCTTCAAATCGGCTTCGCCGCCGAAAAAATCCAAGACCTTTCGCGCGCGCGGATCGTACATGATCGAGTTGATGGTAAAATCGCGCCTCGCCGCTGCCTCGCGCGGCGAAAGGGCCGGATCAAACGCGATGTCAAACCCCTTGTGGCCAGGGGCGACCTTGGAATCCTTGCGCGGCAGCGTAAAGTCGAAATTAAGCCCACTGTTGGTGGAAAGCTTGACCACGCCGAAGGAGCGCCCGACCAAATCGGTCCTGCCCCAGCGCGAGAGCGCGGCGATAAGTTGCTCGTAGTCAAGGCCGAAGACCTCGACGTCAAAGTCCTTGCCTGGGG
>DASYNM010000466.1:0-2355 GCA_036008545.1 Verrucomicrobiia bacterium
GCGCGCCAACCGTGAGGGGTTCTTGAAATTCCAGCTGCTCCCTCGCCGGCTCAATGACGTGTCCAAAGTCGATACCAGCGTGGAGCTTTTCGGCACCAAGTATGATTCGCCGATCTTCGTGTGCCCTATTGGTGGCAACAATTTCTTTCACCCCGACGGCGAGGTTGCCGTAGCAAAGGCCGCGCGTACCGGCAATCATCTGCTAATCCTGTCGACGGCTTCGAACGATTCCGTGGAAGACGTCACCAATGCGCGCGGGGCGCCAATCTGGTTCCAGCTCTATGCCTCGCCGCGCTGGGAGGTTACGCAGGCGCTGATCAAACGAGCCGAGGCCGCCGGCTGTCCGGTCCTCGTGGTGACGGTCGACCGTATCGCGGGCCGAAACCAGGAAACCTTGTTCCGCCTCATGCGTACCGATGCGCGCGAATGCGCGGCGTGTCACGATCGCAGCAGCTTTGCAGCGCGGCAAGCCCGCCGGCACAATTACGACGGCATCGATCTCACTGGCATTGCCGGAAGTGGCGAGTCTTCCAATTTGTCCTGGGATTCCATCAAACGGATGCGCGACGTCACTCGCATGAAAATCGTGCTTAAGGGCATCGTCACTGCCGAGGACGCGGAATTGTCGGTGCTGAACGGGATTGACGGAATTCTTGTTTCCAATCACGGCGGGCGTGGTGAGGACAATGGCCGCTCCACGATTGACGCACTACCTGAGATCATCGCCGCGGTGAAGGGCCGAATTCCGGTGATCGTTGATAGCGGATTCCGGCGCGGCACGGACGCGGTCAAGGCGCTCGCCATGGGCGCCCAGGCGGTTGGCCTCGGCCGGCCTTATTTATGGGGGTTGGGAGCCTTCGGCCAGGAAGGGGTCGAGCGCGTGCTCGAAATCTTACGCAACGAGACGCGCGTAGCCATGCAGCAATGCGGCGTGCGCTCGGTGAAGGAGCTGAATGCGAGCTTCGTGCGCCGCGCGACCTAAAACCATTTCCCTTCGTATTTGTCCAGCCTGATGGCAACGCCGTCGGAAATCAAGGTCAGACCTGATCCACTGGGAGACTTTATGAAACGTTTTACCAATATGACCGCCAGCTGCATTGCGGTTATGGCCTTGCAATCCGTGGCCGTGGCCGCGACCATTCCCGACCGGATGAATTTGGAACTAGTTGGGCACTCGACGCTCAATGGCGCTGGCAAGGGCGGCGAGGGTCTGGCTCTTAAGCAATACGGCTCCAGGAAGATTCTCTTTCTTGCCCATGAATCGGGGCCGCTGTGTTTCAGTGTCATCGACGTTACGTCTTCGGCCGATCCGGTAGTTTTGAAGCAATTACCGGTGGAAGCGGAATTCGTTCGATGCAATTCCCTGGGGCTTAGCGGAAATATTTTGGTAGTCGCAAGGCAAAGCGAGAAGGTGGGACAGCCGCATGGCGGCATAAAAATCTACGATGTCACCGAGGCGAACGACCCCCAACTGCTGTCGTACTTTGATTTGACTGGGCCAAATTCTCGCGGGACCCATTATTTGACCTTTACGGACGGGAAGTTCGCTTATCTCTCGACTGGGGCGAAAGACTTTGTTCCGAGAAACCCGCTTGACGATCAAATGCTAATGATTGTTGACCTGCAGGACCCGAAAAGCCCCAAGGAGGTGGGGCGATGGTGGCTGCCCGGCACCAAGGTCGGGGATGACGCTCCGGCGCCTGCGCGGGTCAAGCCCTTCGACAGCGGCTTTCGACTACATACCCCGCTCGTTCCGGCCGAACATCCCGATCGCGCTTATCTTGGATGGATCGATGGTGGAATCATTGTGCTTGATATTGCTGATAAAACAAAACCAAAAGAGGTCTCACGTATTTCGTGGCAATCCTTGAACGGGGGCTTTATGCACACGGTGGTGCCAATTCTGGATCGCGGCCTTCTGGTCGCTTCTCAAGAGTCGACCAAAGAAGACTGCATGGATTGGCCAATGCGGGTTACCATAGTCGATGTTCAAAGAGAGATGCGGCCATACCCCCTTGGGGTTCTGCCACCACCGGCCAATTTCTCGGACTTATGCAGGGGCGGCGGTCGATTCGGCGCCCACAATATCAACTTAAATCACATGCCCGAAATGTCGCGCGTGTTGAAAAACACGGTCGTCACCGCACAGTTTGCCGGAGGATTGCGAATCTATTCCATCCGAGATCCGCAAGAGCCTAAGGAGATTGCGTATTTTGCGCCTAACGTTCCAGGCAACAAGGGTGGCGCAATTCAAATGAACGACTTGATTGTAGGCAAGGAAGATCTGATCTACGCCAACGATCGCTTTACGGGAGGTCTCTATATCCTCAAGTATACCGGAAAGACTCCGTTGAA
>DASYNM010000467.1:0-6610 GCA_036008545.1 Verrucomicrobiia bacterium
ACAGTCTTGGTTTCATGATGCGCCTTCCGTTTATAAGCTCCGTTATCCAAGCAGTCTCCAATCCTTCCAATCCTTACGCTGTCATGCATGCAGTTACTTCACAGACATTCAGTCAACTGCATCTTAAATGTCGTTAGGGAATCTATTTGATCGATTTTTAGTGCAAATCAGGTAATCCCTGAATTGGGAATCGGTGCAAACCTGATGGATACTTTTTCCGAGGATGAGGCGCTTGCCTCGTGGGTGCCGGGGCCGCAAGAAGAAACCTCAACGCTTACAGCGCAGCCACCACGTCGTTGCGGATGCCGCGCGTGTTGGGAATCGGACTGTCTTCGCCCGCGCAAACGCCTTCATAAATGCAATGACCAAGATGTTCGGAGAATTGGCCGTAGATGTTGCGGTTGATGATGACGCCGGGTTGGCGAGTCTTGACCAACAACGTTGCGTTGAGCAGGGCTGCGACCAAGCATATTTGCCCCACGCAAGTTTTTATCTTTCCGTGGGGCTGGAAGGTGCAGCCCAACGGCGCTTACTCTGACACCCTCGCTTGCTTACTGTTCTAATTTTATGGCTTGAGCGTTGGTTGGGGCCAGGAAGTAACCACCACCACTTGTGCTGTTGAGCATCATCACACCGTGTCCGGTCAACTTAGATGACCTGTCGCCAATGGTCACGGACAGGAGACCCGTTTTGGGGTCGATGGAACCACTCAATAGCTTCAGATCGGTCACTTCGCTCAAGGCAAAGTTTTTGCTGATGGTTAAAGTAAAATCCATCGAAGTGTTCGGGTCGTTCATCGAGTCGAGAAAAGACAGATTTGTCGCCATGAGCGTGTTGGCCAGGGGATGAGTCCAGGGCGAGATCGGAATTTGATTGGCGGCCAGCATGTTGGTGAAACCGCGTTTGTATAATCCTGAACTGCGCTCAGGATGAATCCAAGTCAGGCTGACATCGGCCGCGTCGGTCGTGGCCAGATTAATCCAGCCCAGGAGCAGTCCCTTGCCGCTGTAGAGATTGACGTAGATGGGAACATAGCCGTCTTGGGAAACAGGCACCGTTTGACTAAAGGCAGTGCCATCGGCCAGTGCTCCGGTGATGGTGACTTTGGCGGTGGAGGGATGACCGGCCGTGCCCGCGGAGTTGGTGATCAAGGCATAACCAGCGCCGCCGGGCGACGCATCGGGTGGCGCATTATTGGTGTCGGGCGGGATCAGCATGGTGTATTCGGCTGAAGGCAGGCTGTTGGTGGCGAGGTCCGCAAACAGCGCGGCCGTCCACGGGACCCCATCGTTGATTCCGGAAACCGTGCCTGTTACTTGCTGGGGCGGATTGTTCATGCTCAATGCCATGACCACCGTCAGAGGCCCTCCTTGGGCGGACGCGCGTGATATGTAATTGACGGCCTGACTCGTTAAGTCGAATTTGCCACTGATGACCTGGCTTCCGCCATTGATTAGAATCGTCCCGCTGTAAGTTCCATTCATGCCAATAGTCAATCCCTTGAGCATCCCCGCCGTTTGTTCGGTGACACCGTCCGGCGTGATAAAAAGTCCGTTATAAACACCGCTGAAAGCAGCGAACAGGTTTGGAACAAAGTCGGCCTCCAACACCAAATTGGGCCGCATGG
This sequence comes from Verrucomicrobiia bacterium, assembly GCA_036008545.1. Lineage (GTDB taxonomy): Bacteria > Verrucomicrobiota > Verrucomicrobiia > Limisphaerales > Palsa-1400 > Palsa-1400. Next base: position 1,628 of record DASYNM010000467.1, read on the forward strand.
TAAAGGTGTAGCTGGCTGAGGCGCTCAGCACCGAATAGGGCTGGGCCGTTCCACCCACCCATCCGGAGAAGACGCTGTTGGCCCCGGGCATGGCCGTCACTGTGTAACTGTTTCCAACCACCAGTTTGTCAGGCCAAGTTACATGCTGGATGGTGCCGGAACCATTTGTCAGAAGAACCAGCCCGTTGCCTGGCGTATTGGTAGGTGTGTAAAGGCCGTGGGCTGTCGTCGTGGCTCCATTTTCGATGGTCACAGTTTGATCGGCGGGGGTGTTCCATCCGGGAACGGGTGTAAACGACACCACAAGACTGCCTGTCGATAAATTGGCCACGGTCGCCCCGCTATTATTTAGGTTTGTCTCGGTGTCCACCAGCCATTGAGCCCCGGCGCCAACCACATTGGTAGGCGACATCGTCACTTGCAGAGAACCCAGCCCGCTGGCGACCACCGACGTGGGCGCCGTGGCGCTGGAGCCGTCGAATGTCACCCCGGCAGTGAACGCCAAAGCTCGGCCCACCATCGTGCTGCTGGTATCCAGCGTGATAGCTTGATTTGCCAGTATGGTCCCCTGCAGCGAGCCTGACGTTCCAATGGTCGCGGAAGTGCCTACTTGCCAGAAAATATTTTCAGCCTGTGCGCCGCCAGCCAGAATGACTTTAATGCCGCTGCCTACTTGAAGATTCTTTGCTATCTGGAAAATCCAGACATCATTAGCGCCGCCCGTAAGGGTGACATCCGCTCCCGTTATCAAGGCCGTACTGGTGAATTTATAAAGCCCGGGGACAAGGTTCAGGCCGCCGAGATTGCCGCCGCCAGGATTGAGGTAAGGACCCGTGGGAATGGGAGTTCGTCCGGCGGCGTCGTTGTAGGCTGCCGTCAAATCGCCCTTGGCCGTGGTCAAAAGCGTAGGATCCACGATAGCGCCGGCAGGGCCGCTGGCATCGACTGCATAAATTGTCCCATGCACTTGAGCCGCGGTCACACCTATGGCGGACCCGGCGATCGGACTCGCCCCGACGTTCCCGGTGATAATTCCGCCGCCCGTCGTGGTGATGGCCGCCCCGGAAAGGATAGTGAAAGGGGCCGTCGCTCCCAGGTTCACAGGGGCTGGACCTGCTGCCAGCAAAGTTTGGGTTGGCGTCAAACAAGCCGCCGCAAGGGCAAAGCTCATGAGTATCGGTTTCATTCTGGCTGCGTTGCTGGCAATTCGTTTCATGAAGCTATTATCGACAGCCGGATCGCAATTAGATATGGGGTGTAACCCGAACAGGCTCCAGCAGTCGCGTGTATCAGATCGGAGCGGCTTTCAGCGGTATACGCACGGCTTAGGGCGACGCAGCGACTTCATCCAGTTCCAGCCGGACAAAATCGTATTCCACGCCGTTAGCGGGATCGCCGCCGGGGATCGAAAGTTGGAGTAGGTTTTCGCCTTCTTTCAGCAGCGCGCCGGCGAAGGCCACGTCCCGCTCCGTCCAATAACCGCGAATGCCATCGCGCCGGATCGTCGCGGTGTCCATCAGCGGACCCGTGCTGCCAGCGGCTTGGCCATTGACGGTGGCTCGAATGCCGCTGCGCACGCTGGCTGCGGCCAAGCCCAGGCGCAGAGTGGCTCGACCGCGCGGCGATCCGTGGAATACAAAATGAATGGACCAGGTCGTGCCGTGTCCAGGCCCGCGCGGCACCTGGGCGTAATTCCAGTCTTTGTGGAAATCGCTTTGGCCAACGATATAATTGACATCGTTGGGGAAATCGTTGGTGTATTGGTAGTATAATCCCCATTGCCAGTAGTGGTCGCCGTGCAGAAATTCTTCCGCCGATCGGTTGGGGACGCCGATCTGCCACAGTTGCCGCCCGTAATGCGCCGGCGTCCAGCGCAGCTCGCCCAGCGCAAGGCTTTGTCCCGCCGCCACGACGACGTTGCTGCGGGCGAATTCTCCGGGAACGCCATCGGCGATAATGTGGAGCGTGTAAGCACCAGGGCGAACGTGGTCAATTGTAAAACGGCCCTGAGCGTCGGCGCGCGCCCAGAATTGGTAATGCTTGGCGTCCAACTGCCAATCGACCAGGCGCGGCCCAGTGCCTTCGGGAGGCGTGTAATCGGGTGCGGCCAGGCCGGCCAGTATATTGGAGATGCCCAAATCCGGAAACCGCTCGTCCGTCAACACGATTTGTCCGCTGACGGCGCCGCGTTGGGCCTTATGCGGATAATCGACGCCTTCGACCCAGTCGAACGGCCAGGCGGCAGACTCCTTGGTGGCGCGGCCAAGGGCCTCTTTCCACAACGTGCCGGGGTCGGCACCGGCGTTGCAATAAATCAGGAAAGGGCCGATTACTTTCGACCATGATTCACCGACGGCCAGCGCGCACGAACTGCTTCCGTAATGGCTGCCGCGCCAGTAGTTGAGCAGTGTGGGCGCCGCGCCCTTGTTGTCATCCAGGTGCCCTGTCAATTCGACTTTTGTCGCGCCGCCGCTGAGATATTCGATGGACGAATTGATGAACCAGAGTCCGACCTGCTCCTTGGTGCTGGCCCAGCCGTAGGCCGGAATGTCAAATTGGATGGCCGAATAATCGTACTTGTGCTCGACTTGCCCAACGTAACGCCCCGTGGTCATACGGCGCACTTCTTTCATGTTCAACTGCGTGCCCTTGTCCCAATCTTCCGGCGTGGGCATCAGGCGCTGGTGGCGGCTGTCAATAATCATGTAATCGAACACGCGCGGGTTGAGTTTCGCCGCAAAACGCGCCTCCCCGATGTTCGCGGCAGGCTGATTGGAGCCGTGTGAGAAAATGCAATAAGTGTATAGACCCGAATCGTCCCGCGAGAGCGCGTAACGGATTTCGATGTCCGTCGCGGTGATGCCGAAGCCGGAACGGGATTGGGCGTTGGTGTAAACACCCTTGATCGCAACCTCGGCCCGTTGCCCGGCATTGCTTTCGGGACGAATGGTGACGGTGCTGGTCTCGAGCAGGTCAGCGGGCGAGTGAGACCAATAGCCCTTGGGATGGCCGGAGACGGCACCCATCAATTCCAGCCCTTTGTATGTCAGCGACACAAGGTCGCCGGAACGTTTATTAACGCGGGCCGTTAGTACGCCGTTCGCTAGCGTGTAGCCGGTCGCATCGTCGGACAGCGTGACTCCAGCGCCGTTCGCCGCTGCGGCCAGACACAACCAGAGAAGGAGCGTGGCTTTGTTTATGATGGATCGAAGTGGGTTCATGGCTGCGAGTTTGGCACCGAAGTCAATACCACCGACGCGTCTTCCAATCCGTCTGCCGAAGCTTTTAAGCGAATCGCGCCCGGCTTCTGCAAAGCTTTAATCACGGCAAAACATTCCCCTTGGAAGGCCCGGCGCTGATGGCTTTGGAAAGGCTCCTGGCTGGAATTGTTTGCGCTATCAACCGCCGCGATGAACCCCTGCCCTTCAATCTCGAAAGTGATCAGATTGTCGGCGGATGGAACCGGCACGCCTTGCGCGTCTTCCACTTCGGCGCGCACGAACGCCACGTTGTCCCAGCCGGCGGCGAGTTCCGTTGCATCGGTCGTCAACACGATTTTGGACGGCGACCCGGCAGTGCGCAAAGCGTGGCGCGCGACAATCGTGCCGTTGATTTTGCCAACGGCCTCCAACATTCCCGGCGCGAAAGGAACCTTCCAAACGCATGGCGAAGCGTCCGTTGCCAGCGGGAGTGCGCCGAGCGAATGGCCGTTGATGAGCAAATCCACCTCTTGGCAATTGCTATAGACCTCAACCGTCTCCTCGTGGGGCGAAGAATCGCGCGGCGTCCAATCCGCAGCCAATGCTTGACGCCGGTCCAGCGGCGTGAAACCCGGATCGATGGATTCAGATCGTTCGGTGTTGAGGCGGCGCACAGCGAAGACCATCGGCTTGTCGGACCACCATGATTGCCGTTGAAAGGCCAGCGGACGCGGTTGCCCGCAGCGGTCGAGCAGACCTGAACCCGCCGCGATGATGGGCCAGCGACGGGATTCCCCCAGACAATCCACGCCCGTCCAGAGAAACTGGCCCGCTTCCTCCGGATGATCGCGGCATTCCAGCCAAGTGGCTTTGGTATGCCCCTGTTCGGTGCCGACGATTTTGCGCGACGGTTTCGCGCGATGGGCGGCGATCAATTCATTGTCACGGTAATTGGTGCCGATCACATCGAGCAAATCGGCCAGACCGTTGGTGAAATCTCCGCTGACATTGGGCCGGAAGAGGGCTTGCGTCACCGGTCGTGTCGGATCGTTTTCATGGCAAACTTCCACCAATCCGGCCAGGATGCTTTTGGCCAGCGCGGCTTTGGGCGTGTCGTGAATCTCGTTGCCGACGCTATACAGGATGATGCTCGGATGATTGCGGTCGCGGCGAATGGTGTCGCGCGCGTCGATCCTCGACCAATTCGCAAAGTAGAGGTGATAATCGAAACGATTTTTGCCCACCGTCCAACAATCAAAAAATTCGTCCATGACCAGAAAGCCCAGACGGTCGCACAAGTCGAGGAATTCGGGCGCGGGCGGATTGTGCGCCGTGCGAATGGCATTGACCCCCAATCTGCGCAAGGCCGCCAGGCGGCGCTCCCAAACGCCCAACGGCACGGCGGCGCCGAAGCAACTGCCGTCGTCGTGCAAGCACACGCCCTTGAGCTTGAGATTGCGCCCGTTCAGCCAAAAGCCCGTGTTGGCGTCGAAGTGGAATTCGCGCACGCCAAAAGACACTGTTTCGGAGTCACGGGTGCCGATGGCTAGCGTCGCGCGGTAAAGAGCCGGATGATCAATATCCCACAAACGCGGCTTGGAAACGCTGGCTTCCACGCTGAATTCTGCCGAGCTGCCCGCAGGCACGGTCTGAGGTTTCGTGCTCGCCGTTTGCAGCGGATGTCCACCTTGGTCGGAGATCGTCAAGGTAAGCGACACGTCGCGCGAGGCTTGGGATTGATTGGTTACGGTTGTTTGCGCCAGCACCAGCGCCTGCTTTTCTG
>DASYNM010000468.1:0-6724 GCA_036008545.1 Verrucomicrobiia bacterium
CTTCAACCGCCTCTTTGTCAACATGGTCAAGGCGGGCGAAATCGGTGGCGTGCTCGAAGTCGTGCTCAAGCGCCTGTCCGAGTTCATGGAAAAAGCCCAAAAGATCAAGGGCAAGATCATCGCCGCCATGTTTTATCCCTGCGCCGTCATGGTCGTGGCGACTGCCATCATGGGCGTCTTGATGGTCTTCGTTATTCCGAAGTTTAAGGATATTTTTGCCGGCACCCTTGGCGGCGGCAGAACGCTGCCTGGCTTCACGCTCTTCGTCCTCAACGTCAGCGACTCGATCAAGAGCCATATCGTGCGGACCCTCCTCGAGGTCCTTTCTGTCGTTATCATTTTCAATATTTTCATCCGCCTGAAATTTGGACGCAGATTATGGGATAAATTTAAACTCGTGGTCCCCGTCCTCGGCCCCGTCGTCAGCAAGGTGGCTATCGCACGTTTCACCCGCACCCTGGGCACCCTGGTCAGCAGCGGCGTGCCTATTTTGCAGGCGTTGACGATTGTCAAAGAAACTTCCGGCAATGTGATTGTCAGCAACGCTGTCGGAATGGTTCATGAAAGCGTCAAAGAAGGCGAAACCATCACCGCCCCGTTGGAAGCTTCTGGCGTCTTTCCACCCATGGTCATCAGCATGGTCGATGTCGGTGAACAAACCGGCGCGCTGCCGGAAATGTTGATGAAGATCGCTGACAATTACGAAGAGGAAGTCGATAACGCCGTCGCGGCCATGACTTCTCTGTTGGAACCGATCATGATTGTTTTCCTGGCCGTCATCGTCGGCAGCATCGTCATCGCCATGTTTCTTCCCTTGATCGATCTTATGGAAAACGTGGGCGAGGAAAACAACAACCAGAACAGCGCCACCAAGGATTAGGCCGAAACGATGTCGTATCGAAGCGAGGTTCTCCCTCACGCCGGCCCTCTCCCCAAGGAGAGGGAGAAGCTATTGCAACGGTGGGCAAGAACCGCAGTCCCATGACTTGTTCCTGCGCGGCGTTATTACGTTCCCTCTCCTGGGGGAGAGGGCCGGCGTGAGGGAGAACGTTGGCACCAACTGCATGGCCACGGCCAAGACTTGTGCCGTAAGTCCGTCAGAGAATCGGTCGGCTTTAGCGCGTGGTCGCGCGGCGCAGGAATTCGCGCGTCCGGTCGTGGACCGGAGCGGTGAAAATCTGTTCCGGGCTGCCGGATTCCAACACCCGGCCGCCCTCGAAAAATAAAATCGTGTCGGCCATGTCGCGCGCGAACTGCATCTCGTGCGTCACGACAATCATGGTCGTGCCCTCCTCGGCCAGTTGCCGCATGACTCGCAGGACTTCATCCCGCAGCTCCGGATCCAATGCGCTCGTGGGCTCGTCGAAGAGCATCACTTCCGGCTCCATGGCCAGGGCACGGGCGATGGCCACGCGTTGCTGTTGCCCTCCGGAAAGCTGAGCAGGATAGGCGTCGGCTTTATTTTCCAAGCCAACCTTGGCCAGCAAAGCGCCGGCCGCCTCCTCCGCGTGTACGCGAGACACGCATTTGACCACCCTGGGCGCTTCGGTGATGTTTTGCAAAACCGTCAAGTGCGGGAACAGGTTGAAGGACTGGAAAACCATGCCCGCGCGCAGGCGCAGCCGTCGTTGGCGCTCCCGTTCCTCCGCGTTGCGCGGGGGGCCGCCTCCCATGACCGTGACGTCGCCAATACTAATGCGCCCGGCATCGGCGATCTCGAGCTGATTGAGACAGCGCAGAAAAGTGCTTTTGCCGCAGCCGCTGGGGCCGATGACCACCACGGCTTCGCCGCGCTGCTGCGAGTGGTCCACGCCGTGGAGCACGCGAGTGGCGTTGTAGGACTTAACCAGATTTTCAACGACGATCATAGGCAAGACGTTTCTCCAGCCGGCCCGCAAAAATGGACGCCGGATAGCTCAAGGCGAAATAAATCCCCGCTGTCATCAAACCCAAACCGATGTAATCGTAGGTCGAGGTCGCCAGTTCGCCATAGACTTTGGTCAATTCCACCATCGTGATGACGGACACAATAGAGGAATCCTTGAACATGGCGATGAAGTCGTTGGTGACGGGCGGAATCACCACTCGCAGCGCTTGCGGCAGGACGATCCGGCGCAGAATCTGCCAGCGGGTCATCCCCAACGCTAGGGCGGCTTCCGTTTGGCCTTTGGGGATGGACTGAATTCCGGCGCGGTAATTTTCAGCTTCGTTCGCCGCGTAGTTCAGGCCTAAACCCAGGATGCCCGCCAGGAAGGCGTTGAGACGCAGGCCGATCTGCGGCAAGCCATAGTAAATAAGAAAAAGCTGGATCAACAACGGCGTTCCGCGCACGACTTCCACGTAAGCCTGGGCCAGCCAGCGCACTGGCGCCGGACCGTAGAGGCGGGCCAGCACCACCACCAAGCCAGTCACCACTGCCAAGGCCATGCCCAGAACGGATAGCTCGACGGTGGTCACTACTCCACGCAACAAGAGCGGCAGGTACCTCGGCCATTCGCGCAAGGTGGAAATGGATTTCCTTTGCACGACGGTTTCGGGCTGATAATTCGCCAATGCGGCCTGGCGTTCGTCCCACAAACCGTGCCGGCGGTAAATCTTTTCCAGAGTCCCGTCATGGATGAATTGCTCCAGCGCCTGGTTGATCGCGGCCAGCAAAGCCACATCTTCCTTCCGCAAGGCAATGCCGTAGTAACCAGGTGAGAACGGTTCGCCGGAGAATTTCAACGCCGGATCGGGCTTTGCGTAATACAACGAGATGGGCAAATCCGAAACGACCGCGTCGAGGCGCCGCACTTTGAGGTCTAGAAAATTTTCGACGTTGCCGGGATAACTTTTTACATTGATCCCGTCCTGCCGCTGCAACAGGCGCTGCGCGGCGGAGGACGCCAGCACGCCCACCGTTTTGCCCTTGAGGCCGTCGAGATTGGTCGGCCCGGCGGTATCTGCGCGGATGACGATCTGTAGCGCATAGATATAGTAGGGGCGCGACATGGCGGCGTGTTGCCGGTTGTCGGCGGTGATTTCCAATCCGTTGAGGATGACATCGAAGTTGCCGCGATCCAGGGCGGGCAGAAGCTGGTCCCACTGGTTTTGCACCATCTTAGCCTTGACACCGAGATGAGCCGCAAGCGCGTTGGCCAGGTCGAACTCAAAGCCGACCATTTGCTCGGGCTTTTGCGGATCGGGATAAACGTAAGGCGCTCCGCCCTCGGCATCGGCGCCCCACAGCAATTCACCGCGGGCCAGGATGGCTTGGAGGTGATCGGCGCAAAAACCGGGAGTCGGCCTGCTTGCAAGCAAGAGAACAAAAACCAGAAAACTAAGGCTGCCGCGCGACAAACGCCATGCGTTGCTCATCGACCAATCAGCGGAGCCGTGTTCGCATCGAACCGCTCCGCTCGACGAATTGAAGATGCAGCAATTTTGGGTGGCGTCAAATAATTTTTTCAGTCAAAAAGAAAAACCCCGCCGTAATGCCGTGTATAAACAGTTCCTTTGAACTGCTGTTTGAACAAATGGAACCGAATCGATTGCTTAAGACTTCCAGTCAAGGCCTGTCGGCCGCCATCGAAGTTAGGGCTCCTTGGTGACTTATTTACGGTTCAAGGACTTTGTTTTTAATCACGAACATGGCAGGGTAAATTATAAACACTTTTTCCAAAGAACAGCCGCGCTTTCCAGCGCAGTTTCTAATATGATTGTGCCTGCCCGGCATCCATGTTGCAAGAAAAATTTCCCGGTTTTTTGTTCGTCTGTTGATGCGCCATTGCAAGCGCGGCGGATTTTTTCTTGCGAGCGGACTAGGCGAGGACACTGGCCGCGGTTGCTCTGGGCTCTGCGGCATTCATCGCCACGGAGCGACGGTGGCGAATGGTCTTAATCCCTTTCCCCCATGCACGCATATAAAGCTCGGCCAGTTTTTCTGGGTCAGTCTCTGAGGTGCGCAGCGTCAAGGGCTGATCCTGGTCAATCCATTTCTGTTGCCGGGCCGCGCAGTCGATCAACCATTCTGGGTCGATTTCCCCACCGTCGAGCGACGAATCGACGGACGGAGTTATGCCTGCGATTTTAGCCGCAGTCTCGAGGGTCGAGATGGCGGTGATTGCGCCATTTCGCAGGCCCTGACGGCGGATCTGTTCGCGCACTGGCGCCCAATCCTGGGAAATGTCGGCTGTGACATCCACGCACACTCCGCGTTCCTCGGATAGTTGCCCAAAAGTGTCGATGGGCAGTACGCCATCACGCCATTTGGACTCGGCATACGCGGGAAAAGGCCCGCGCTCGCGAGCTAATTCGGCGGAGGCTATGATCGCGCCGCAGGACACCAACTCCGTGCTCCACTCGGCAAAGTCCGCCGCCGCCTTGCTCTCCCACGCGAGATGTAGGCGAGCCACGGTTTCCTGCAGTCCGAGGACTCCCAAGCCGATGGCTCGATGTTGCAAACCGTTGAGACGCGCCTGCTCGGTCGGATAAGAATTCAAATCCACCGCATTGTCCAACATCCGAACGGCCGATGCGATGGTGCTGTGCAGAAGTGCCAAATCCAGCGCGCCGCCTCCTTCAGGGATGTGAGCGGCGAGGTTGATCGCGCCTAGCGGGCAAGCAGCGCGTCCATCAAGAACAAGGGGAGAGCGAAGACCAACCGCGTCTTTGAAGCCAAGCCAAGCTTGTCCGCTTTGTGCGTTCGAGGCGACGATTTCACGCCAGAGATCAACGGCTTCGACGTGCTTGGCGAAGCGCAGTTCGCCCCGTTTGGCCTTCTGCTCATACGCAAGATATCGCTTTTCAAATTCGCGGCCACAACAATCTTGGAGGTCGCCGGTTTCGTCGGGATCGAATAAGCTCCACGAGGCCGACTGGCCCACACGCTTCATGAAAAGGTCCGGCACCCAAGGCATCTTCAAATCGAGCTCGTCCAAAATGTCGCGGCGCCACGGTTCGATGCGCAAAGCAGGCGAATCGGCTTCGCCACCGCCCGACAAGAAGGGTCGGCGTGTGCCAGCATGGCTCAGGATCAGGTCCGAGGGGATAAATCGGAAAGTCGAGAGCGCTTGATAAAAATCCAGCGCGCGCTCTTCCCGGCGTCCGTTCTCATTCAGCGACAGCCCCATGGCGATGCGCATCCAGAAGTACTGCGGAGTTTCGAGGCAGCGCCCCTGTGCGCGCATCAGATAACTATCACGCAGGGTTTCCAAACGCGCGGCGGTCATTTTTTGGTCGAGTTCCAATCGCAGCCCGCGCGATAGCCGTTCAGTGTCAAAATCCAGCAGCTCCGGCGCGAGGTGCCGCCAATATTCGCCCTCATTCAAGCAGAATTCGAATTGACGGAGATACACCTCCTCGAACTGAGCATCGTCGCGCTGTTTGGGGAAAGCTTGCCGGTAAATATTCCTCAACTCGGGCAACACCGAATCGAGCGCGGCATGGGAAGACTCGGCGGCCTCTTCGATGATCGCGGATCGCCTGTGAACACTCTCACGTTCGACCCGTGCGATGCGGCGCTTCTCGCGGTACAAAATATAACGACGCGCCACCTCCAAATGTCCCGCCAGCATAAGTTGGTCCTCGACCGCGTCCTGGATGCGCTCCACCTCCAATTCCTCGCCGCGCACGGCGCGACTGAGTACTTTTTCAACAACTTTTTCGGCGGAATGCCTGGCGGCCGCTTGCGCCGAGTCGGGCAGCGAAGCGTCTGGGAGAAGGCCGTGGTGGGCTTTAAAGGCGCTTTCTATGGCCAGGAGAACGCGCGCCTCGTTGAATTCCTCGATTCGCCCATCCCGCTTGCGCACCAGAAACCGCTTGTCCTGCAAAGGATCGATCCCTCGCATCTGCAATTGGCCTTGCGGGACATACATCATCAAGCGACCGAGCCGAGGAGGCATTCCCTACAGATTGTGCTCCATTAGGCTCGACGCACTACATATTGTGCTTTTTGACCCGATTTGTCAATGTTTTTTGGTCGCGAAGCCTCAAGGAAAGGGCGGTGGGACCAAACAAGATCGAACTACTCCAGATTCTTCCTGCGATTGCGATAACAATTCTTTATTTACCGGGAGGTGGGAAGGGAAGACCGGCCGGCTGAGGAGCATGGATCGGCCCTGAATTCGCTTCGCAGATCCAATCCGCCAGAAGGTCCAACTCCACCGCCGTAAACCCAACAGGCGCCTTGCGCACGAAGGACAACTCATTGGGCGCGACGCGCGTGATTTCAGTCACTGTGTTGCCCGCCAATGAACCTAATCCACTCAGCCATTCGTTTTCCACGAGTTCGTCATCCTGCGCGTGGCTGCTCTCTGCGCGCGAACGATTGGCAATCATTTTGTCCAGTATCTGCCACTCCTGCATCCGACGACCTGTCAATTCCCAATCATAATAGACCAGGTTCGTGCGTCCCTCGACTTGCGATATCAATGCATCCGGCATCGGTTTGCCATTGGCAGCCCTTGGAAAACTGGATAAAAACAAGAACTGACCGTTGCTGCCCTCAACGGCCTGCAAGCTAGGCACAAACAATCGAATGTTTCGCAATGCAAGAGTGTTTCCCTGGGGTGGCCTGACCAGTTCTGTGCCATTGAGCAGTTTTAGCTCGGGATTCAATGCGGCCGGCGCCGCGGTGGACAGCGTTTCCAAGGTGTTGCTGGCGCTGACCTCCGGCCATGCCATGTAATTCAGCAGTGGCATCTGGTCCAAAGCCCAACAGTAGAATTGGTTGGTGAATGGATTG
>DASYNM010000469.1:0-21397 GCA_036008545.1 Verrucomicrobiia bacterium
TTCCCGCACACCGTAAGATGTGGAGCGCACACACATTTTTCGATCTCAAACCCATCCGACTCTGGAGCCTCGAAAATCCTCAACGCTACGTCGTCGTAACTTCCCTTTTGCAGGATGGCAACCTAGTGGATCGTTATGAAACGCCCTTCGGCATTCGGACGATTGAATTCACCGCGACTAACGGCTTTCTGCTCAACGGCAAACGCGTGCCGTTGAACGGCGTGTGCGACCATCACGATCTGGGCGCGTTGGGCGTGGCCATCAATATCAGCGCGCTTCGTCGGCAGATCACGATTCTCAAGGAAATGGGCTGCAACGCGATTCGCACCAGCCATAATCCGCCCGCGCCCGAATTGCTCGACCTTTGCGACAGCATGGGGATGTTGGTCATGGACGAGTCGTTCGATTGCTGGCGGCGGGCCAAGGCTCGCAACGACTACCATTTGCTTTTCGACGACTGGCACGAGAAGGATTGGCGCGCCGAATTGCGCCGCGACCGCAATCATCCGAGCATCGTTCTCTGGAGCATAGGCAACGAAATCCCTGAGCAAGGCTCACCGGCGGGCGCGGCTATTGCAGGGGAATTGACTGCCATCGCTCACGCCGAAGATCCGACCCGGCCCACATCCGCCGCCTGCGACAATATTCGGGCAGGTTACAACGGTTTCCACGACCGCATCGATGTTTTCGGCTACAACTACAAGCCAAGGGAATACGGCAAATTCCGCGAGGCCAACGCGAAGCAACCGTTGTTTGGAAGCGAGACTGCTTCATGTGTAAGTTCGCGCGGCGAATACTTTTTCCCCGTCACCACCAACAAGTCCGGCGGCAAGGCTGATTTTCAAATGAGTTCTTACGATCTCTACGCTCCGCCCTGGGCCACGCCGCCGGACTGGGAGTTCAAAGGCCAGGACGAGGCCCCGTATACGGCCGGTGAATTTGTCTGGACGGGATTTGATTATCTGGGTGAGCCGACGCCTTACAATCGTGACTTGACCAACCTGAACAACTTCACCGACGACGCCGACAAGGCGGGCCTGAAGAAGGAATTGGACGAGTTGGGACGCATCCCGACACCTTCGCGCAGCTCGTATTTCGGCATCGTTGATCTCGCTGGGCTGAAGAAGGACCGCTTTTACCTTTACCAGGCCCGCTGGCGACCGGAACTGAAGATGGCGCACATTCTGCCGCATTGGACATGGCCGGAGCGAGTCGGCCAGGTCACGCCTGTGCATGTTTATACCTCGGGCGACGAGGCGGAGTTGTTCCTGAACGGGAAATCACTCGGCCGGAAGAAGAAGGAGCAGTTGGAATATCGTCTGCACTGGGACGATGTCGTCTATCAACCGGGCACGCTTAAAGTTGTCGCTTATAAGAATGGCCATAAGTGGGCAACCGACACGGTCAAGACGGCTGGCGCGCCGGCGAAGTTGCTCGCGGACGCCGACCGAACCCGCCTTCAGGCCGACGGCCAGGAGCTGGCCTTCATCACCGTCACCGTGGCGGACAAGGATGGCGTCATGGCGCCGCGGGCCAAGAATCGGCTGACGTTTGAGTTGGAAGGCTCCGGCGAAATTGTCGCGACCGACAACGGCGACGCTACCTGCTTCGAACCGTTTCAGTCACACGAACGCGATGCCTTCAACGGGCTGGCCGTGGCCATCGTTCGCGCAAAAGCAGGTCAACCCGGAACTCTCCGACTCAACGTGAAATCAGACGGCTTGGAAGAAGCGCACGTCAAGATCACAAGCCGTTAGGCGCATGAACAGAATGCGCGCCATGGGGCAAGTTGGCAGGCATATATTGAGCGTAAGCGACACCGGCTCCTTTGAGGCAAAACCAGCCGATGATCGCAACGGCAAGAAGGGTTGCGAGTTTTAACTGGAGGTCGGACAACTCATATTTTTTCATAGCGCGTCATCGTATTGGAAGGACCCGATTCGATTTGCCTTCCAGCCGCCCAGAATCGGTCATCCTCACTTCCATTCCATATACGGGCTAATGCGCTGAATCTTGCGGAGGCGGATACAAAAGATATTTCTCACGCTTGGTCTTATACTCATCCATCTTCTCCGCCCAGAGGCCCCGAATCTCGGACAGAGGCTTGTCTTCCTGGATGGCTTGCAGCGTCGGCTCATCAACCAGCAACGTTTCCATTTTGCGGAGCTGGAATTGCTCGGGATACCAGCGTTGGAGAATCTTCGCCGCGAGGATGCCGATATCGACCACTTGGCAGCGTTCGCGATCGGTTAAAATGACGTTGACGCCGCCGCATGGCTCGTTCTTGAAAATATAATCCGAGGGCGTAAATCGAACAGGGACAAAACGGACACCCGGCAGGCGCTCGGCGTTCATGGCCTCGGCCAGCTTCAGGTCATCGATGTAAGGCGCGCCGATGACTTCAAAAGGCGTGCCCGTGCCGCGTCCAACCGAAAGATGGCAACCCTCCAACAAACCAACGCCGGGATAGAGCATCGCTTCGGTCAGGCTGCGCATGTTGGGGGAGGGATTGATCCAGGGCAGGCCGGTTTGGTCGAACCACATGGCACGATCCCAGCCTTGCAGTTTGATGACAGTCAATTCTAATTTGTCCAGATGTTGCTCGGCCTTGAACATGGTGGCCAGTTCGCCCTCGGTCAGGCCGTAGCGGACCGGTTCGGGATAGTAAGCGACAAAACTTGGTGGGCCGTTGCGCACGGGGCCGTCCATCATCAGGCCGTTGATGGGGTTGACGCGATCAAGGACAAAAAACTTTAACCCGGCTCCGTTGGCCGCCTTCATGCACTCGCCGAGCGTCGTAGTGAAAGTATAAAAACGGCAGCCAACGTCCTGGATGTCGAAGACCAAGGCGTCGAGCTGTTGCAATTGCTCCGCGGTCGGCGCGTGACGATCGCCGTAAAGACTGATGGCGGGAAGGCCCGTGCGCAAATCAACGCCGTCACGCACTGGCTCATCATACTTGCCATAAACGCCGTGCTCTGGGCCGAACAACATTTTCAGTTCGACTCCCGGAGCGTTCAGCAGCAGGTCGATAGTGGGGCGGCGTTGGGCGTCCTGTCCAGTGGGATTGGTGATAAGGCCGACGCGCAGACCTTTGAGCGGCGCAAAATTTTCCTGCGCCAAAACGTCGATGCCCTCCAGAACGCGCGCCGGCGCTTTGTCCGCAGCGACGCGCTCGTGCTTGCGCGGCAGAGGCGGCAGCGCACCCGCGACGGAGTCGAAATTAAAATCCGTCACGGCTGCGGCCGCCAGCGTCCCGACCGCGCGATAAAGCGGGACCACGCTGCCCTTGCCATCGGGATGGACGCGATTGGAAAGGAAGATGAAAAAGGTTTGCGAGAATGGATCGATCCAAAAGGCGGTGCCGGTGAAGCCGGTGTGGCCGTAGGAGCCGAGCGGGAAATGTTGCCCGCGCGGACTGCTGAAGCCCGAGTCAATGTCCCAGCCCAGACCGCGTCGGTCTTCAATGCCAGGGGGCGTTTGCACGCTGGTCATCATTTTGACGGTCTCCGGCTTGAAAATGCGCGCGCCGTCCAACTCGCCCATGTTCAGCATCATGTGCGCGAAGCGCGCCATATCCGGCGCGGTAGTGAAGAGGCCCGCGTGCCCGGCCACTCCTCCCATGAAACGCGCCGTCGGGTCATGCACCGTGCCGCGCAGCATGACGCCGTCGGTCATCTGCGTCGGTGCGATGCGGGGAATCTTGGACTGAGGCGGAAGAAATCCGGTGTCGGTCATTTTGAGCGGGCCATAAATTTCCCTGGCGCAAAACTGGTCCAAGGACATGCCGCTGACGCGTGAGACGATTTCACCCACCGTGAAGAAGTTAATGTCGCTATAGCGAAACGTGGTGCCGGGCGCGGAATCCAGTTTCATCGCTGCTGCCAGGCGGATGGCGGTCCCCGTTCCGTGCCAATTGGTGCGCGTGCTGACATCCGGTGGCAAACCGGAGGTATGCGTCATCAACTCGCGCACCGTGATCTTCCCTTTATCACCCGCATATTCCGGGATGTAGGTGGAGACCGGCGCATCCAGGTTGACCTTGCCGCGTTCGACCAGGAGCATGATGGCCGGAGTGCCGGCCAGCACTTTGGTCAGGGAGGCGGCGTCGAAAATGGTATCGCGTGTCATCGTCTCCACGGTGGGTACGAGAGAGCGATTGCCGTAGGCCTTCCAATAAACTTCGCCGCCATGCTCGACCCACACCACCGCTCCTGGCAGACGGTGTTCGTCAATGGCTTTCTGGATCGTGTCGTCGATCTCGCCTAGTTTGGCTGGGTCAAGGGGACTCGCGGCGTGTGCGGAAACCAGCGCCAGGCAAACCAGAAGGCAGAGGGACAACTTGCTCGTCATGCTGTCGCAATATTACTGAAGAACGGACACGGAATGAAAGGCGCAATTGTTCTTGGTCATTTTCAAACTGGCCAAAAGGTGACGCCAGCGTCACACGTAGAGCGCGGTTTGCAGGTCGCGCACAACGATGCTCATGTACGGATAGCGCTCGTCTAAATCGCGTTCCAGGCATTTGAGAACGATCTTTTCCAATGCAGCGGGGATGTCGGCGTTAAGTTCGCGCGGAGGAATGAGTTCGCCGTTCACCTGTTTGCGCAGGATTTCATCCGGTGTATCACCCGGGAACGGCTTGGCGAAGGTCAATACCTCATAGGCGGTGACGCCGAAGGCGAAGATGTCCGCCCGCTGGTCCAGGGCCAGATGCTGCAAATGTTCCGGCGACATGTAGGCGGGCGTGCCGGGATTGCCGGCCATCTTTTTTGGCTCCTCCGGCCTGGGTTGGGCGAGGTCGAAATCGATCAAGCGCACTTTGGCGTTGGGCGTGACCATGACGTTTTCAGGCTTGAAATCCAGGTGGATGAAACCGCTGTCATGCACCTGCTCCAGGCCCAAAGCCATATCGATGACGATCTGGGCGACATTTTCCGCCAGCACCTGGTCGGTGCGGCCGATGAGTTGCTTGAGGTTCGCGCCTTCAACGTATTCCATCAGCAAATAAGGCCGACCCTCAATCTTGCCATGCTCGTAGTAATTGATGACGTATTCGTTGTGGTGAATTTTGGAAAGAACCTCGCAGCCGTGGAAAAAGCGGCGGCGTTCGGTGAAATTGAAGAGCGAGGTATCGATCATGCGCCGCAGCGCGAAGTACTGGCGT
This sequence comes from Verrucomicrobiia bacterium, assembly GCA_036008545.1. Lineage (GTDB taxonomy): Bacteria > Verrucomicrobiota > Verrucomicrobiia > Limisphaerales > Palsa-1400 > Palsa-1400. Next base: position 5,168 of record DASYNM010000469.1, read on the forward strand.
TCGGCATCGGTGGCGAGCCAAATCTCGGCTACGCCGCCGCTGTTAACCAATTCTTCAAGGCGAAAGCGGCCAAACCGCCCGGGTTGGGCGGCTGGTTCCTGACTTCGCTCGGATTTGCCAAACGGCATAATGACGCGGCAATATGCCACAAGACCGCCAAAGCACAGCCGAAATTTGGGCGGTTTTTGAGCCTGAATCCTAATGCTGAACTTTCATCATTCTTATCGCCGGCCGCCCGCTAAAGATTAAGACCAGGATGGGGAATAGAGACGAGAACGCAGCCATCTGGCCATTGCAATCAAGGCACAACCTCATTATTCTGCCCGACCTGCCAGCCCTGGCTGCTGGCCAAGATGCTGATTGTACAGAAATTCGGGGGCACATCGGTCGCCAATCCGGAGCGCATTAAAAATGTCGCTGCGCGGGTGGCGCGGTATCATGCCAAAGGCAACCAGATTGTGGTGGTCGTTTCCGCCATGAGCGGCGTGACGGATAATCTCATCAAAATGGCCAAGGAGTTGATGACGCTGCCCGCCGAGCGGGAGATGGATATGCTTCTGGCCACTGGCGAGCAGACGACCATTGCCTTGACGGCCATTGCGTTGCACGCTTTGGATGTGCCCGCGGTTTCTCTGACGGGCGCCCAGGCCGGCATCATGACCGACGGCGTCCATACCAAGGCCAAGATCAAAAACATCACCCCCCGGCAAGTCCGCTCGCTTTTGAACGAAGGCAAAGTGGTCATCGTGGCCGGCTTTCAGGGACAAACGCCGGAGGGGCAAATTACGACCCTTGGTCGTGGCGGTTCGGATTTGACGGCCATCGCCCTGGCTGCCGCGCTCAAGGCGGACCTCTGCCAGATATACACCGATGTCGAAGGCGTCTATACGGCGGATCCGCGCATTGTGCCGAATGCAACCAAATTGGCTGAGATTTCCTACGACGAAATGTTGGAGCTGGCCGGCCTTGGCGCGAAGGTGATGCAATCGCGCGCGGTAGAATTTGCGAAGAAGTTCGGCGTGCCCTTTGAGGTCCGCTCCAGTCTGAACGACAACCCAGGAACCATTGTGAAAGAAGAAACCCGCAGTATGGAAGGCGTCGTCATCCGCGGCGTGTCGCTGGATGAAAACCAAGCCAAGGTCACGCTCGTGCAAGTGCCGGACCGGCCGGGCGTGGCGGCACAGATTTTCAAAACCATCGCCGACGCCCACATCAACGTCGATATGATCGTGCAGAACATCAGCCTGACGCCCAACGCGCCGTCCACCGATCTTTCCTTCACCGTGGACAAACCGGATTTGCCCAAGGCGGTCAAAATCATCGACGGATTAAGACAGACCATTGGCGCGCGCGAGGTGATCGCGGACGAGAAGATCGGCAAACTTTCCATTGTCGGCGTGGGCATGAGGAGCAGTCCTGGCGTGGCGGCGAAGATGTTTGAGACGCTGGCTGCGGCCGGGGTCAACATTCAGATGATCTCAACCAGCGAGATCAAGATTTCCGTCGTCGTGGATCTCGCCAAAGGCAAGGAAGCAATGCGATTGGTGCATAAGGCGTTCCTGGAGAATCAGGCTTGAGACAGGCACGTCTCGCCCGTACAAACTGGAACTTCACCAAAGCCTGGCGAGGCGTGACGATTAGACGCCGCCAAGTGAGGGCGGTGCAATATCCGACAAGTCGAATTCCAAACCGGTGAGGACGAGCGACGTGAGCTTCCCCTTTTCCTCGGCGGCGCAATGGGGTTTGTAGCATCCTTCCCGGAGGACGAAGATCTCCATGGATGCGTTGGCGGGATCACCGATCCAGTACTCCTTTACTCCAAACCTGGCGTAAAGATCCTTCTTGACGTAACGGTCCCTCCTCACGCTGGCCGGTGAAACCAGCTCGATCAGCAAATCGGGCGCGCCGAATATGGCGCGCTGGCGCAGTATGCCGGTGTTGGCTGAAGCGACAAAAACCAGGTCGGGCTGGACGGTATTTTCGTCGTCAAGAACAACGTCCACGGGCGCAATAAAGAGACGGCCCAAATGGTTCTTGCGGATATGCTGCCGGAGCAGCACGGCGAGGTCCATGAGCCAGTCCTGCTGCCAGAGAGTGGGTGCGGGCGCCATAAGAAGGTGGCCACCGATGACTTCGTAACGATTGTCGTCGTCGAGTTTATAGTAGTCCTCGTACGTCCAACGTTTAGCCTGTTTTTCCAGCACGGCAGCCATGCAGATAACCTAGCAGAAGGGAACACCCTCGCCAACTTAAAACCGTTTCCGTCAACTGCGGCCGGCGAACGTCAGGCCTTGCCGCCGAAGGTGACGTGATCGTCTATGTCAAGCATATCAAACCAGTTGGCCACGTCGTTTCGATGGGGCGCCGTCTTGGTTTGGTATTCCAGGAAAAACTTCCGCGACTCCAAGTCCATCGGCACGCGCTGCTCCTGGAACTGCGACCACGCGGCGATCTCTTGCGGCGAATGCTTGTGTTTGGCGTTGGCTGCAATCCAGTCCAGGATTTCCCCGTCACCCTTGCCTTTGGCCAATTCTTTTTTGAGTTTGGCGGCATCGATGCCGACAAAGGCCAGAAACCGCTTGTCCAGCGGGCAATTATAATGATACTCGCCGAGTTTGCCGGCGACGGCGGCTCGGCCTTTGTCCAGCATGCGTGGGAGCGAGACGTATCCGCCCAACCGCACGCGCGGGCTGCGTGGCGGACGCTGCGTTAAATCTGGTGCATGCATTGGCATAAATAAATGTTTTCTTTCTATCGGCGTTACGGTGAGGGCGTGAGCAATTTCTCCAGCTCAGGGCTTTTTTCGTGCCCGAGATCCACGGCCCGCTGGTAGTGCCAGCGCGCCAGTTCCAGGGACGGCGGCTTTTCCGCCGCATAAACAAAAGCCAGGCTGTAATGAGCCTCGGCGTATTTCGGATCGTATTCCAACGCCCTGCGAAACGCGGTTTCAGCCCCGGCACGCAAACCTTTTTCCGCCAGCACGCGGCCGAGATAATATTGAGTGGCAGAGTATTGGGTGGGGGTGTTGGTGGAGGCGAACTTGACGGAACGGCTCAAGGCATTGAGCGCATCATCCAGCTTCTCCTGGCGGTAGCGCAGAACCCCCAGGATGTACAAACTGGGCGCATCGTCCGGGTCCAAAGCCAGGGCATGAACCACCGTCTTTTCGCACTCGGCCAATTGGCCCAGGGCAAACTGGGCGTTGGCCAGATACTCAAGCACAAAAACGTTGTTCTCGTCCTGGCGCAGAATTTCCGCGAATTTCTCGGCCGCCTTGGCATAATCGCGCTGCGCGGTGGCGCGCGTCGCTTCCTCCATCAGTGCCCCTGTGCCAGGCGGCAAATCCTTTTTGGAATGAACGAGATGATTGGTTGCGGAGCTTGGGGTCGGCTCTTGGGGCGGAAGTGAGGTCGGTTCTTTTTTGAGCAGCGCCAATTCTTCCGGCGTGTAGGGAACTTTTTGGGCTTCCAAGACTGACAGGCGAGCGCGCAATTCGTCCACTTGCGCGTCCGTCGCGGCCGGGACAGGAGCCGCAACCGGCGCAGCCGCCAGTTTGGCCTGCAAATCGTCCCTCTGCTTTTCCATATCCGCCAGTTTCGCGCGCAATTCCACCACGCTTTGATCACGGTGCGCCTCCGAGTCGGCCAAGTCCTTGGTGCGGGCGGCCAATTCCTCCTTCAATTTATCACGTTCGGCGGTAATTTCTCCCGTTGAAGCGGCGGCAGTTTGCGCCAATTTCAGGGCCTCGATCTTGACATCATCCTCGGCGATTCTCTTTTGGGCATCCGCCAGCGAACCTTTGAGTTGCTCGATTTGACCCGCGGCCGACTTGGCCTCCTCTGCGGAGCGGGCTTTTTGGCTGGCCAGAGCCTGATTGGCTTCAGCCGGTTGGCTGGCTTTGGCTTGTTCGAGGGCGACAGTGAGCAAATCTTTTTCCTTTTGCAGCGCGACGATTTGTTCCTGGGCTTTGGCCAGTTCGCGGGGGCTTACGGCGGCGGGTTGAATGGCGAGCGCCTCTTTGAGCTTATTTTCCAACGCGCCGTTGGCAGCGGTCAGCGCGCGGATTTGCTCCTGCAAACCGGCGACGTCCACCACGGGTTTGGCCGGAGTGACGGCTGCCGGCGGAGGCGCCGGTGTGGCTGATGCCGCCTTGGCCAGCGCGTGCAATTGATCGGAAAGGTAATCGAGGCGAAAACTGACCACGTCGGTGTTCCAGTTCGGGTGGGCTGCCTTGAGGGCGGTCAATTCCCTCTGGGCGTCAACATACATCGCCACCGCTTCCTTGGTGTGGCCGTTTTGTTGCAGGTTGTCCGCTTGAAGGATCTGGTTGTAAATATCCAAATACTGGTCGTCCGGGCCCGCCGCGCGGGAGACACCAGTTAAGATCAGCAGGCAGGCCAAAACCGATAGACATCTCATACGCTCGGCATGATACCGGCCTGCCGAGCGCATTGGCAAATCATTCCTGACGACGTCGCCTAGCGAGGCACATTTCATTATTTGGAAGGCCGGATTTGGTTTCTCATTCGCAGAAATAATCGATTGTTCCCTCAAAGGCTCATTGAAAATATCGAGAAATATCTGGAAAATCAACGACTTACGAATGTGTTCTTGCGACTCCGAGTGCATTTCGATGAACGGCGAGATTGGGGCCCGTTGACCCGTAGCCGCCGACGTGAGTCGGCGGATTTCGGATGATCCGGCAAGCCTGTTGCCCGCCCAATCGGTGCTTCGGGCGCGCCGGTACCGCCGACTCACGTCGGCGGCTACGAGGCGGCTCGAACTTGCCCGGACGCACCCGCACTTCAACTTCGTTCGCTTCGTTCCCTTCTGTGCCCGGTTTTTCATCCTTTTTCTTTTCATGCGACCCCTTTTGGGCGGGTCAATTAATTCATCTCTTTTTGGGCGTGTTGACAAGGCACGCTCCCATTTCGGAAACGATTATGCCACAAATCGGAAAAAGCAGAAAACACTCCATCGGTTTTTAGTACGCTTTTTTCGCATAAAAATGCATTTTGGAGCCGTTTTCAGGCGATCGCAAAAAATCCCCTTTGCAACCTGCACGTAATCAACACTTTACGGGCGGGCGAAAAACGCGCCCTTTATATGACAACGTTGAAATTCGAGGTCGCTCGATTTTCAGCGTTCTGCCTTGCAACTTGTTCATGGCCAAATGGTTCGGAGCGAAAAGTGTGTTCTTCCAAACCTCTCGATTTTGTGTCAATAATATTACATGCCTTTCGCGAAAAGCGCAAAAAGAGTCCATTTATTTGACAGAAATTTCCGCGTTCTTGACTCAGGGAAATTCCCCGTGCATTAAGCCGCGCGGCCTTTACGGCGACATGAGGCGGAAGAAGCGCGTCGTTTGCGACATCACCGGCACGGTGTCGTTGTAGGTGGCGGTGCTGGATTGGGCGGTGACATTGCCGGCGACGGACCAGTTGACCAGATCAGTTGAAACCTGGACTTGATAGGTCTGCCCGGGCACAGCATTCCAGGACATGGAGAAACCACCGGTGGAGGTGGATATATTCGCAGTGACGAGGAGAGGAGTACTCGTCACGGGGGCGTTGGTGAGAATGGCGGCGGTGATAGAATAACTGCCGACGGGGCCGGCGACATTGGGCACGGCCGCGTACCAAGTGCCGCTCAAGTTAGTCAAGGAAGCGTTGGTCGCGATTACGACGGATTGATTAGCCCCCAAACCTGGATTGAAACTACCGCTAAAGAAATTCGCTGGCGTCGGGAATGCGCCATCGCCGACCAGCAGTTGCAGACTGCAGTTGGCGGTAAGGTTGGTCACCGTGAATTGGAGCCCGGCGGCATTGGCGTTGGTGACAGTGAACGAGTAAACCAGGTTGGTGGGGAAGCCCGGTTGCGCCGATCCGGCGTCCGTGAAATTGGTAAAGCTGTTCAGGGAAATGATGTCCATGTCGCCGTTAGTCACGAACGTCGCCAGGATGGTGTAGTCCGCGGTGCCCGTTGCGGCCGGGTCATATACAGACAGATACCAGGTAGTCGGTGGCAACGGCAGAATGCCGGGCACAGGCAGCGGGACCGGCTCGGAATTGGTGGTGACGACGATGAACTGGTCGCTGAGTCCTTGATTGAGGCTCTCGTAATCGAAACTCTGCGGGCCGGGTACCGGCAGGCTATCGCGCGCATACAGGTAGGCAAGGCCCAGGGACTCATTGAGAATTTGGAAGGTGGCCATGATGGCATTGGTCGGGACCAAGAATGAATAGAAAGCCGGCGCAGCCGCACCGACGTTTCCGGCGACGGGAACGCCGTTGGTCAAGGGGGTAATGCTGGCGCTGGCGCTGACATTGAAATCGACCTGCAAGGTGAATGTTGCGGCCCCTGCTCCCGTGTTTTGCACGCCAAGAAAATAGCGCCGTCCCGGCAGCAACGGCGGCGGCGTGCCCTGAGTGGCGAGAGTGTTGGTGCCGCCTCCGGCAGCGGGCAACGCGACCAAAGTCACGTCGCCAGGCGATCCGCCGGTGGGCAGGGCGTTCTGGTTGAAGTAGAGGTTCATGGGGCCGGTAGCGGTGAAGATATTGGTGGCGTCGGTCGCCGTCTCGGGCACATCGACGCCGAAATAGACGATGTCACCGGGGGGCACGCCGGCCGAGGCATAGGTCACCTCGTTAGTCAGGACGACGAGGTTGACGTTGGTCGATGACGTTGTCAACTGCAAGGTCCAACCCAGCAGCGCGCCGTTGGTCGGCTGCGACGAATTCTGTCGGGTGTTCCAGACGCTGAGCGTCCAGCAGCCTTGCGGATTCTGCCCGATCAACGGAGCCATCGGCTCTTCCGGCAGGAAGTAGTTTGCGTTATTGGTGAAGGGAAGCTGGACCAGTTCGATGTTGTCGAGCAGCACGCCCAGTGGGTTGCCAGCCAGTTCAATGGTGGTCTGAATGTTGGTGGCGATGAAACTGTTGGTCAAAGTGATCCAATTGGTGGCGTCAAAGCTGTTGAGGAGGACGGTGTTCGTGGAAACGCCGTCAAAATCGATCTGGAAGTTGGGGTAAAGCGAGTTGGTGCTGTACTTGCCGAGGCTCCTGGCCGCGTAGATGCCATAGACTTCCGCCGGCGACAGCGCCCGATCCCAGAGGTCCAGTTCGTCGAGGTCGCCCTGGAAACTATCTGCGCTTGCACAAGCGGAGATGCCGGCCACCAGCTCGCTGGAATTGTCAATATCGCTAATGAAGTTGGTGCTGTCTCCGACGGCCAAATTTCCATCGATGTAAATCGCAACATTAGTGGATTGACGGACGACGGCGATGTGGTGGAAAACGCCGTCGTTGATTGGAACTGCAAGGTTCCCAATGCTGACGGCTTGATCGGTGTAGAAAATCGTGCCATCCTTTGTGATCATATTGAAAAAGTTTCCTGCGTCGCAGGCTGTTTGTTTCTCCAACAAAGCAGTCGCCAAAATGTTGGTGTTCTCGTCCTTAACCCAAAAGTCGATGCTGAAATCATTGGTGCCGAAGTTGCCGGTGTTGGTTCCAAAATCGACGGCGCTGGTGGGCGTGGTGAAAGTGAAGGCGCGGGCCACTTCGCCCACGTCGTAGATAATACTGGTCGTGGTGGTATTAATGTCATCCCCAGTGAGGTCAACCGTGGTGGCGTCCGCAGGCCACCAATTCGTTAGACCAGGACTGCGCACGTGGTAGCGCAATTCGTAAGATGCGCCGGGTATGGTCGTGAAGGTTTGCTTGATCCGGCCGGAAGAAAGGGCCAGGAAATTGCTGCCGGCATACGCGATAGTGGGATCGGTCACCACGCTCACCTCGTTGGTCGCGACGGTCCATCCGTCCAGCGTTTCGCCCTGGACATAGAGGCCAGCGGCGACGTCTTCGAAGCCGCCGGTATAAATGTTGGTCTCAGGCGTGATGGTGTTCGTGGCGTAAGGCGGCTGCGCGAATTTGATCGGCGTATCGGTCAGGTTGGTGTCTTCGGTGAAGATGGTATAGACGAAATTAGTGGCGGCGCCGTCGGTCTCGGTGAGGCCCAGATTGGTGGCAAGCAAGCCGCCGCGGTTTTCAAACAAAACGATTTGCGTGCCTTGCGGGCTTGTCAATACTATATTAAGATCGTCCAGGTTCGGGTCATTGGCGCGCAGGCCGACGCTTAAATCCACGATCTGCTGGCCGTTGGTGATGCAAATTTGGGTCGAATTGGTCGTGGCATCGGTGGGAATGGGCACCATGGTATTGTTGGTGTAGGTCGTGACCAAATTGGGCACCAGGCTCAACCCGAAAGTGATCAGCACGTTGAGCGTGACCGGCGTGGTGGGGTTGTAGTTGTAAATGCCGTAAAACCAGATGCCCCCAGTCAACGGCGGTGCGTTGGGGAGAATATTGGTCTGGCCATAAGTCAAAAACCCGCCGGGCGGATTGATCGGTTGCACGCCGTCATCAAGGAGGCCGACGTCATCCTCGTTCGTGACAAAAATGCCGATCGGGCCGCCCCCGGAGACGTAAGTGGCGGAGATGGTCATGTTGGTCGCGTCATTGGGCACGATCACATAATCATCAAACCAGGTCTGAGGCTGAATGGTGACAGTGAAAGCCAGGTTATTAGGCTGCGGATAGCCGGTCACGCTAAAGGAATTGACCTGGCCTTGCTGCAACAAGGCGTTGTCTGTTTCGGTCAGCATCCACATGCCCTGGCCGGACGTGTTGACGTAATTCCTAAGCGTCCCCGGGCCGTCGGCCGTGACCGCGCCTGGGATCGTATTGTCGTTCAAATCGTTGTAAGAGTTGGTGAAGCCGCCGATCAGGCCGGAGTAATTGTTGAGCACGACCTGGACTTGGTTGTGTTGCAAAATGCCGTAGAGGTCGCTCGGGTTCGGGTGCGCGATTCCCAGGGTCGCCGTCAGGTTGCGAAGCTGCATCCTTGGATTCACTGGATCGACCAGAAACGCGAAGACCAACGCAGGCGGCCCTTCCTGGCTGTCCGGAATGACCTTGGGCAAGCCGGTGCCGTTGGCGGTGACGCTGCCATCCGGGTTAAGCGTGCTGAAATTTGTCTCCTGGGCTATGGCGTAGAACCCGAAATCCCCGGCTTGCTGGTCTTCCGACTTGATGCCGATGTAATAGACCGAGTTGGCGGGCGAATTAGTGATGATGACGGTTTCCGTTCCACCGCGGCTCAATGAGGCCAAGCCGTCCTGGACGGACGCGGCGATGGCGTTCGGATTCAAGGTCAGCAGGGTCGGATCGGTGGAAACGTACATGTCAATGTCCGCCCCGTTGGTGCGCGGCGAAATCTGCGTGGCTAAATCCGGCGGCAGGAAAGTGGTGAAGGCGACGTTGCTGGCAAAGTTGGTCGCGTTATATTGGTTGTTGGTGAAAATGAAGAAATGCCATTGGAGCACATTGCCGTTGGTGTCCAAGGGCGTGGCGCCGTAGAGCGGGCCGTTGGCGTAGAGGTTGGGTTCGTTGGCGCCCACGCGCTGATGCAGCAGTGGCACGCCGTTGCTGGCAATGGTTATGAGAGTGTCGTTGCCCTGTTCAAAGGCCAGCAAGGGCGCAGACAGCAGCGATCCCCCGGCGCCATTGGTTAGCGCCGCCAGCGCGCTCAGGCCGGGCGGCGGCGTGAAGGTGGGCGCGTTGCTGGTTACGTTTAGCGGAGTGGCCAGCGCGGTGTCGTCGGTCGAGATGACCAGGGCGTAGTCCTGCGCGATCAGGTTGGTCTCGGTGGTGGCGGCGTTGACGTTGACGCGCGTGCCCAGCACCGTCACGGTCAGGGGGAACTGAACGGGGGCGTTGGTGCTGTCAATATAAACATTTTGCACGTTGTTGATCGCGTCCGGCAGATCGCCCGTGTTGACTTCGGTATAGATGTCCCCGCTGAAAAAGTCGTTGCCCAGCCAGAGATTGGTGCCCGAAGCGTCCGTGACGATCACATCGAGATTGTTGACGAGCGCGATGCCGGCGGCGGGATCGCCCGGCGGATCGGTCCAGACCAGAGTGACGCGAAAGGGAAAATTCGACACATTGGTGTCGCGGCATCTGACGGTATAAGACTGTGACTGTCCGGTGGCCAAAGCGTTGTTGGTCGATTGATTGACCAGCACCATCGACGTGTTGGCGGCATTGGTCAGCGAAATCGGCAGGCTGTTGGGCAAATTGGGCAGGCCCCAGCCTTGTTCGTTGGCAAGTTGCGGACTTGTGTTGAAATCGTACTGCTGTTCCAGATTGCGCGAGCCGTTGATCAACATGGCCTTGAGCAAAGCCGGACTGGGATTGGTAATGCCCATGTCCGTTTGCAGAAACTCCTGCATCAACGCCAGCATGCCCGAAACCGCCCCGGCCGACATGCTGGTGCCGTATTGATAGACGTAGCCGGCTGGCTTGAGCACGCTGTTGAGGTTGCTGACGACCGAGAAATAGCCGAGCTTATTCGTCGTGGGCACGCCCAGGTCGTTGGTCTCGACCAGGAATAAATTCAAGTCATACGCCGCCTGCTGAACTTCGCCCGGCAGGGTCGTGATGCCGAAATACCATTCCGCCGGCGTCAATTGGTTTGTCAAGATGACGAAGTCGCCGGTGCCGAGCGAATCCGTCGGTGGCGTGAAGTCGTCGCCCAGAATGTTGAAGCTCGGAAACGGCGTCGGCGATAGGGGATTGGGTGTAACTTGAATGACCAACTCCTGCGAGTCCGCCGGAATGTTCAGCGAATAGTAGTTCGTCTGCCCCGGCACGATTAGTTGGTTTGGGAAAGGATAAGTCGTGACTTCGACCGCGTTCGTCGGATCGATATAATTGGTCGCGCGGCACGTAATGGTAAACACGCCCGGCGCAACCACGTCCGGTTTGAACCGTCCGTTTGTTCCTTCCGTCCCTGCGCCCACGTTGCCGCAACTGGAGAACCAGGCCACCAAGTCGTCATTATCCGTCCAGTTGAAAAAGAGTTCGTTGGTTTGGCCGTTCAAATCGACTTGATTGGTAATGAAGCGCTCCGAGTCGATGGCCCCGACGGTGATGACATTCTTGGCCGTGCCCGGAGACATAATCGTGCCCGACTCCCCGCTTAAGCCAAAATCATCGCCGTTGCCTGCGCCGCCGGCGGCGAAAACAAACAAGAGCGGTTGCTCGCCCGGGCGCAGCGGTTGGGCGTCGCGCGTGGCCTGGTCGAAACTGGCCGCGTGCATATCGTAAGTGGTTACGCCGTCGTAACCCCAACTGTTGTTGGAAATCAAATTGGTCGTCCCCAGGTTTGTCGAGGCGGTGGTTTCCAAGGCGGCGTCGGAAATCAGGGAGCCGCCTTGCAGAAAAGCGTCGTCGATCGTGGCCCCGACCACCACCCCCAACGCTTGCACGAACAACGTGGCGTTGGTGGCCTTGCCCTGAAAGCCCGCGCCCGGGATGATCGAGCCGGGGACTGCTCCGGTGACTTTGGAGGACTGGCTGCCGTTGCCCATGATGGTGCCGGCCACAGCCGTGCCATGGCCGTTGCTTTGGTCGGTCAGGGCATTGAGCGCGCCCGTCACGCGAATTCCGTTGGGTCCCTGAAAATCCGGATGCGTGGAATCGACTCCGGTGTCGTTCATATTGACGGTCACATTTTTGCCGGTCAAATTCAGGTAATTGGGCGTCGCGTAGAGCGTGTTGGTCGAGACGCCCAAGGCCACACGGGTCAAATCGTTGAGTGTGCGCCGCGACGCATAAGGTTCGATCTCCTGCGCCAGCGGCAATTGCGCAATGGCCACCAATGATTGCGGGGGCGCCATAACCGTCAGTGTCGGCCCGAACGGGGCACTGTCGTCCTCTCCCATCAATTGGGCGCCCAGAGCTTGCAAGGCCGCCAGCGCGGCGTCGCGCTGCCCGGGAAACGTCGTTACGTTGAGGGCGCCAGACTGCGGTTGCTGCTGTGCGACGGCCGACGGCAACAGGCTCGTCGAGAGTTTGTAATACGGTTCGTACGGGATGACGGCCTCGAACTCGACGTCAGCGGCCATCTGCCGTGCTTGCTCCGGCGTGGCTTGCACCAAAGCGGCGTTGTTGGGGATATACGAGACAAACGTCACGCCGTCCTGTTTCAACCGATTGCGAAAGCGCTGGCTCAAGCCTTCCTGCGATTGCACGATATAACTGCCCGGCGCACCCTTGGCCCGCAGATGATCCGGAATTTCCAGTTTCAGCGGGCGGTCGGTGTCAATAAGAGCGTTGCGCAGAAGGATGCCGTGATTGCTGCGCAGCAACTGCTCCGCGGTCAACTTGGTGTTGCTGAGGCGGTAAGACTTGCGCTGGGCATTCGTGCGCGTGTTGCTGCCTTTCGCCAATTCGGTTTGGGTTGGCTGGGCCACCAGGGACTGGGCGGCGCGGGTGCGGACGGAAACTCGTTCAGCATACGTCCAAGTCCAGTAGGCCGCCGCGAAGAGCAGCAAGCTAAGCATCAACCAAGTTCGCGGCCTAAAGCGCATAATGACCTCCTATCAATAACAAAGCCGGAGTCAAATGTAGCAGGGAAAGGGCGATTTTGCCAGTGCAATCAACTCTTGGTTGGGGCTGAAGGCACAAATCAGCTTTTGGACTACTTCCGCCTTCTCCCTCTCCTCTACATTCTTGTGGAGGAAAAGGCCGGGGTGAGAATTTCCTGAACACATTAGCGCGTTGAACCCATGAATCCTTCGCGGCGTTGCTTCTCCCTCTCTTCCACACACTTGTGGAGGAGACGGTTGGGGAGAGGAGGCTCTTTGTCCGATAGGAGGTTCGTGGTGACGAGGTTCGGCCAAGGGTGCCCCTCTCCCTATCCCTCTCCCCGCCGTGCGGGGCGAGGGGATGTCCTTCGATGATTTCAAAATCTCGGATGGAAATCGCGGGCATCACACTGGTGCTGTGGCATCGGTTCATGGTCATGGATTTCCTGATTCTACGTTGAAGCTGTCAACAACCATTTTCAGCCCGTTGGTATGCACCAGGTGGCAGACGGTGCGCGTGAGGCATTCGCCGGTGATTTCGTAATTGGTGTACATGCCGTAGTTCGGCCCATTGACCAGATAAGGCGCCCCTTTGGGTTTGAGCGCCTGGCCCCAGGCAAAAATGACAAATTGCGGTTCGCCCACTTTCAACAGCCCGAGCGTCTGCTGCGGGATGCGTTCGACGATTTCGTCGCTGTATCTCGCCGCATCGCCGGCCAGGAACCCGTTGGCGTCGGTGGTCAGAGACGCCGCCCCCAGGATGTCTCCCACCTTGTGGAAAATGCCGTTGGGATAATTGGTCCGCAGATTGTTGATGCCGTTTGGTGAATCCATCAGGTATTGGACGTCAGCTATGGGTGTTATCGGGCGTCCGCCGATATTGGTGGTGCCGATGCTGTTGGTGGGGGCGATGACACCCGCGAAAACCGCCGCCCAGGCGGCATCGTTGGTTTGATTGACCGCCAGCAAACCCCGCGCCGCGTTGTCGTTGGGAGCGGCGGTGAACACGTCCACCAAGGACCAGTCGTTCGTGGGATACGTTTCGGGCGAAATAACCCATTGGTTGATCCATTGATTCTGTGCTTGCAGGGAATTTGTGCTATCGGCTTTTAAATATATCGTCTGCCAAGGCGTGCCGCGATGGACGCGCCCGATCCAGCCCACGCTTGGGAATTTGTTGGCCGGGAAAGCCCAATTGGTTGGGGCGTACATGAGCGGGTCCCTGAAAAGCATGTTGGGACCGATGGAGTCCTTTGCGCCCCACGGGGCGTAACGCGAGCTGACGGTTCCAAGGCTGTTGGTCAATGGAGCTGAGATCAAGCCGTTGGGCGGGGGTGTTGGCGTTGGAGAAGTGTAGCCCGGCCAATAGAGGTCGTCGATGGTGTAATGAACGAGGGGGTCGTTGGCGACCCAGGTTTGAAGCTGTTCGACGACATTGCTCGGGTCAACGGGTGCGCCGAAAATCAAACTGGAAATGGTTGAGTTGGTGCCAATCAGGGCGTTTCGGTAAGGCGAGCCATTCGCGTAGCCGCCGTCGTAATGACCATCTCCTACCTGGTATAGCATTCCCTCCGACATCGGGGAACCAGCCAAGTCATTGGCATTTCCCTGATACCAATACTGAGGGCCAGCGCTTGACGTGCTCGTATCAAGGCCGCTGTTTTCGCTCCCCCCATTCGTCGAGATGGTTAGAGAACTGCCAAAGGGGCCAAGGTTCACAAAATCGAGGATGGAACCGTCCTCGCGATTGCCGTCGAACAAGACATAAACAAGGTGATTGGTGATGTTCACCGTCCATCTATGCACCGGCCAACCCGTTTGATGCGTGTCCACGGCCAGGAAGCCATTGGAGGAAATGACGCCGTTGGTGAAGAACACGATATTCCGGTTGGCTTCCGAAAAATAGCACGCTTGCATCGAAATGATGTTGGTCGGGAAGAAGTTGATAAAACCGTTGGCTTTGCCGCCGGCGGAAATGCCGGTAATCCCGTTCCACGGTGTCCAAGTATATGTTTGGCGCGGATTGTCCAAATAATTAGTCACGAACGTGGTGAATCCGTAATTGTAGTTATTCGTGATCTGAATAGTGATGTAATTCGAGACAAACCAAGTCGTGTAGCCGGCAGCGCCTGTGAAATTGGATGGATACGGGTTCCAAGCATCCATGCCAAGGCTGTTGGAAATCGACATACAGTAAAACTGGTTGGTGAATTCGGGAGGTCGATTGGTCACGGGCGCGGCTGGTGTCCCGTACCTGACGAACAGCAGCTTGCGTGTGAATAAGGCGCGCGTGTTGTAACTATACTGGTTGAATTGCGGCAACCACTTCTCAGCGGCGACTATCCAGGGAATTCCCCAAGCGTTGTCGTCCGCGGCGCGCGCCGGGTTGCTCTGGAGGTCTGCAAGGACGACTGACAGATCCTTGAAGCCGCCGTTGACACCGCCGCCGAGCATTTGCTTGTAGGCGAGAGGTGCATTGGTCACTTGAACGTAGCCGATGATATTGATGCCGACGTTGGTGGTCCCCGGATTCACGAGACCGAAGCGAGGGCGGAAAACAGTCGGATGCCGGACAGGTGGCACTGCGTTGGAGGGGGTGTTGAGGGTGGCATCATAAATATTGGCTGCCACCTGGAGCATCCGATGAATCCCTTCGTCATAGCGAATGCCCGGATTGTTGGCCCGGTAAATGGGGATATTGGTCACGCCAAAAGTCGCGGTCAAAGTGGTGCCGGTTGTGTTGGTGCCCAACATATTGGTGAACGTGAAGATTTTCGAGCGCAGAAGCAGTTCGGCGGCGTTGTTGAAAAAGACCGTCGCATTCCACGGCGCCAGATTGGCAGGCATGGGGACGTAGGGGGCATTGACATTGGTAATCTGCGCCGTGTTGTCGTAGTTGATGTTGACTTTCGTGCGCAATACCAATGGGGGTAGCAATGGCGGCTGAGTGGTTTGATTGACGTAATTGGTATCGCCATAGACCCACACGCCGTACTCCGGGCTGGAGCCCATCCCCATGCTGGAAAGCAAGCGCAGGAACGTATAGCGGTCGAAGGTATTCGTCCGCTGCGAGGCCAACAATATGCGATTGGTGAAGTAAGGGGAGGTTTTGGTTGGATCGAACAAATCCTGTGGATCGTAAAACAGGTTCGTGCCGTAACTTCCCGCCCAGGGCCGTGTGGGATTAGGCTGCCGGCCATCTAAATTGTAGTTATAATCAAAAGGCGCCGTCTCTGGGGAAGAGACGCAATAGACGTCAATATTGTTGTTTTGGTAATCCTGGAAGTTTCCTGGTAGGTCCAATGATAAACCGGCCAACGCGTAAGGAGCCTGGGGGTAGCGGAAATGCAGGATGGACTGCGCATCGTCAAAGGCGTTGCCACTGTTGGGGTTGCCGTTGGCAACTGGAGGATAGTAAAAATATGGATTGTAGCTCATAAGACGGGCTGGTCCGTAGCCGCCGTTGTTGTTCTCGTAAGCCCAGGGGCTGAGCGCATCCAAAAACCCGCCGAGGTTGAGTTCCCACGAGCCAATGCCTTGATCGCGCGCGAAACCGTCAGGCAAGCCGGCGGCTTTCGATTGGGTTGCCGGCTGCAGAGGGCTGAAGCCGTCCAGGAAGGTATCCTTCAAAAAATTGCCAATGTAATTAACGTCGAGCGTCTTGCCGATCGGCAAAACCAGGTAGGCGTAGCGGTCGATAAAAGTGTTGGTGCCGGAATGGTGCCACAAGGGGTTCCTGAGTTGCCCGATCCACTCCGGTTCTCCGTTTAGAACTTGATTGGGGCCATTCTGAACGAGAG
>DASYNM010000470.1:0-6117 GCA_036008545.1 Verrucomicrobiia bacterium
ACCTCAAATCGGGTGAAGAGATCACGCCCACGGAAGCCTTCCAGCGCGCGCCCAACAAGGACGGTCATCGCATCGCTCATTGGCTCAAATGGATGCTTGGCGGCTCCGCCGCCTGTGATTTGCTGCGATTAAGGACGGCACAAGAGAGAGGTGTCGGCCAATGTCAAAACTTCCAAATCAATTCCGATGCCGATATGACGCCAGCGGTGAATTGGTTGTATGGGAACCTTGGAGGGAAACTTGATCAGGGATTAGCTCGCCCTCACCCTGGCCCTCTCCCCCAGGAGAGGGGAGACGGTTCGGCTCCCTTACACCCGTCGCCTCCACCCATTCGCGACGCCACTCCCTACGAGATCTATCAATGGAACCTGCCGCCCCACAAACAACGGCTGCCAACCTCGTTCTCGGAATTATATGCTGAATCCGCCCGCAGACGGGAAGAAGCTGCCGCCCGTTCCGGCTCATCGCCCGTAACTGGCCATTCGAAACTAGCCATCGGCCTCGGCTTTGACGTCGCCACGTCCACTAAGGGTAAATCCAATCCCAGCGTGGTTTCCCTCCTGGAGGAACACGGCCCCGAATGGATTGTTCGCTGCCGTTTCATTTGGAAAACTAAAGACCCCGAAATCGCCAACCAGCGTATCCTGAGCATCCTGAATGTCCTTGAACGCCGGGGCATCCGGCCCCGCGCCCTCGCGCAGGACGCCACAAACGAACGTTATTACGCCGAACAAAACCGGAAATATTTCCGCGCGAAAGTTCCGGTGGTTTTGGTCGTGGCTTCGGAAGCCGTGGACAAGCTCTCTTTGGACAAGCCGACCAACTGGAAGGAATATCTGGGCAACCAACTCATCGCCAAACTGGACGACAATAACCTGACGCTGCCATCGGATGAATACACGCGCACGGATTATCGGCTCGTAATGAAAGACCGTGGCCGGATTGTATGCGAACCGAACGACCAGGGAATGCACGGAGATTGTTTCGATGCCGACAAACTGGCTGGTCACGCCCTCACGGCCACGAACAGCCGTCGCACGATTGTCCCGCCGCGTGAATTGTGGCCCCAACCCCCGCCTCCACCCAAAGCGACATTGGGATGATGAAGAGTTAAACGAATATGAAACGACCATTGATAAACTCTGTCGTCCCCGAGGGACTCTTAATTTGTTGCCGGAAGGACCCAGCCATAAATGGCTGGGCTATTTTCAAAGAGATGGTGGCGTTCCAAACAGGTTGGAATCAACACACTCTTATCAGTATTAAGATAATAGCCCAGCACTTTAGTGCTGGGTCAGCAGAACAAAAGATAAACAAGTCCCGTAGGGACGACAGAATGAAGAATTTCAAAACCTTGCGGAAGTTCGGCTGCCCCTTCGCCATCTTCGCGTGCGGGACACGTCCCCTTCGCGAGACAATAACCTTGAGCAGGAATTAAAAACTTTTCATCCGTCATCACAACGCTATTTTAATCCGATGCAACGAGGAACCGTTCGCAGGACAAAAATCATATCCACGCTTGGCCCCGCCACCGACTCCGCCGAAATGATCGGTAAACTCATTGACGCGGGCGTCAACATTTTCCGCCTCAACATGTCGCACGCGCCGCACGATTGGGTGCGCCGCGTGGTGACGGACATCCGCGCGGTGTCTCGGGAACGCAAAAAATTCATCGGCATCATGATGGACACGCAAGGCCCCGCCATCCGCACCGGCGACCTCGGCGTGCCGCTGGATTTGCGGCCGGGCCAGAAATTCACGCTCACCGTCCGCGGCGAACGCGACCTGGAACAGCATTCGGTGGACGTGAACTACGAAAATTTTGTCAACGACATCAGCGTGGGCGACGTGGTGCTGATTGACAACGGCGCGATCGAGATGAAAGTGCTGGTCAAATCCGGCAACAAGGTCGAATGCGAAGTCCTGACGGAGGGCAAGCTGGGCAGCCGCCGGCACATCAATTTGCCCGGCGTCAAGGTGAGCCTGCCGGCGTTGACGGCCAAGGACATCAAGGACGTCAAGCTGGGCCTCGAGTTGGGCGTGGATTTTATCGCGCTGTCGTTTGTGCGCGAGGCGCGGGACCTGATGCAGTTGCGCGAGTTGTTCGGCGAAAAAGACGCGCCGTGCATCATCGCCAAAATCGAAGACCAGGAAGCCATCAAAAATCTCGAGGCGATCGTGGCCGAGGCCGACGGCGTCATGGTCGCACGCGGGGATTTGGGCATTGAAATTCCCTACGAGGAACTGCCGATTGTCCAGCGCCGCATCGTCAAGACCTGTTTGCGCAAAGGCCGCGCAGTCATCGTGGCCACGCACATGCTCGAGAGCATGATTGATTCCCCCATGCCCACGCGCGCGGAGGTCACCGACGTGGCCAACGCGGTTTTCGAGGAGGCCGACGCCATCATGCTCAGCGGCGAAACCACGGTGGGAAAATATCCCGTCAAGTGCATCGAAGTTTTTGACCGCATCGCCCGGCGCATCGAGCGCAGCGGCAGCGCGCAGTTTCACGAATCGGCGGAATTGGAAACGTCGCGGCAAAAGCTGGTGAAAAGCGCGGTGGTCATGGCCAATGAATTGAAGGCCGCGGCGATTTTGGTCTTCACGCGGCACGGAAGCATGGCGCGCTACGCGAGCTGGATGCGCCCGCATTACTCGCCGATTTACGCCCTGTGCGAAACCCAAAGTTGCGCCAACGAACTGAGTTTGCATTGGGGCGTCATCTCGTTCGTCATGCCGTTTGATTTTATTGACCCGCAAAACACCATTGAGCGGGCGCTGACCACGCTGGCGGAGGAAGGCCGCCTGGAATCGGGCGCGACGGTCGTCATTATCGGCGCCATTTCGGTGGGCACAGAAATCGTGGACGCCGTGCAGATGCGCGTCGTCCCTTGACGCCAGCCCCGAAGGGGACGATGGTTAGGTATGAAAAGGAGAATATTGATGGTGATGGTCGTGGCGGCGTCCATGGCCGCTATGGCCCAGCCGCAAGCGCCTCTGCAAAAACAACCGCAAACGGGCGCGGCCCCGGTGGTCCCCATGTCGGCGACCGTTCAAAAACAAACGGTGGAAAAGAAAGTGGAGATTTTTACTCCCTTGAGCAAAAAAATTCCTCCGTCAAAGCAAACGGACAAAATCGTGCGCGTGGATGGGATGAGTTCGCAGCCGTGGTTCAGGACGATCGGTCAGAAGCCGGGTTGGTCGGCGTTTCCGCCACCGGAACAGCAGGACGCGACGTTAAATCTGTTTTGGGTTGGCGCCGCGCCGTCGCATTAAGCCAATGGCTTCGGTGCGGAATTATTGGGCCGGCGCGTTCGTGGCCGGCGCGTTGGTTGGCGAAGGCAAAGCATCCGGCGCGACGGCGTTGGTGATGCCGAGTTGCGAGTTGATGACCGCGCGCGCGGCATAGGGCAGTCCGCGTTGCGGATCCAGCAAATTCGCGAGCACAACGTGGTTGATGTTGCGAAATGGCGGAAGCTCGGTGCGCTCAACGTTGCCGCCGGGAAACTTGTTGTTTTTAGCCGCGTAGTTGTCGTAAACCTTCCGCGCCAGCAGCCTGAAGCCGGTCGAACGGTCGTCCTCCCCGATGGCCATATCTTCATAAGCATGAACGAGCAGGCCTTCGACGGCGGCAGTCGTAGTATCCTGCGACGTATCGCCGGTGTCTTCCTGGACGCGCCCGACGGCGAATTCGTCGAGCGTCAGGTTTCTCGGATAGGAATCGGGGACTTTGTCGAGAATGGTTTTATCGGGATATCGCTTGCTGAGGTAATTGTACCATTTTTGCGCATCCGCCATGCGATTTTCCTCGTAAAGATAATAAGCGGCATCCGCGAGGAAGTTCCGGTGGGCGATGCTGATGTGCTGGGCGTTGTTGGGGTCTTCCTTCATCATCGTTTCGTAAGCGTCGTTGACCTTTTGGACCAGGGCGAAGTTTGGCCCGAGTTCAAGGTTGCTGATAAACGGATTGTCAATGATCCGGCCGTGGTCGAAGGACTGCAACATGGATTGATAGATGACGCGGCGCAGCGTGATCAAATCGGTGGGCGTGACCTTGTCAGGATATTCTTTCGCCTTTTCCAGGCCAAGGGCAGCCCAATAAATCGCGTGCGAATCAGGCAACCGCCAGTCGAGCGGCCCCCATTCCTCGTTCACCTTTTCCGCGAAGACGGGATCAATCTTATATTTCTGGCGGAGCACGAGGGCGTTAGTCCTTTGTTCGGTGGTTTGGGGATTGATCAAATCGTCGAAATTGGTGCCGTGCGGGCCGAAGAACGGAGTCATCTCCCGCGCCCATTGGGTTTTGTAGTAGTTGTTGGCGTCGTCGAGGTTCTGCCCCATTTTGTGTTGATAGAACCAGGCGAGTTCGCGGTAAATGAGGATGTCGTTGGGGTTGTAGAGCAGGCCGCGGTCGCGGAGGAGGGCGATGCCGTTCTGGACCCAGCGCCAGCGATCGGAGGGGTCTTTGAATTTGACGGAGATGTTATAGGCCATGTTCCAGCCCTCGTAGACCCAGACCTGAGTGAAGTGCGGCTCGAGGTCGGTGATCCAGTCGGCCAGTTGCGCGGCCTCAAAAAACTGGTCGTTGAGTTGCAGGTCGTTGGCGCGTATCCAGAGGAAATTGGAGATCAGCCCGCGAAAACCGCCGAGGGCCTGGGTGGTAAGCGCCAGCAGTGGCGGCGCGTCCTGCAAAGGTTCGGAAATGGTCAGGCCCAGCGCAGCGCGGTCGTGGTTCAAAGACTTTTGCAACCGGCCGCAGGCGAAAAGCAGGAGGACGGCCAGCGCCAGCAAAACCATTTTTTTGGCGCGCGGGTTCATTGGTTTTGCGCCGTTGCCAGTTCGCGCCGGCTAAAGAAAAAGATGCCCGCCACCACAAAGATGCCGCTGAGCAACAGGACGATTTGCGCAAACGCCGCGGCCAGTTCACTCCAGGGAATGCTGCGGCCCGTGCTTAGGGAGTCAATCGGCGAAAAATTTTCGGCCAGGTTGAGGACATCCAAAAGACCCTTCACCAGCGGAGTGGTGATCAGGTCACCCAATGACTGCGGCATGGCCGCCCCCGGGGGAGGGGGAGGATTGTCCAGGCCAAGATTTTCGGCCAGCGTGCTGCCGGAAAAAGCCAGGATTAGCATGGCCAGTGAAAAGAAGGCTGCGACGGGGAATGACAGGAAACTCGCCGCCATCAAGCCGATGGAGGAGAGCAGGATCAGCCAGCAAAAGATGATGCCGAGCGCGCGGAGAAAATTCAGCGTAAAGCTGCCTTGCGGATAAAGGACCTGCATGCCGTCTTCCAGCGGAAACAGCAGGGCAGTATTGTTTTCGTTTAAAAACACGATGGTCAGCACGCCTTTGTCGTTGAAGAGGTCCGGCGGGATTTGAAATTCATGGAAGGTATCGGGCGCCAGGCTCATGGGAGGGAACTGCACAAATTTTTTTGAATCGGGGTCGCCAATTTGCCAAAGGCCGACGAAGGTGCCGGAAGAAACATGGTTGGCGGCATTAAACTTGATGCGCAATTGCATGGGCCGGCCGGCCAGGTAATTTTTGGCATAGCCCAGATCGATCTTCCATTCCCGCGTATAACCCGGCGGCACCAGTTGAAAATCGGATTTGACCTGCTCGCGGATTTCCTTACGGACTTCCGGCACATCGGCGGTCGAAACCGGGCTGGCCTTGAGGCGATTTTGCAAAACCTGCTCGGTCTCTGTGTCAATTTCGGTGTCGTAGTTTTGTTCTTTGGCCGAACCGCGCGCGACGAGGACCTGCTGGCGCAAATCTTTTTGTTCCGCAGCAGGCAACCTGGAGGCGCGCCACTCCAGGAGGCCGTAAATGCAGGCGCCGGCCAGAAGCAGCAGGACGGCGTTGAGAGACGCGATACCGAACCATTTGCCCAGCCAGATTTGCCAGCGCGCGATGGGCTTGGTGGCGACGACCTGGATCTGGCATTCCTCAATGTCGCGTGCGAGGGTACCGCAGGAGAGCCAAAGCGTCGAGATGCCCAGGAGCATGGTGACCGCGCTCAGGGTGTAAGTCAGGATGATTTGAGTAAAGCCCGCCGCCGTACCGTCGTCTATGACAATCAACGGCAAACCGACTACGGCCAGGACCAGCAGCGCC
>DASYNM010000471.1:0-6281 GCA_036008545.1 Verrucomicrobiia bacterium
GTCAAGTCGGCTTCGGAATCACCAACCCGGCGACGGGCGCTCATCCGGGCCAAGCACCCCAAGGCGATCCTTGGTCGCGAAAAAACGCCGAACGACCGTCGGCACGCGTTGGTGCGTCCTGCCACGTCTAAACAAGTGCAGGACCGGATTGCACGAACTGGACGGCACATCAATCCCGACTTGAGGCTATGGACTGCCAAGGAAGACAGTCTCTTAGGCACCGCCCGCGACGAGGAGATTGCCCGAAAGATCAAACGAAGCCGGGGCGCTGTTCGTGCGCGGCGCAACATCCTCGGCATACCGGCTTGGAATGTCACTTACTCATGCCCCTGGACGGCCAGGGAGGACGCACTGCTTGGAATCGTGCCTGACCGCGTGCTGGCGAAGAGGTTGCGGCGGACGTTTGTAGCAGTGCAGGCGCGGCGGGAAAAGAAGCACCGGCCCCCTGTCGGCGCTCAAAGCCACCGCTTTACACCGCGAGAGGACGCTGTGCTGAAATCCATGTCGAATGAACGTGCGCCTCGGAAGTTGGGCCGTCGCGTCGATGTCATCGCTCGCCGCCGCCGTTACCTAGCCTCCAAGTCGGAAAGGAAACAGCGTCGGCGGGGGCACCATAATAATGCTCGAAACCGGCATGACAAATATACAATCTAATTCCTTGAAGAGTTCTGGCCTAGCCCCAGGCGCTCTCGACCAACAATCGCATATTCAGCCGCGACTCCATCAATTTTCGCTTGGTCATAGACACGTTTTAATTCTGGGTCATCGTGAGGAGGCCCGCCTAGTATCTCGAAAGCGAGTTCTACGCTTATTGGCTTCCAGCCTTGCTTCGTGAGAAAATTAAAAGCCAGTTTATGTGCGCTTTCCATGCTTTCTGAAAAGGCGATCACGTTCGCGTATCCCCTCGTGCCAGGTTTTGCTTGTCGGTTCTCTGGCAGGGACAGAATTTCGACGTTGAACGCGAATGGCTTCATTGAAGAGTAATCAAACTCCACTCCCAAAAATATTTCAACACAAAGAAAAGGCGGCCATCTCCTTTATTGACTCCAATCTCCCACAGGCATTACCTATAAACGATGACGACAAATCTTTTGGATTTAACGACAGGTCAACTCAACAAAATCATTGCTATCAGGGAAAAGGTTGAGACGCTCCAAGGCCAAATCGATTCTATCGCCGCCGATGGCGAAGGCTCATTGTCTCCGGCAACCGAAGGAGCACCGAAGCGCCGTCGCCGTCGCATGTCTCGCGGTGCCAGGGCCAGGATTGCGGCTGCACAGCGAGCAAGATGGGCCAAGGTGAAACGAAAGGGGAAGGCGGCTCGCAGAAGCAGCAAGAAAAAAGATCGGCGCAGCAGTCCGGCTGTCAGGGCCAAGCTTGCAAAAGCAGCACGGGCCAGATGGGCGAAAGTGAGGGCGGCGGGGAAGAAGACGCTGTAATCCACGACAGGTTCAGTCTGGCTTTGAAGTCGTTGATCTCCTTTGAAATGATGGTGACCTATTTGTCACCGGGGTGTTGAAATTGTTCCAGGAGGTCTGGAAGCGGCGCCGTTCTACCAGCACACCGCGGCGGAATAGGTAACAACAACGGGCACATGAAATGGGAGCATCTATCTCCACATATAGTTCTGTGCTTAAGGCACTTCGACCAAACGATAAAACTTGGACGAACTGGAAGGCCCGTTCGTGTCGGTGAGAGTAACGGATACGCCGGTTCCAGGGATATTGTCGATGGCGGTAACCCAATCCGCGCTGGCCAGATTTGTTGAAACCTCAAGTCGGTAAAATGCCCCGGACGCACTGGGGAATTGCAAGAGGATATTGCTGCCGTTCACGGCGACGCCACTGATGAAAAGCGGAGACGGCGAGTTGGTGCTTAGAATCGATGCCGTGGCCTGGGCCGTGCCCAGAAGGGCGTTCACTGGATTGGCCAGGATCAGATAAAATGTCTTGACGGGCACGGAGTCCGACAGTCCGTAGACCGGAATCGAGACGGTTTCCTTCTCCACGCCGGCCGGATAGACGAGAGTCCCGGCCTTGCCCATGTAATCTCTTCCCGAAGCCGCATTGCCGTCACGGGTAAAATAATCCACACTCGCAGTTGTGGCGTTGCTTCCGGAGAGGGTCACAAAAAAGACAGCGTTGGTGATACCGCTGAGGCCCGTCGTTAGTGAGATGTTGGTGACGGTAAAGCTGTAGAAATTGTAATCAATCAACGTGCAGGTGGCCGTGGCAATCGGAGGAGCCGATGGGCTGAGGCTGACGTTCAAGTAAAAAACAACGTTTGATTCCACACGGTTATTGTTTTCAATTCTCACCGGAAAGCTCGCGCTCATGGTTCCAGGCGGGAGAGTCACGGTCCCACTAGTTGGCAAGTAATCGCTGCCCGATTGCGCTGAGCCATTGCTTGTGGAACAATAGAGCGAAACGGGTTGGGCGTTGGGCGAGTCCAGGACGATGTCGAAGGTTGCCGTGACACCTTGCTGCCTGTAGGCACTCAAATTGCTCACGGTGACGGACGGAGCCGGGTAAATCATTTCGGCGGAAGAAACTTGGTTATTGCTGGGATAGAGATCCGTCTGGTTCATGGCGACGGAGGCCTGCAAAGGAATTGAGCCAGCGCCCGGAACTCTCGAGACCACGGTAACCGTGACACTGGAACCTCCCGTCATGGAGCCAATTTCGCAAGTGACGATGCCGTTTGTTTCAAGACATGTTCCCTGAGACGAACTGGCGCTGATGAAAGTAGAGTAGCTCGCCAGCAAATTGCTAAAGACAACCCCTGTGGCGGTGTAAGGCCCATCGTCCAGAATGGTGAAGGTATTGACCAAATTGCCTCCGGCGAACGCCCAGTTGGTTGTGACACCCAGCACCAGATCGCCCGCTGGCGGTATCGCTGAGGTGTTGAGGAAGTAAAGTTGGTTTGCGGTTGGCACCTGGCCATAGGACGTTTGGGAAGTGGGTTGCGTGGCGAAGGCCAACATGTTGGATCCGCAACGCGTCAAGCCATAGGCTGCCCCTGTCGCTGCGGGAACCGTAACTTGCCACAGAACATCAACCATGTTTGTCGAGCAGGCCTCCAGGGTCCAGGTCGCCACGGCGGGTTCGCCGCCCTGAACCAAGAAGTAAACAATGCCATTTTCCAAATCGGGGGCAACGAGCCCGGTCACCGGAAAGTTGCCTTGCGGGGCGTAATTCTGGAGGTTCAGCGCTTGTCCGGCGTCAGTAATCAATCGGTTGTATTCAATCCGAAAATCCGAGTTGTAGCCAGCCAGGTTTGTCAGCGCGGCTCCGATCCCCGATGAATTGATGTCGTAAGGAATAAAATCCCCGTTGACTACATATAGCGTCGAAGCATCCGGCGAGGCTTGAATATACCACGGTCCGCCATCGCCATTTGTAAGAATATCGGAGCGGGCGACTCCATCGTCATAAATCACGACTTGCGGGTTGTAATCTCCGTACCATGTACTCATCGACACAGCCACAGAATGGGGCAGGCCGGGCAAGGGAGCGAAATCGTCCACAATGTAAGTAATGCCGTCGGAGCTGGTGCCTAGACCAAAAGTTAAGTCATTCGTCCATCCCTGAATGTTCACCCGAGCCACAATGGGATCTATGGTTGTCCCGACGTACAAGAATTGGTCGTCGCTGCTTATCGTAATGAGGCCAGGCTCGAAGCTGGTCGGAAGCGATTGCACCACGTTCCCATTGGCGGGATTGATTTCGATAATGCTGTTGCTGTACGCGCCGTCGCTCTGCACGGTGGCAAAAACCATGCCGTTGGACGGGTCGTACACCAACCCACCAATATACAGGGCGGCATTCTGCGAGAATAGGACTGAGATGGGCTGCCCCGAACTATTGTTCGTCATGACGGGGTCCGGCTCGTTGGCCGCGGCGCGGGCGTAGTTGGAGTATGACCCAACCTCGGTGGGCTCGACCACAATGGAGATTTGCGCGCTGGCGCCTGCGCTCAATGTCCCCAAAGATCCGGTCAGAGTGCCTCCGATGTTAGAAACCGATCCTTGCGAGGAGGAGGCGGATATAAGTCTCATCCCTGCGGGCAAAATATCCTGGACCATCACACCTGTGGCTCCGCCAGGTCCTTGGTTGCTCACGATGATGGTCATGGTGAGATTGGTTAGAAGAGTCGATGAACTGCTCGTTAACTGGCTAACCACTAGATCGGCCGGCTGCAGAATCGGCACCAACGTCGTTTGGATGGAAAACAACTGGCCGCCTGTGGTTGCAAAGGCCAGACCGTTGCTTCCCCACCGCACCAATTGCTCGGGCGATCCCACGATACCCGGAACCTGAAGTGTTCCGGTTGCTTGATATGTGTTTAATGCGAACGCCTCGATCGCTGAGCCGCCAGCAGGGAAACAATAAACGCGGCCGGAAGCGGTATCGGGACAGATGCAGTTATAAGCAAGACCCAGTCCCGGCAACGTATTCAAGCGGATCATCGACTCAGGATCAACCACTTCGCCGGCCGAAAAAAACAACAGGTCTCCGCCCGATCGCATCTCTGGCTCGAAGTCGAGGGTCAGGCCGCCCGCCGAGGTGGCTTGAGTGTTGGTGCCGTCCAATTGCACATAGCTGATTATCGAAGGCTCGTCTGCGTTGTCGTAGCCATAGAAAAGGTTGGACGAGAGCGATGGTTGGATCAGAGAAATTACATCTGAATTGTCAAACAGCACCACCGTTCCGCCGGTAATAATATTGACACCGCCTCCACTGGGGCTCATGTCCGTATAGTGTTGTGAAAACAATAGGGATTCGGACGTGCCAGGAAGAACGAACATCTCGGTGAGGCCGTAACCGTAAATCGAATCTTCAAGGGTGACCCTCCCCGTCTCCAAGTCCACCAGTTCGATCGACGCGGAGCTTTGGAGATAATTGTAGAGATAGCGGCCGTCCGGGGAAAGGGCCAACGCGCCGGGTTCTGAACCCATGGGAATAGATTTTCTGATTTGGAGGCTCGACGGATCCATAGCCACAATACTGTTGCCGTACGTCGCCGAGCTGCCGGAAATGCTGGCATAAAGATTGCCGTCGCTCGAATTAAAGACGAGGTCATTGACCGGCAGCAACAACTGGGCAATTTGGTTGGAAGACGCTGCCTCGCTGATGCTCGTCAACCATGTGGACGCCTCGATAGCGGAAGTTGAATCGACCGTCGATGTTGCGATGCTGACCGCGCTGGTCAGTATGCCTGGCGCGTGAGGCTGGAGAGTCACGGTTAGAGTTGCAGCGGCATTGGGCGGAATAGTGCCTAGAAAGCCGCTCAGAATGCCGTCATTATACGCCACTGTCCCCTGGCTGGAGACGGCGCTTACAAAGCTTGCGTCCGCCGGTAATGGATCGTCAAGGATCACATCCGACGCCGCAATATCGCCCGAATTGGTAACCACAATGCTATACTGTACGTCACTTCCAACGGTGGCCAGCGTCGGGGCGGTTTGGGCAACGGACAAGTGTGCCTCTAAAGGAACCGGAACAAGCGAAGAGCGGATCAAGAAAATCTGGTTGGCCGTGGTGGAGAAGGCCAGGCCGTTGGTGCCCCAGAAAATAAAGTCTTGCACCCCTCCCGCGACTCCGGGAATCGTTTGGGTTCCTTGCAGAGTAAACGTCTCGATATTCTCGGCATAGATGGTCGATTGGCCGTTGTTGTCGGATAGAAAGAAAACGGTTCCCGCGCTTGCATCGGGCGCCACCGGGGGCGTTCCCACCGCTCCGGGCAGCGGGAATACGCCGACGGGTTGTGAATTGATTGGAGTGAGCGCAACTCCGCCGGGAAGGAACACAAGGCCGCCGCTGAGAATGCCGCCGTCGTCGAGGCCTGGCACCAGGTCCAAATCCGCCAAGTTTGTCCTTGCCACATCGCCATCATAAATAAAGTTTTGCGAAGGCCCATACGGGCTCTGGCCGTCAACGGCAACGCTGGCAGGACTGTTGGGCAACCCCAACAAGTTGACCGCAAAAAAGCCGGGCAGCGCGAACTCAAGATCGGGCGTTTGCGAGGCAAGATTGAGGCGTTGTACGGAATAGCCGTTTTGCACCACGATATAAATGTACTCATTGCTGGCAGAGAGCGCCATCTCGGCCGGGTTCGTGTCAACCTGAATGTAAGATTCCACCGTGGCAGTGTAAGGATTGAGCCGCATGACGGTGTTGGGTTCGACGCTTGAGCTGCCTGGAATGCTCGCGTAAATCCGGTCCGTGCCCGGATCGTAGATCAAGTCACTGATGGTGGCATTGGTCAGAGTCGAAATAAAC
>DASYNM010000472.1:0-10874 GCA_036008545.1 Verrucomicrobiia bacterium
GCCGCCGCGAAGGCCGGGCGATTGGCGGCCAGGACGAGATAGTCTAACGGGGGCAGCAAGGAGCCTGACGGGAAAGTGTAGGACAAACCCTGGAACTGCCAGCCGGACAAATCGTAGGTGACGTTGCTGGAGTTGTTGAAAAGTTCCACGTACTGCGCCTTGGGGACAGCCGGGTTCCACATGATTTCATTGATGGCCACTTGCCCGATTGGCGAGGGAATCGTGCCGCTATAGATGACGCTGACCTGATTGCTGTCTCCGGCGATGGGTTGGCCGGTGTGGTCCACGCCCACGACGTCCAAAACATTGGTGCCATTGGCCAACGGCAAGGTCACGGTCCAATTGGTCAAGCCCGTCCAAGTCAACGGATAGGCGACGCCGTTGATCCAGATCACGTCCACGTTGACCGGAGCGCCGCCAGAGATGTAAGCGACATTGTTGCTGAAGGTCACGCTGGGGTCGACGGTGAAGTTGGTGGCGTTGACCGCAGCCAGTTGCGAGGCGATGCTGATTCCAGCTTGGGAAAGCCATGGTTCGATTCCCGGGTAGCCTCCGCCGGCGGCTATGGTAGCGGTGGGATTTTCGACGACGAGACCGTTGTCGGTGAAGGCATTGTATTTGGCCATGAGCAGCGGTCCACTGTTGGCGACGTTGAGAGGGCCATTGACCAGTTCCTGCAAGGCGCGCCAATACATGCGCAGAAAGGTAGGGTTATTGTAGATATTTTGCGTGTTCGGGTCTTCACCATTGACCGTGAACAAATCCTGCCCAGGTCCCCATGAACTGCTGTTGCCGATCACGATGTTGTAATCCCACATCAACAAGGCGTACTTCGTGCCGAGCGCGCCGATGTATCCGTATAGATTTTGCCCATTTTCGGCGCCGAAGGAATCCCAATTGCCCGCCGCGTGGTTGGCGGCAAACACCCGCATCCAGTTTTCCATGTTGGCCATGTTTTCCATGTTGGCCACATAATTGGGCGTGCCGTAAGAGTTGGCCGCATCCACGAGAGAAAAGACATTAGTGAAGTCGTTGTCGGAATCCGCTGTACGGCGAATCTCATAATCCCAACGATAGCGCGCCACTTTTTTCACGCCGCCGCTAGTGGTGTAGGGCATCAGGTTGCACCACGATTCGTTGTTGAATTTCATGTCGTAGCCCGAAAGGAAGGGAGACATCTCAAACCATGGTTGCATTTTGAAGAGGAATCCGTCCGTGTCATTGGGGAAGTGTTCCTTGACGACATCGCTGCCTGGCACCTGCGTGTCTTCCATCAGGATGCCGCGGCGGTTGCCGTTGACATAGACGGCCACCAGGCGTTTGTAGAGCCAGGGCACGCCCAGAGCCCGCAGAAAAGTGTTGGCCAGCTCTTCTCGCTGCAGGCTGGCGTCATCGCCCGGTCCGTTGCCCGGCTGATGAATCTTGTTGAAATCCGTCGCGCCCAGAAACATGTCGTCATCGTTAAATTTCCATTTGTAATGGCAGAGACTGCCATTGGGTGTGTCAAACTGCTGATGATACGGACTGCCGGCAAACTGGCCGTGCATGTTGTAGATCACGCGCGTGTCATTGACGAAAGTGCATTCGTTGCCTTCGTTGCTCAAATTGCCCAGATTCGCCCAACGCGTCACGTTGGTCAGGGTGATCCATAAATGATACGCGCCGAAGCTGCCGCCGGGCACGCCGTCGCCGAACATGATTTCACATTCGGTCAACGGCACATTATCATTGGTGCGCAAGGCCGGGAAGCGCGTCGAGGCGCCCCACTTGTCTGTGGCGACAATGTAAAAGGCGGCGATTTGATTCGACGCTTGCCCCTGAATGGTCGCGCTGAAAATACCGTCGCCAGCGATGGCGTCGCCGCCTGTGCCTTTGTCATCCATCGGCACCGCTGTATAGGCCGTCGCCGGGTCCAAGCGATAGTAAAGGGTCAGGCCTTGTATCCCATCGGGATCGTGCGCCTGGGCCGAAACCACCACTGGCTGGTTGGCGGCCGGAATGGTCGGCGAGTGGGTTACGTTGTACATGGCCGGGCCCGCATTGGTCGCATATTGGCTGTTGGGTCCACCCGGTGAGCCGAGGTTGGTCGGAACAGGCATCGCGGCTGTGGCTTCAAGCCAATTGCCATTGAGACGGAAGAGCACTTCCGGCCAACCGTGCAGCCAGCGCGCCTTGTAACGCAAGGTGGCTGTTTGGCCAGCCACCATTGAATTGGTGCTCAAGGCCACTTCACAGGAATCATCCCCGGTCCAAATCTTATCGTTGCAACGAATGTGCAGCGAATAGCTGCTTTGATAGCCGCTGTTTTCCAGGCTAGAACGGACCATGGCGCCTTGAAGGGACCAATTGGTCAGACCCAGGCCGCTTTCAAATGTGCCATTGGAGACGTAGTTGTTCCCGTTGTAATCGACTTCGATGTTATCGACCAAGCATTCTCCGACATCCAGCAGGCCGATTTGCGCGTAGTCAATGTTGGATTCGTAATTGGCGCCATTATCGAGGACCCCAGTGTTTTCAATGTCCACCCAGATGGACTTTTGCGTTTCGTCGCTGTCGGCCCAATTGGCGGCCAGACGGTGATTGGAATGGGGATCAATGAGTTCCAAACTACTGCCGCCTCCGGCGGCCCACTCTCCCCATCGCCCGCCCGTGCCATAGGTCACTTCGTCTTCCTCCACGTAAATGGTGTTGGTTCCAAAGTAGGACTCGGGTTGGGCCAAGACGACCAATTCCCCGTTATGCGACAACTTGCCGCCATAATTACCGTAGGTGTTGCTCGAGTTGAGATTGGTGTATTTGGCAAACAAATTCGTGATGTTCTTGCCTACCACCACATAACCGTTGGGTCCGATGACCGCGTTGGGCGGAAAGGTGAACGTGACGCCAGCGGTGAATTGCCAGCCAGCCAAATTGATCGTGTTGGTGCCCTTGTTGTAGAGTTCAATGTATTGATCATCATCGTTGCCGCTGATCGGATCATACATCAATTCGTTGATGACAATATCGCCGATTAAAATAGTGCTGTTATTCGTGCCGGGCGTGTTGGTGGTGAAGGCATAAAAATCATTGGCGCCATTCGGCCAGCGGCCATAGGAAACGCCGTCGGCCTGCGCCCCAAATTGCACGGCGTCCAGGATGCGACTGCCGTCCGGCTTGATGAAGTAGAGCGTCTCGCCCTCGCCGTTGAGCGTGAAACCAAATTGCGATTGCGTGAAGGACACAAATCCCGCCGGGCCGAGTACCGTGCCTGCGGGAATGACATATTTGTTGGTCGCCGGATCATCGGTCAAAATACAACCCGAAACATCCACGCTTCCAGTGCTGTGGTTGTAGAGCTCGATGAATTGCGGCACGGCCGGGTTCTCGGTATGTGGCAAGATTTCGTTAATGACCACGCTCCGTAACGGGCTTGGGGTGAACTGTTCCGCCTGACCCGGTGATCCGCCGACCACGTCACTGATGTCCCAGGCGCGCGGATCGCCTTCGCCGTAGGTCGGATTGGCCAGCACGATGGAATGTCCCGTACCATCGGCCGCTACCGGCCACGGATAGACGTCGGTGTAGGGCACCGTCAACAACACATTGCTCCGCTCATCCAACACCTGCAGAGTCTCGGCATGTTTGAGGCTGCCGTTGTAAGGGCCAAAAACATTGGAAGTCAGACCATAGACATTTGCGATGCCTTGCGGCGAAGCGGCCAGCACGAAGAAGGAGCCGCCGGGGATGAGCGTGTTGGCGGGGAAGGTGTAATTCATGTCCGCACAAGTCACTTGATAACTGCTGATGTCCTGGAAAAACGGACAGGAATTGTAGATTTCGAGAAATTCCACGTTGTTGCTGTCCGTTCGCGGAGCCGGTTTGTACATGATCTCGGAAATGACAATCCCGGTCTTGCGACTCGATGGCCCCAGCGGTTCATGGGGATTGACGGTCGTAGCCACCAAGGCGCTGGCAGGTGTGGTTTCATAATCCACAAACTTCGCCGTGGTCGCCTGATTGGTGTCGTGGCTGGAGACGGCGAGGCCGAGGTAAATCTGGCTGGGCATGGTAATCGTCGCGCTGCCTAAGAGCGTCCAATTGGTTCCGTCGTAACTGCCAAAGCCCTTAAACAGGTTGCCAACGCGATTGAGCCGCAGCCATGTATTGGGATAGTTGACAGGGAAACTTCCCGTTGTGGTAGCCAGAGCATCGGCAGTCGTGCGGTCGGCAAAAAAATCTCCATTCATTCCCGGCGTGGCCAGGGCGGCGGCGAATGGGCTGCTTGCGTTCAAGGTGGCGCGAGCCATCAAGCCCGCTTGAGCCCAGAGGTCGGACATGCCCAAAGAGGCCAGGCAAACCGTGACATCAAAATTGCCGGTCTGGAGTTGGTAATCAAAATTAAATTGATCGCTGTTGCCGCCAATGTTGTTACCGGCACTGCTGATGATATCCCCATTGGTGGTGAAGGTGTCGGTGGAAGCGATGACCGGGCTGCCGATGTCTTGAGGAGCAAAGGGCGAGGCTGCGAAGCTGACTTGCGTGTTGGTGGCGATCTCAATGGGTGTGCTGGCCAGGTCGTATATATTATTGATGACAAGAACATAATTGCTCCCATAGACCAGGGGCGCGCTGGTTAGCGTCACTGTGAAAGAATTCGTGTTCAGTGCTGCGGCCGTAATGGCGAGCCCGTTGGTAAATACATAATTGGCCAGATTGGTAGCGTTGGTGACGGCGACCGCTTTCGAGAAGACGATCTCCACGTTGGTGGGGCCAAGATTAAAGGCTCCGGTCACCGTCGGCGGCACGGTGTCGCGCAACACAGTCAGGGCGATGGGGGCGCTGGTGATCGAACCGATGCTGTTACTGACAACGCACGTGAAAATCTGGCCGTTGTTGATCGCCAGGCTGACATTTGGGAGTGTGTAAACGGGCAGGGTCGCCCCGGCAATTTCGGCGCCGGTATTGAACCATTGATAAGCCACAGACGCCTGATTCGTGACCAGCAGCGAAAAATCTGCGCTGAGATTCTCGACGACCGTGATGTTGCTGGATTGGGCATAAATGCCCGGAACCGTGTTCGAGCCGGTGTACGGAATCAGAAACGTGCCGGCGGCGCTAACGGCGGCCATCGGCTGCTCAAAAACTCCATTGGGCAATTGCCAGCGGACGGAGAGGTTAACACCGCCAACGCCCTGCTGCATCAATGCTTCCAAATAATATCGGCAACCGCCTTGCAGACTGATGGGCGCCGATTGAAGATTGGGAAACGCGGTCCAGTCCTCCGACGACGTGTAGGAAGAGTTGTAAGCAATCGAAACCATTCCGGCGGGATTCTCATTGTCACTAAGAAAGAGCTGGGACGTGTCATCGCTGGCGATCCAAAACGTGTAAAGCCCGTTGCTCGGGGGCACGACAAGAGTCCGAAGACGCTGGCCGTAATAATTCATGTTGTCGTTAATCTCGGTTTCAAAATTGGTAAAAACATGCGTGTAGGACGCGACGGGATTATTGGGCCAATTGGGGTTGTCGCTGGTATTGGTCAGAGCCGCCAGGGTGTTGCCCACGCTGGAGCTCAGGTTGGTCCAACGCTCCCGGTAAATACCGAAGGTGGTTGAGCTGAGGCTGACGTTAGTAAAGGTGGAGGCGTTGAGCGCACTGTTGTTGTGGGCGCACACGGCCAACCCGGCCAGGGCGGGACCGGCCATTTCGATGGTGGCGGTGCTTCCGACCTGTGTCCAATTGATTCCATCGACACTGTAAAAACCGCTGAATTGGTCGCTTGAACGAACCACTTTCACCCAGACGGGATTGGTGACCCCGGTGATTTGTGTGCTGGTGGATACGCCGTCCGCCGCATTGCGAACTTGAAAAGCGACCCCTTGGGCGGCAGTGGCGGCCATAAAAGCATTGACAGCCCCTGCCGTATTGTCGTTGCGGAACATCACCCCTGCTTTGGGCCAGCCGGAAGCTGGATCGGTATTCTCCACGCTGGTCACATGGGCCACGATCGCGCCGTCGCAATTGAAGACTTGGCTGGCGAAGTTACATTGGTCATTGGTGCCCCAGATATCCGCGCCTCCGCCGGACACGGTCCAAGCACCTTCGGCATAAGACGCGGAACCAGCGTCGGCGGGTGACCCAATATCCGTATCGCTCCAGCCTGGCGGCAGACTAGCGTTGGCGGGACAAAGACCGGCCAGAAGAAACATCAAAGTCAAAGGCGCCCAGTCGATCAAACGCAGGCCACGCTTTGGCAATAGGTTACGGTTTTTTGAAAAAGGGCCGCCTCCTTCCAGCAGAGCTCGAACAATTCTCATGGTAATCGTTCATTAGCGGGCGATTGGTTGATTTGCCGGCTGTTGAACATTGGTTTTCAACAAGTTGCACCATCTGGATTTTTTGTCAAATTAGCTTTTATACCGTGGGTTATACCCTCGCTGACTCCCCTGGCAGTCGTTTTCGCGGCGGCCACCACATGCCAAGCTCTGGGTGGCCAGAGGCCCGGGCCTTGCGGGGCCGGCACGGCCAGCATCGACCTTTTCCTTGTCGGCCAGAGTTGAGGCAGGTGTCGCCTTTGTGGCGCTTGTGCTCGCATGGTGCCAGTGCTATCTCGGCGAGAAACTTGTGCTCAGATTCGGAGATGGAGACGGTGCGGATCATCGCTTCGAAGCGCTTTCTCGGCGGCGGCGGGCTTTGATGATGGACAGACAGAGGCGGCAGTTCGGCGCGGCCATCTCGAACTGCCAGAAGGCTAGGCCGCGTATGTTGTCTCCCCGGCACACTGCGGCGCCCCCCTCCACGGCGTGGGCGGCGGTGGCATGGACGCCGGCGCATTGGAAATCGGGTGCGTCGGAAATCCAGCCCGCCAGAATCTTTCGCACCGATGGATCGTCTTCAATAATGGAAACGGCAATCATTGATTACCCATCTTGGGCCATTTCCGGGATCGTGGGTAGTCATCAATTTGCACGATAGTCCAGGGGCGCTCCTTTCGGCGCCTCGCGCATCGGAACAACGAAAATGATTTTGACACCTTGGCCCGTCGCACTCCCGATTTCGCAGTCGCCGCCGATCTGTTCCAGGCGCCGCCGCATATTATCCAATCCGTCGCCGGCGGCTCTGGCGCTGGCTGGATCAAACCCACGCCCGTTGTCCTCGACCGAGAGCGTCAGCGCGCGGCCATCCAAAGTGAGGACTATGCGGACTTCCGTCGCGCCGGCGTGTTTGACCACATTGTGCAGTGCTTCTTTGAGGGCCAGGAACAAGTTGTGGCGTGTTTCTGCCGTGAGGGGCCAGGTGGGCAACTGCATCGGCAGGTCCAGGCGGCAGCGAACGCCCGCCGCCCCCAAGAACTCCAGCGCGAACTGTTCGAGATAGTTGGCCAATCCTTCGGGCGTGTCGTGATGCGGAGTGACGGCCCAAACGATCTCATCCATGGTGCGCGTCAGTCCACGGGCAATATCGTAAATCTGCCGCACGTCGTTGGAGCCCGAATTAGACGTGTCCGCCTCGTGGCGGGCCGGTTCGCTGAGCATGGTAATGCGGGTCAAGTGGCTGCCCAACTCGTCATGAATATCGCGGGCAATGCGCGAGCGTTCGTGTTCGACCGCTTTCTGGCGTTCCAAAGCCTCCATTTTGCGGCGCATTCGGCGTCGCGTCCCCAGCCAAACTCCGGCCCCGACCAATCCAAGGGCGAGTGCCGACAAGGAAGTTGCGAACCACAAAGTTTGCCAAAAGTAAGGCAACAGTACAAACGCAACCGACGCTCCTTCCTCATTCCAAACACCGACATCGTTACAGGCCACGACGTGAAACTCATATTGGCCCGGAGGAACGTAGTCGAAGCTCGCGCTCCGTTTGGCGCCTGCATCGGTCCATTCGCCGACTAGTCCCTCCAACCGGTAACGGAAGCGCACTTTTTCTGGCGCGACAAAACTTAAGGCCGTGTAGTCGATTTCAATCCGGTGTTGGCCAGGCCCGATGCGTAATGGTTCTTCTGCGGCCGGTCGGTCGGCGACTGCGTGGCCGTCCACTCGCACCTCCTCAATCACGACGGGCGGAGGACGGCGATTAATTTGGAGGTCTTTTGGGTTTACCGCGACCAGGCCTTTACCGGTCGGAAACCAGAGGCGTCCGTCGGGCGTAGTGCAGCCCGCGGGCTGGAATCCGGTGGAGCACTCCAGCGTGGTAAGGCCATCACTCTTGCCATAGCAGGCGCAATGAACCTGATTTGTTTTGCCGTCCGCGCATAAGTCCAAATCCTGCTTGCGCACGCAGATGATGCCGGCGTGCGAACTCATCCAATAGCTGCCATTCCCATCGTCCACTATGCAACCGATAATATTGTTAGGCAGACCGTGGCGCATCGTTATGGCAGAAATCGCGCCGTTTTTTAATCTGTCCAGACCGCCGCCGAAAGTTCCAATCCAGAGCGCGCCTTCGGTGTCAAGATGAAGACACTGGACGAAATCGCTGGAAAGCCCTTCGGCCTTGCCAAGACATCGCACCGTGTCATTGCTCAAGCACGCCAATCCTCCGCCCAACATGCCAAACCAAACCACCCCGCGGCTGTCTTTCACAATGGCGCGGACGTCCGTTCGGACAGAATCAGGTTTCCGGCCAAACCAGGCGCCATTCGTTCCGTCATAACGCAACAATCCATTTTCCGTCCCAATCCATAAGCCGCCCCCAAGGACGGACAAGAGCGCCGTCATCGGAACTGTGATCTGTTCCATTCCCGGGGCGAGCGCAAAAAGCTCATCTTTCTTGCCGAACAAACCCGCGCCCCAAGTGCCTGCCCAGAGGCGTCCGTTTGCATCTTCCGCGACGGACCAGACGAACAAATTCTTCAGGCCTGCGTTGGTCCCATATTGTGACCATTGGCCATCCTTGAAATGGTACAAGGTACAAACCCGCGCCTTCGGTGCCGACCCAAACTCCGCCGTCGCGACCCGAGGAAACTGACAAAACCGGACGTCCTTGCCATTGATCGGGCGGATTTATCGTGGCTGCACAACTCTAGTGGAGAACGGCCACG
Source organism: Verrucomicrobiia bacterium (assembly GCA_036008545.1). Lineage (GTDB taxonomy): Bacteria > Verrucomicrobiota > Verrucomicrobiia > Limisphaerales > Palsa-1400 > Palsa-1400. The sequence goes on from DASYNM010000472.1 coordinate 9,017, forward strand.
CCTCCGCCACCCGTTGCGACCCATAAATTGCCTTCCCGGTCGGCGCACAGACTCCGTATCCAGTCATTCAGCAAGCCATTGCCGCGACTAAAGTTAAGTGTCTCACCCTGCGGACTGACTAAAAAAAGTCCCTTGTCCTGAGTACCCAGGGCGAGCAGCCCATTCTGCGATTCGATGAAAGAGGTCAGAGGCGACCCTTGCAAAGGCAACGGCACGCCGTCGTCAACCCAGCCCGACCCATTCCATTTGCGCAGACGGTTTTGGCTTACCACCCACAGTTTCCCGTCGCGGCTTGGGCAAATGCCTTGGACGTAGGATGCCTCCGGTAGTCCGTCGAGTAGTTGGGGGGTCAAGACTCCTTGGCGCAACACGGACGCGTAGCCGTCACGTGTGACCCAGATCGAGCCATCGAAGGCGCCGGCAAAACCGACCAGCTTTTCCCTGCGGCCAGGCTGAGGCGAGGCTACGGCTCCATCCTTCACGCGCCCCAACATTCCTTGGTCGTTGATAAGCCACAGGTCACCCGTTTCATCGGCGACAATACCGAAAATCTTGCGGCCTTTCCATGCCGCGCGCACTGGTTCCGCATGGAAACGGCCGTTTTTTTCGTAGCACGTCAATTCGCCGGCTTCATGGCCGATCCATAATATTCCGGTCTTGTCCTGAAAAAGACAGGTGATACGACTGCTGGCCAGTTCCGGAGTGTTGCCGCTGTCAAACACAGTGAAACGCACACCATCAAACCTGGCTAAACCGCTGTAAGTCCCGAACCACAGATAGCCGTCGTCCGTCTGAACGGCGGCAGTCACGGAGTCCTCCGGCAAGCCGTCCTCCACCAACAAATTGCGGACGTAGTAATTTGGCAGCAGAGGCGCCGCAGGGCAGGGGGGCTGACCAATAAACCACAGCGCCACAACCACGCCCAACCGCACGATTCTCATGCAGAGGGAGACGAAATTGACTCGCGCTGGCATGGCGTGGCTCATTGGGAAAATAGTGCAAGCAGACGCGGTTGCATCGCAAGGCCGGAATGACTTTCGTGGTCAGACCGAGGATCATCGATCGGAGAGCGTCGTGCCGCGTAATAATTCGCAAAATTAACACTGATTTAACAATTTTCCTGCCTTTCGCAAATCATGGCTTAACAGTCGGGTGGTCTATTGATGTGAATGAGAAACGGAGCTAACAAAAAGCCTGGCCGTTCGGTCCGGCCTCTATTTCTTTCGAAATCGAACGCAAGTCATAAAAGAATTGAAACGTGATGAGAGGAGAAAAATCCATGAAGCTTAAAACAACCATTGGAATATTGGGGCTGGCCGCCGCCCTCTGCCTGTCCGGCGGGAATCTGCGCGGCCAGGATGACAACTTCGGCGGTCCCGGTAATCCGGGCAACGGCGGTCCCGGAGGCCCCGGCGATAATGGACCGGGAGGCAACTTTGACCCGGCCCAGTTTCGCCAACGCATGATGGACCACGTCAGAAAAAGCTGGAACCTCACCAACGACGCCGAATGGTCCGTGGTTCAACCGCTGGTCCAGAAGGTAATGGAGGCGCGGAGAGAGGCCGAATTTGCCGGCGGCATGGGCATGCGCGGTCCAGGCGGCCCCGGAGGTCCGGGTGGTCCGGGAAGGCCCGGCGGAGGGCCTGGCTTCGGTCCGCCTGCAAGCGAGGAGCAGAAGGCGTTGCAGACGGTGCTTGATAGCCACGCGCCTGTTGCGCAGATCAAAGACGCACTCGCCAAATACCGCGCTGCCCGGAAAGACAAACAAGCCAAGCTGGAAGCCGCCCAAGCCGACCTCCGAAGTGTCCTCAACACAGGACAAGAGGCGCAGGCGGTTCTGATGGGGCTTCTCCCATGA
>DASYNM010000473.1:0-8293 GCA_036008545.1 Verrucomicrobiia bacterium
TACCAGCATCGGTGACGAGGCATTCGGAAACTGCACAAGCCTGACCAGCGTGACGATTCCTGACAGCGTCACCAGCATCGGAGACGGCGCGTTCTCTGCCTGCGCCAGCTTGACAGCGATCACTGTGGACCCACAGAATTCATTTTATAGTAGCGTCAATGGAGTGTTGTTCGACGAGAGCCAAACCACGCTCGTTCAGTATCCGGGCGGCCTAGATGGAAGTTATGCGATACCCGACACCGTCACCATTATCGAGGACTCTGCGTTCGATACATGCACCAACCTGACAATCGTCGCGATCCCCAAAAGCGTGACCAGCATCGGAAACTCGGCGTTCTTTTCCTGCACGAGCCTGACCAACATCGCGATCCCCAATAGCGTCACCAGCATCGGGGACTGGGCGTTTTTGTCGTGTTCTCGGCTGACTAGCGTCGCGATACCCGACAGCGTCAGCACCATAAATGACGAGGCATTCGGATACTGCACCAGCCTGACCCACGTCACAGTTCCCGACAGCATCACTGACATTACGGGTTATATGTTCTATGCGTGTTACAGCTTGACCAACGTCGTTATTCCCAGCAGCGTCACCAGCATCGAGGATGATGCTTTCGCTGGCTGCACGAGTCTGGCCAGCGTCTATTTCGGAGGCAACGCTCCCACCTTCGGTTCGGGTGTGTTCGATGGGGAAACGAACGCAACGGCCTATTATTTGCCCGGCACAACGGGCTGGGGTAACTTTTCTACCAATGCCGGAATTCCGACAGTGCTGTGGAACCCGCTAATCCAGACCGACGGCGGCTTTGGAGTGCGGAATAATCAATTTGGTTTCAACATCGCCGGTACGACCAATATCCCCATCGTGGTGGAAGCCTGCCCCAATTTGGCCAACCCCGTTTGGACGCCGCTACAAGCCCTCAACCTGACCAATGGTTTGTTCTATTTCAGCGAACCATTTCAGCCGAACAGCCCCGGACGATTCTACCGCATAAGCTCGCCATGAGGCGGCAGCGGGCCGCTTAGCGAGATTGGTCGAGTCCTACAAGCTCTTCTTGCCAGCCGCCCTTACCTTCGCCCATCTCGCTCTTGCAGCCGCTGCCAGCTTGGCCCTAACTGCTGGGCTGCTGCGTCGATCTTTTTTGGGGGCAGGTTTGGATTTGTCCTTCGTCTTCCCTTTTGCCTTTGCCCAACGTATTTTCCGTGCCCGCGCCAGAGCTTTGATGAGTTTGCGCTTGTGGGCGGCGGTCATGTGATATTTGCGTTTGGCGGGAGTAGCGGCATCGACGCTGGCCGAGAATTGAATTGCACTGCCATCAACAGCGATGGATTCGATTTTGCCTTCCAGCTTCTCGATGCGTTCTTTGATGGCAATGATTCTATTGAGTTGGCCCGTCGTTAAATCTGTAAGACTTGTTGTCATCAGTAATTGGTAATGGCGCGTGGGATTGGAGTCAATCACGGAGATGGCCTTCACGAGCCGCGCCCACTAAAGCGGATTTAGCGTAGCTCAAGCAACTTCCCTTGGAGTGCGGCCACGCGCAAAGCTTCTGATTCGTCCCGGCTGTCTGCCTGTCGGTCCAGTCAATGATCCGCGCCGACACGGACAGGTAGCGGATGATGCGCTGCCGCTCGAACTCGCGCCTCTTGATTACCGTACTGAAATTCTGAGCACTCGGTAATTCTTTGCCTCACGCTTGAGACAACTTCTTTAGTCAAATCCCCTCTATACCGGGATAAACTTCACGATTAAGATTCCCTATGGGGCCGCACGATGCCATACCAACGGAAAGTACTATGAATTTGCCGATGATCCTGCTGGTGGAAGATACAGAAGAGGATGCGTTCTTTTTCGCACGGACCTTGGAAAAGGCAGGCATTCACTGCGAGTGTAATCGCGCTCCCAATGGGGCAGCCGCCAAAGCATATCTGTTATCCAACGCCGGAAAGCCTCACATCGTGTTTCTGGATTTGAAAATGCCAGAAATGGACGGATTTGAAGTATTGGACTGGCTCAAAGATCAGCCATTCAAATCCAATCTTACTGTCATCGTCCTCAGTAGTTCCGATAGGCCGGTTGATATGGCACGTGCAATGGAACTTGGAGCGAACGAGTACATGACCAAACCTGTTGCTTCGGATGCTCTTATCCGAATTGTCGGAACTTGGTTCCTAAAGCACGACTGTAAGTGCCCTCCTTGGCTGCGATGAAATTATCGAAAGCCTTTCGCGTTTGGCCGGGACGAAAACCGGCTTGATAATTGTGCATCCGCAAAGGTTGCCGCTGAATAATCAAAATGAGCGTCAATGGACGGTGGCGGTTGACTTGAAACAGCTTGCTTGGAGCCGGAGCAGTTCATCGCGATACGGAAAGTGCCATTCGCGGACTCTGCACAAGTGGCGGCCAAGGTGGCGTCGGCGTATCAAAGTAAAAGGGCTAGGAAATCTCGTCGAACATGAAAACGGGAATCTGTTGTCCGGCACTTACAAATGTCTGCATTAAATCGCCAACCAGAGTTACTCGTGTTCCGATTGACGGAACAGTTCCAGAAAAGCGACCACTGGCCATGCAGGAGATTTGGCTGTTGTCCGATGCATTGGCAAGGAGAAATGTTTTGCGGATATTGCCGAGGTCTGTCACCGGTTCGACATTGGCCAGTCTCGGTTGAGTTGCAATCGTCCCCACGAGTGTCATAACACAATGTCCGATGATCGTGAGAAAAGTCAATTTGAGGCACTCCCCGAAAAGCTGCCTTGGGAGGCAAGGAGTCTGGATGGCGATAGCGGGCCAGAGCACGATGGCAGTTGGCAACACGCATCCGCATCAACCCGCAAAAGGACGACGTTGCGCGGCGACGCGGAGTTGGGCGCAACCATCGAAGGAGTCACCATCCTTTGGCCGAAGTGAATTGCTTTTTCGGATTCTCCGAGAAACGATATAGGCAACAATTCGGATGACAAAACAAGAATTCCAAATCATTTACCCTCTGATCTTGGGCTGGATTCAGGGCACGCTGGCACATCACTCACCGGCAGCACGACCGGTCGCATCGCTCGGCTTTAATCGTCTGCCGCTTTACTACGACAAGGACACCCTGACCACGGCGAAGGTCGTTCCAGTGACGAAGGTGCCGGTGCCGCCGGTGTCGGCAATGGGTCTGGCTCGATTTGTCGAGTTCGAGCAGATGGACATGGCAGGCATCACTTACCTCGACACCTATTTCGTTCGTGACGATCACATCCACGACGAGTCCCTCCATTTCCATGAACTGGTTCACGTCATTCAGTGGCGGCTGCTCGGCCCCGAAAAGTTTTTGGAGCAATACGCCGATGGCCTTGAACGCTTCGGCTATCGCAACAGTCCGCTGGAAGTCATGGCCTACGATCTTCAGGGCAGGTTTGAGCGTGACCAGCAACCGTTCAGCGTCGAGGCGGCCTGCCGGAAGCTGCTGTAAGAGTTGGCCAGCCGCAAATGAGGACAATCTGGACACGAAGGCAATTTCTGGCGACCGCTACTCAAGCCGTCGCCGGAGTGACCTTGACCGGCTGGGCCTCAGCCGCGCCCGATCAACCTGCTGGTGACGCAAGTAGCTTCACCGTGATCGACGCCCACACGCACTTCTACGACCCGACGCGCCCGCAAGGCGTGCCGTGGCCTCCCCGTGACGACAAACTGCTCTATCGCCCGGTGTTCCCCAAGGACTACCGCGCTCAGCCGGTGCCCCGGCCCGTCACCGGCACGGTCGTCGTGGAGGCCAGCCCTTGGCTGGAGGACAACCAGTGGGTGCTCGACCTCGCCGCGCACGATGCGTTCATCGTCGGCTCCGTGGGCAACCTGCCGGTCGGCACGAAGCAATTCGCCGGGCACCTAAAGCGGTTTGCGGCCAACCCGCTCTTTCGCGGCATCCGCCTGCGCGACCGAAAACTGGATGGTGCGCTGGATGACCCCGACTTTGTCAGCGATCTGAAACTGCTGGCTGACAACGACCGGTCGCTGGATTTGGTAGGCGGCGTGGAGATTCTCCCGTTTGCAGACCGGCTGGCGAAGGAAGTGCCCTCGCTGAGAATCATCATCGACCATCTGGCGGGCGTTGTGGTGGACGGCAAAGCGCCTCCGGCTGATTGGGTAAAGCAGATGGGAACATTGGCGAGGCGACCAAATATCTACTGCAAGGTGTCAGGGCTGGTGGAGGGAACCGGTCGGAGCGACGGCTCCGCGCCACGTGATGTTGAGTTTTACCGCCCAGTGCTGGATGCGATGCGTTCGATGTTCGGCCCCGAACGCCTGATTTACGCAAGCAACTGGCCGGTGAGCGAGCGGTTCGCGCCACTGGCCACCGTGCAGGGCATCGTCGAAGATTATTTCCGCAGCCACGGACGCACGGCGGAGGAATTGGTTTTCTCGCGGAGCGCCAAGGCCGCCTACCGGCGGGCGCAACGGTAGAAATTCCCGCGATGAAGCGCCGGACACTCAGGCAACTTCGCGCCAAACTGGGAACCCAACAGCACCACAATGTTTACGTTATCCTGCTCAACTCTGCGGTGGGCAAACTCCGAAAGGTCCGCGCCACCAACCCAAAGCGCGACCCCAAGAAGCCATGTGTGTATGTGGGGATGACTGGATTAAATCCAAGAGAGCGGTTCGTCAATCATAAGGCTGGCATCAAAGCGGCGTCGGTGGTCAAACGCTACGGCATCCGGCTGCTACCGGAATTGTATGAGCACTTAAATCCGATGCCGTACGAGGCGGCGGCGCAGATGGAAATGGATTTGGCGGAGGATTTGCGCCGCGCCGGTTACACCGTTACAGGCGGGCATTAAACTTCGAGGCATTCGGCTCCTAACATCGAGGCAGGCAATCGTGGTGCCGCGCTATTTCATCCCGGCTCCAGCATGGCGGCGATTGTTGAAATCGCGTTTCCCTCCAACCGATTGTTGACGTAGATGAACGTCTTGCGCTTCGGTCCCGCCGCCTTTCCCTCCGCGATCAGCGCCTTGCCAGCGGCCCGCGCCTCCAGGTTTTCTTCCTTGATGCTGTCGTACGGCTCGAACGCCTTCACCGCCTGCTCATACTTGCGGCCCGACTTGAGCAGGAACCGGGCTGCGACCAACACCGAGTTTGTCCGGCTGCCCGGCAGAGCCATTTGTTCGCCCACGGGCGGCATGGCGTCCCAAGAGTTGTAAACATGCGTGACTTGGTGCCGGGCGAGGCAATCGAAGTATTCCGGCTTGAGCCAGTTGCGGTTCCTCATCTCGACACCATAGGGCCAGCCTTTGGGCAACTGGCCGAGGAAGGTGTCAAGATCGGCGATGAAGTCCCGGCCATGCTCGTAGTCGGTCGGCCAGAACCGGGAAAACTCAAACATCAGCAGGCCGATGCGGGCGCGGACGGACTCGCACGGAGTCAGGAAAGCCTTGGCAAACAGGTCGGCGTTGAGGAAGTTTTCATTGGGCTTTCCAGCCTGCTCCCCAAAACGGTCGAGCTTGGAAAACTTTTTGATGGTGATGGTGTCCGTCACCTTCAGGCCGAACAGGAAGTCGTCCGGCGTCTGGTTGGTCATCCCTTCCAGATACTGCTGGCTGGGAAATGTGTAGTATGCGGCATCGACGCAGACGGTCTTGAAGACCTCCGCATATTCGGCAAGGCAGTCACGCTTGAACCGAGTTTCGGCGAACTTGCCCCGGTATTCGTAGCGGGCGTGGTCGTAGATCATGCCGCACCAGCCGGGGTATTTCCACGACGACGTGCCGACGTAGACGCCCTGCACCGCCAGTGAAGCAGCTTGGTCGGCCAATTCTTGGCGGTTAAGATTCACACCTTCTTATTTATGCCAAGAGTGAGAGGATGGCAACCGAGTCAACTCGGCGTAATCACAAACTCATGGGCCGATGCGCGTCTGGTCCGCACCGTGTCGAGATTGTAGCTTGCGGGAATCAGGTGGCCGACGCGACAGACTTGTATTCGTCAGCCAACATGCCGTTCATTGCACTCCGGCTTTTGCCGCCACGTCCGGGTCGATGCACCTGAGTGCGTTGGTGGCGGCATCACGAATGTCCGAAACCGGGTCATTCAACAAACCTATTAGCATCGGAATTGCTGGTTTGGCCTGCGCTCCGAATCTGCCGATGGACCTGATGGCTTCATGGCTGGACATCTCGTGGTATGCGTCCTTGTGGAATTTCTCAAAAAAATCCATCAGAATGGGAACCGATTTCTCCGGTACCTGATGAATCTCGCCCAAGCCTGTTGCCGCAATATCGCGAGTTGGTTCGTCAGGGTCGTTGAGACATTTTATGAACTCCGGCAGAGCCTCGCTCGCCGTGGGGCCGAGGCGGCTCAGAACGAAAATCGCAAGCCGCCGATGGAGGCGGTCTTCATCGCTGTTGAGGGCGATCAAGGCGGGGACGAAGGGCTTGGCCTTCTCCCCTAGCGCCACAAAGCCATAGGCTCCTAAAGAATTGCGAGTGTAAATTTGATTGCGATATTCCATCAGCCCCGGCGCATGAAACCGAGCCAGCCACGACTTCGGCAGGAGTGTAAGCAATTTGAGCATGATGGGCGAACCTCTGGTCGTCATCATTTGAAAATAGATCGGGACGGCATTAGTGCCGATGTGTTGAAGAGCGGCTTCAGCTTGTCGGTCCAAATCGCCCCCATGTGCCACCGACCAGTGGTTTGTCCCAAATTGTTCCAGCCAACCCGTCAATAGTTTGCCTTGATAGACAGGCTCGCCTGACCGCAGGAAATAAAGCAACGCAAGCACTACCGCCGCCGTCAGCAGCGTCCAGCTTATAATTGCCCTGCGCGTCCCCACACGCGCCATCATCAGCGGTTTCTATTAAGCAATCAAGGCAGACTAAATTGGACAACCGCCTATAAGGACAGTTGTCCTTTCGGTCGGAATCTCAAGGGCGTGCCTGCTTAACAAACCTGAACATCAGGTCGCGCTGGCGGTCCATTGGCCGATACGAAATATCACGAACTCTGCCGGATACACGGGGGCCACGCCGATTTCACAAATCAGTCGGCCAGTGTCGATGTCGTTCTGCGTCATGGCCGAGCGGTCGCATTTCACAAAGAAGGCTTCTTCCGGTTTAGCCCCGACCAATGCGCCCGACCGCCATTCCTTCAACAGGAAGTCTGTGATTGTGCGGCGGACCTCCGCCCAGAGCGTTTCAGTGTTGGGTTCAAAGGCGGCCCACTGAATCCCTTTTCGGACGGAACGCTTTAGGCGAGCGATGTAGCGGCGCATACGATCTGCTGATGAAATTTGCGGACGAGGCGCGGCAGTGGCTGTATGAAGTGGCCGCCTCCGGCGCTTATTTGGCGTCGTGCTCATGCTATACAAAGTGATTGCGTCTCCGCCGACCGTGGTCTGCCAAGATGCTTGAGCCGCATTCGGGCAAGGTCGAGCCTGAGCTTGGCCACTCTCACTCTGCCATTTATGCGAGCCATTGTTAGCGTTCTTCTAATCGAATTGGCGACGCGAGGCGAGCCGAAAACCATTTTGCCGTCGCAGACTGGACGGTCAGCGTGCCATCCTCCTTCCTTTTTGGGGAGCAGGGAACAGGCTGTCGGTCGTGACCTTGAGAACCCGCGCCAAAGCGAAAAGCTCATCATCCGTGACGCAACGCAACTGCGCCTCGATCTGAGACAGGGTTCCCCGGCTGATGTCCAGCCCGCCCAACTGGCACTGGGCGGCAAATTCTTCCTGCGTCAGGCCAAGCCCAACCCGCCGCTTGCGGATTTGCGGCCCGACGATGTTGGCGGGTGTTTTGGTTCTGGCCATAGGCTCATGCTCGAACGAACCAGACCCTAACCAAGTGTTGGCCCTGAATTTGCTACGCTTTCTTAGCAGATGTCATTATGGCAGGAATGGGCAAGACTTGCAGCGCGGAGGCCCAATCGTGAGTGTGTGCGCACGGGATGACTGGGCGTGCCTCTGAGGATTGAATCCGTCGGTATAAGTTTGTGGGCGTTTCTGAAACGCTCGCTGGCGGATAACTCTTAAATTTAGCAGAAAAAGGCGAATGAAGACAACAACATCACTCCACAAGGCGCTTTTAATCGCGCTGATATTAACCACGGCCTCAATCACAGGCAACAGCCAGCCACTGGTACAGGCGGCGCTTTCCGGTGACGCCAGTCGTGTTAAGCAACTTCTCGCTGAAGGTGCCGATATAAACCAGACAAATAGTCGTGGTAACACGGCGTTGGGGGTCGCCGTGTTATTCCAGTACAAACCCGTTGTCGACGTACTCTTGGCGGAGGGAGCGGATGTGAACTTCACGCGAA
>DASYNM010000474.1:0-10490 GCA_036008545.1 Verrucomicrobiia bacterium
TTGCATGAAAAGATCGAGGCGGGCCGGGGTGGAAAGATTGTTCTGATCGCAGTAGTCGGTGATCTTGATGCCGCGCACCAATTCCATGACAAAGTAAGGCCGGCCCGTGTCCGTCGCGCCTGCGTCCAAGACCTTGGCGATGTTCGGGTGGTCCATCATGGCCAAGGCTTGGCGCTCGGCCTCGAAGCGGGCGATGACGCTTTTGGTGTCCATGCCCAACTTGATGACCTTGAGCGCGACCCGACGACGCACAGGTTCCTCCTGCTCGGCCATATACACCACACCACACCCGCCTTCGCCGATCTGTTGCAGAATTTTGTACCGGCCAACGCGGTCACCGAGTTTCTCGACGGGCGGCAGCGTCACCCGGATGGTTCTGGCTGGGCCAGGCGCGTTGGCGGCTGGGTTTTGGAGAAATTCGCCTGCTTCTTCGCTGGCCCGCAGAAGTTCTTCCACGCGTTGCCGCAGAGCGGCATCGCCGGCGCAGGCGCCATCGAGATAGGCGGCGCGCTCATTGGGCGGCAATCGCCGCGCAGCACTAAAGACGGCCACTTCGCGATCAGGGGGATCTATCATTTGCGAAAGTCATTCTCTGCTCTCCAATGCGTTAGACCAGAGCAAAAGGCGCAAATTGAATGGATTCCTAACTCATTCAGAGCAAAGAAAGTCGGGTTGACCGGCTGGTTGCCGCGATGACGAATGCCAAATCGTTCAGGCGCGCAGCCCGCCTGGTTCGTGGATCTCAATCCGATTGCCGAATGGGTCACGCACAAAAAAACGCCGCCACGGCGCGGGACGCCCATCCTCTGTCGTCACACCGGCGGCTTCCAATTTGGCGCGCAACCCGTCCACGTCCTCGTGCTCAAAACCGAAGTGCCGATAGGCATCCGCTCCCGCGCGCTGCTCTTCGACGGAAACATGAACATCTAACCCACCGGCATCGAACCATACTCCGCCACGATGTCGAATCGCCTCCGGCTTGGGAATTTCGAGCAACCCGAGCAGCCCGCCGTAAAACGCACGAGCCGTGCCCTCGCCGCCCTTTGGAATAGTTACGTTGACGTGGGAAAGTCGCATGTCGATGATGGTGCAGAACGGCAATAACTGAGCCACGAGGTGACAGTTATGTCAACGGGCAAGCCAGCAAATTTTTCAAGAAACATTGCGCTCGCCAAACTTTGCTTGTAGAGTGCGAGCCGCTATAAACGATTTTAATTTATGTCACAACATCGAAGCCTGCGCGCGGCCAGTAACCTGGGGGCCAAACGCAATGTCCTGAAAAGATTTGAACGGGTCGAAATTTTGAAGAAGCGGGGCCAATGGAAAACGGGCGACCGTGTCACCGGCCTGCGCAAGACTAAAGCCGACGTTTGATTCGGCCTGCCGTGGTCCGGTTGCAAAAGTTCCTGGCCGAAGCCGGCGTCGCCTCCCGACGCGCCAGTGAATCGATAATCACGGCCGGCCGCGTGAGCGTCAATGGCGCGGTGGCGTCGGAATTGGGCGCCAAAGTCGATCCCGCGCATGATCGCGTGACCGTGGACGGGCGGGCGGTGAAGGCCAAGCGCAAGCTTTACGTGGCGTTGCACAAGCCGCCGGGATATGTCTGCACGCGCTCGGACGCGCAGGCCCGCGACAAAATTGGCGACCTGTTGCCCAAGGAGTGGACCGAATTATTTTCCGTCGGACGGCTGGATTGCCAAAGCGAGGGGCTGATTTTTTTGACGAATGACGGCGATTTTTGCTTGAAATTAACGCATCCGCGTTATCGGATTGTGCGGATGTATGTGGCCCGTGTGGAGGGTCGGGTCACACCGGAGATGTTGCGCCAGTTCACGGCAGGCGTTTGGAGCGAGGGGGAGAAATTGCAAGCCCACCGCGCGCGCCTGGTCTCGGCCAACAATTCCACCAGCATCGTGGAGTTGGAATTGACCGAGGGCAAAAATCGGGAGGTGCGCCGGCTGCTGGCCTCACAGCACCTGACGGTGCTTCGGTTGCAGCGGGTGCAGATCGGCCCGATAAAACTGGGCGAACTGCCTCCGGGCCGTTGGCGAACGTTGACAGAACCTGAGATTAAATCTCTACTTGGGAAGTTATGAAATTGAATGTTTGGATAGTTGCCGCATTGGCGCCGTTGACCTCGGTCATGCTCCTGGCGCAAGAAACAACCCCCGTCCCGGCCGCCGGCGCGCCCGCCTCGGAAACCGCTCCGGCGACGCCCGCAAAAAAGGCATCGAGGGTCAAGAAGAAAGTTGTTCTGGACCCGCCCGCCCCGGCCTCAGTCAAGACCGCCAATGTCAATGTGCGCGGCCGGGCCTCCTTTGGAGGGGAGACTCTGGGCCACGTGCAAAAGGGCGACACGGTGACCGTGCTGGCGCAGATCACCTTGAGCCGCCCGGCCAAGGACGAGCCGGCGGAGTGGGCGGAGATTGTCATGCCGGCGGGCGTCCCCGTTTGGGTGGATGCCTCTTACATAGATGCCGATGCCAAAGCCATCAAAGCCCGGCGCGTCAATTTGCGCGGCGGCCCCGGAGAGAACTTCAGCGTTGTGGGACGCCTGGAGAAAGGCGCTCCGATCAAAGAGATCAAGACGGAAAATGGCTGGGTGGCCATCGAATCGCCAACCAATGCTTACGCTTATGTCGCGGCGGAGTTCCTGGAAATGCTGCCACCCCCCGCTGTGGCCGTAGCTGCGCCGCCTCCAGTCGCTGCGCCTGAACCGCAAGTGGTCAACGTCGCCACTCCGGCCGCGCCCGAAATCGCCGCGCCAACAGCCCCCTCGCCCGCCCAGCAAAGGAACGAGACGGAGCTGGCACTGGAAGCAGTGCACCGCGCCACCGCCGCCGAAGCCGCTACGGCCGGAACCGCGACCTCAACCTCCAATTCGATTGAGCCGCCGAAACCGCGGGTTGTCACGCGCGAAGGTTTCGTACGCCGGGCCTACAACATTCAAGCGCCGGCCGACTTTGAATTGCACGACATCCAGAGCGGAATGATAATCGATTACCTGCAACCCAAACCGGGGCAAAACTTTAAAGTCTTCCTCGGCACTCGCGTCACCGTCACGGGTCCGGAAGGGCTGGATGTTCGTTGGACCCGCACGCCGGTCTTGCAGGTCCAAAGCGTCGATTTGTTGCCTTGATGCCTCTCGGCGCTCTCATCGATGGCCGCGCCATCGCCGGGGAAATTCATCAGGAAACCGCCCGGCGCGCGGCCCAGGTCAAAGCGCGCGATGTGCAACCGTGCCTGGTTTTTATCCGCATCGGCGAAGACCCGGCCTCGCGCGTTTATGTGGGGATGAAGGAAAAGGCCTGCGCGCAACTGGGATTCGCGTCTCGCACCCACGCTCTCGCCGCGACAACTAGTGAAGAAGATTTGCTGGCCTTGCTCGCTCGCCTGAACAAAGATACGACCGTGCATGGCATCCTCGTCCAAGCGCCGCTGCCCCGCCCTATTTCTGAAACCAGGATTTACGGCTCGGTCGATCCCGACAAAGACGTGGACGGTTTTCATCCGGTCAACGTGGGCAAATTGCTGTTGGGTGACGCCACAGGTTTCCGGTCCTGCACGCCGGCGGGGATCCATGAATTGCTCATCCGCTCCGGCGTGGTGATCGAAGGGACGGAAGCGGTTATTTTGGGACGCAGCAATATTGTGGGCAAGCCCATGGCGGCGATTCTTTTGCAAAAAACAAAAAACGCCGGAGCGACCGTCACGGTTTGCCATTCGCAAACCCGTGACATCGCCGCGCATTGCCGTCGGGCGGACATCCTCATTGCGGCGATCGGTGCGGCCGAATTCGTGAAGGCCGATATGGTCAAACCTGGCGCGGTTGTTATCGATGTCGGGGTCAACCGCGTGCCGGACGCCACAGCCAAGGGCGGATCACGCTTGGTGGGCGATGTCGATTTTGCGGGTGTCCGGCCCGTCGCCGGGAAGATTACGCCCAATCCAGGCGGAGTCGGGCCGATGACCATCGCGATGCTGATGCACAACACCGTGCGAGCCGCCGAACGCGCGGCCGGCCTGCCCAGTCCTCCTTAATCCATCAACCTCACCACTGAAATGAATCCGTCAAGAATATTACCCGATCTGCAATGCTCCCTGTTGTGCGAAGACGTTCGCCAGGAGTCCACCGGCAATTTCATACTCGTGGGCGTCGTTAATTTTGTCCGTGTGCCGCAACTGCCGGTGGCGGCTTTCAAGCTCTGCCTCTTTAACCGCTGGACCGCCGGCTACGGCCAATTCCGTGAAACAGTGCGGCTGATCGCACCGGATCAGACGACGGTGCTGCGACAAGGCGAGATGAAGTTCACCTTGCAGGACGCCACGCACAACGCGACGACCGTGACCATGTGGGGGCAGATTAAATTTGAAGTTGCCGGGGCTTATTATGTTGAGGTCATGGTCGATGATGTGATGAAGCTGCGCTTTCCGTTGGTGATCATTGTTACGCCGCCGGAAGCGCCCGCCGAGGGTGGCGCCAAACCGGGTCCATGAGCACGGCCGCCGAGGGCGCCGCTGGGCCTCGCGCGGCCTGGCAGCCGTTGACTTTTGGCGGCGTGGCGGACTTCGCCGGCGCCCGGCTGGGAAGGCTGCTGGCTGTCGAGTTGCTCGCGGCCCTCATGGTGTCGGCGTCCGTCGTCTGGTTTTTGCATCGCGCCTACTGCCCGGTCATCTTGCGCGCCATCCAACAGATGCCGGAGACGGCCCGAGTCGCGAACGGCACCTTGCAAGGAGTGCAGGATACGTTGATCGCGGAGTCCAAGTTTCTGGCCATCGCGACCACGCCTCTGCCCGCGCACGAAATTGGCCAGGATGCGGACCTGCAAATTCAATTGCGTCAATACGATTTATGCGCAGGCTCCATTTTTTGGCCGGATTGGGGACCGGATTTTATTTACGGGCGAGGGACGGCGATCAATCTGGCCCGCTCGAACCTGGAGCCGTGGTGGGGCGCATGGAAACCTATCTTGCTAATTGCCTCGGGCGCTGCCACGGTGCTTTTTTTGCTCCTGTCGTGGGCCGTATTGGCCACGATTTATATGGCGCCAGCCAAGTTCGTCGCCTGGTTTGCCGACCGCTACGTATCCTGGGGTGGGGCCTGGCGGCTGGCGTCGGCCGCACTGCTACCGGGAGCCTTGGTGATGATGGGGGCCGTGATACTATACGGCTGGAGTGTCATTGACTTGGTCGGACTGTCCTTTTTTGGCGCAGTCCACATGGTCGTCGGCTGGGTTTATCTTGTAGGTGGCGCCTGCAAGGCGACGCGACTTTTTCCGCCTGATTCAAAACGCAACCCCTTTACAGCGTGAGAGTTGCCTCGTTCCTGATGAAAATGGCGTGAATCTTGCCTTCTGGTTGGTGGCATGGCGCTTGCTCAGGTATCCGGTGTCAAAAAAAACGAATTTGAGCGCCTGAGATGGTTCGGAAACGAAAACTGAAAGAAAGTATGTTGCCCAAACAAAATCACCATCGACACTACGAAGAAACTTTCAAACTGGCCGCCGTGGAATTCCTAGGCGCCAACGGCAATACGGTTGAAGTAGCCGCCGCCGAATTGGGAATCGATCCCACCGACCTGCGGACCTGGAAACGGAAACTGGCCGTGCGCAGCAAATCGGTCAAGGCCCTCAGCGGCATGGCCCAATTGCGGGCCGAAAATGAAGCCTTGCGCAACCAAGTAGTTCAACTCCAGGTCCAATGGGATATTTTGAAAAGCACCCTCGGAGTGCTGTCCACGACCGTCTGTTCCCGGGACGCGGTTTAGTGGAAAGATCCTGTCAAGCACTCCGGCTCACTACCGGGTTTTTTGACACGAATCTTCCCAAGCGCAACGAGTTGCCGATCAAGACCAGGTCCGACATGCCCATGGACGCGGCGCAAAGGATCGGGCTGAGGAATCCCAGCGCCGCTAGTGGCACGGCTGCGGCGTTGTAGAAAAAGGCCCAGAATAAATTTTGCCGGATCGTCGCCAGCGTGGCCCGCGCGATATCCAGGGCCTCTGGCACCGCCTCAATCCCCGATTTCAGCAACACAATGTCCGCCGCCTCGCCGGCAATGTCGCTGGCCTGACTCACAGCAATGCCCAAGTCGGCCTGTTCCAACGCAGGCGCGTCGTTGATGCCATCGCCAACAAAGGCGACTTTTTCGCCCTTGGCTTGAAGTTGGCGGACCAGATCCGCCTTTTGTCCCGGCTGAACTTGAGAGAAAACATTTTCAGCCGCAATGCCCGCTTGCGCGGCGATGGTCGCAGCAGCCTTCGCATTATCGCCCGTGACCATGAAAACTTTGAGCCCGAATTTTTCTAGTTGACACACTACGTCCCTGGCGGACGGCTTGACGGTGTCTTGCAGTGCAATGAGCGCCCGAACATTTGCGTCCAGGGCCAAGCCAAGGATCGTCGCTCCTTGTGCGCTCCATTTTTCTGCGAATTCGGACAACTCGGGCACTCCCACGCCGCATCGCCGCAACCAGACCAGCGAACCCAGTCGCGCGACCGAAGTCGTTGGAAGTTTCGCCTCAACTCCTGCGCCAGCGATTTCCCGCCAGTCATGAAACTCGATTTGCTCGGAAGCCAATTTGGCCACGGCCCTACTGAACGGATGTTTCGAGCCTGAGGCCAAGGCCGCAGCCAATTGCAAATCGCCGCCCTCGGTGGCGACGACCACGGGTTTGCCGTCGGTCAAAGTGCCGGTCTTGTCGGCCAGCAGCACGGTGATGTTGCCTGCCTTTTCCAACGCGATGCCGTCGCGAATTAAAATACCGCGTTTAGCGGCAACGCTGGCGCCAACCATGATTGCCGCCGGAGTGGCCAACCCCATGGCGCACGGGCAGGCCACGATCAGCACTGCCACCGCGCTCAAAACCGCCGCGGCCAAAGGCGTGCCGGGCAAAGCTGGCGCCCAGAAATAATGTCCCAAAAACTCGCTAAGCCTGCGCGCCTGGCCGGGCGCAAATCCCCACCAAAGCGCGGCCAAGAGAGCCACCAGCACCACCACCGGCACAAACACGCTACTAACTCGATCCGCAAGGCGCTGAATTTCGGCCCGGCTGTTCTGCGCGCGTTCGACGGCCGCGACGATGCGAGCCATCGCCGTTGCCTCGCCCACGGCAGTCACTTCCACGACGGCCTGGCCATTCAAATTGAGCGTGCCGGCATAAACGGGGCTGCCGTTTTCCTTTTCCACCGGCACCGATTCCCCTGTCAACATTGCTTCGTCGATGCTGCATTGTCCGCGGAGTAATTGGCCGTCCACCGGCACACGATCTCCTGGGCGCAGAACGATTCTGTCGCCGGGATGCAATTCCGAGACGGGCGCCTCGATTTCAGATTCGTCCCCCTGAAGGCGCCGCGCTGTGGCAGGGGCCAGTCGGAACAGAGCGCGCATTGATTTTTCCGCGCGACTGCTGGCAAGGGCCTCAAGCCAGTGGCCGATGCTGACCAGCGTGATGATCGCAGCCGCCTCCATGAAATAGAGATGGCCGGCCGCGCCGGAGAAAAGCTCCCAAACACTGAAGCCGAAGGCCGCCGTCGAACCGAGAGCGACCAGCGTATCCATATTGGAGCGGCCCGATTTGAGCTGTTGCCACGCGCCCTTGTAAAATTTCGCGCCACCCAAAATCTGCACCGGCAAAACCAGCGCGAAGGCAACCCAGTGAAACCAGACGCTCATGCCCAGGTCAAAAACCCATTCGCCAATCATCAACGGGACTGTTCCGATGAGACCGGCCACGATGTTGAGCCGCCAGCCAGCCATTGGCGGGGCTGGGCGAGGCCCGATTTCTACGAGCGCTGGTTTGGCCGTGTAACCAGCGGCGCGAACTGCTTCGGACAAAGCCGGTAAATTCGGTGCCGCCTCGGCACTCCAGCGCACGCGCGCCCGGCCGTCTTGCAAGGAGACGTTGGCGCTGGCCACACCGGCCACGCTTTGCAGGGCGTCGGTGACATGCCGCGCACAGTTGGAGCAAGTCATTCCGGCAATCAACAAATCACTGGCAGGCCCGCCTTGAATCACAGTCGCCATGCCGCCAACATACGCCAGAAGACGTGAGCAACAAGTATTACAAGACGGGCGAACAACGCGCCGCGCTGGTCGGAAGTCTCTTCGGCACCCTGGCGCCGCGCTACGACTTGATCAACGATTTGCAAAGCGTCGGACTTCATCGCCGTTGGAAACGTCTCCTAGCCAACATGGCTGCTGTCAAGCACGGACAAAAAGCTTTGGATCTCTGTTGCGGCACTGGTGACATCGCCTTTGCTTTGCACCGGGCCGGAGCGGAAGTCGTCGGCCTGGATTTCAGCCCAGCGATGCTGGCGGTGGCCCAGGCCCGTGTCAAGCAAATGTCCGCCGCGCCGAACGCACCGCGCTTGGAATTCAAGACTGGCGACGCGATGCAAATTCCTTACGACACATCTTCGTTCGATATTGTCAGCATTGGCTATGGCTTGCGGAATCTGGAAAGTTGGGAACGCGGACTGGAAGAAATGCTGCGCGTCGCGCGGCCCGGCGGACGTCTCCTGATACTCGATTTTGGGAAGCCGGACGGCTGGCTTTGGCAGAAACTTTTTTTCTTTTATTTGCGGACGGTGGTGCCGTTGCTGGGAAAAATCTATTGCCACGATGCCGCGGCGCTGGCCTACATCTACACGTCCCTCCAAAACTATCCCGACCAGCGTGGCGTGGCGGCGAAGATGACCGAGTTGGGTTGCCGCGATGTCGAAGTGCGAAATCTTCTCGGCGGCGCCATGAGCATCCATTCCGGCGTCAAAATGAATGCGTGAAAGGCAAGATCAGGGTTCTTTCGGATTATCTTTTGTGCCGGGGCGCAGTTCCTCCCGCAGCCAAACCAACAACGCTATGCCAAAGCAGATCGAAACGCCGACTGGCACCACCAGTTCGCCCCAAAAATTCAAATTGGAATCACTCATACGCGCGGGAAGATGCCCCCTCGGCGCAAAAAAGGCAAATTATTCCTTGCGCAACTGGTTTTCTCGAAGCATGTTAACTCGCACTCAGGATAACAGGGGGCTGCGTCCCCTCTGCGGAGCACAAGAAGCTCCGGGGAGAAGCGGACGCGCCATAATATGACGAACGAACAAGCGATTGAATTGGAAGGAACAATACAGACAGTGTTACCCGGAACGATGTTCCGAGTCACGCTGGACAACCAGCATGAAGTCCTGGCCCACATTTCCGGCAAGATGCGCAAACGATTCGTGCGCCTCACCGTCGGCGACCGGGTTCGGATGGAAATGTCCCCTTACGATTTATCCAAGGCGCGCATAACTTATCGGCTGCGCTAAACACACACCCCTTGAACCCATAACCCCACAGACACCCTTGATTTCAACATTCTTCTTCTGGACCGCCATCGGCTGCGTCACCGCCACCATTTATGGCTCGCTCTTTGAATGGATTCTGCACAAGTTCCTCATGCACCGGCCGATCGGGCCCATTACCTATCCGTTCAAGGCGCATGCCCTGGTGCATCATCGCATCTTCAAGTACGACGACACCTATCATTTGATCAATGAAAAGGACAAGCAAACCATTCCCATGGCATGGTGGAACGGGCCTGTGCTGGTTGCCATCGCGTCGCTTCCGTTCGTCTTGGTTTCGTTGCTCGGCGTAAACTGGGGGATGCTCTGTGGCGCAGCGCTGGCCATCAGTTGTTACTACGGCGCCTACGAATATATACATTGGTGCATGCATCTGCCCAAGAGGCGGCACGTGGAACGATCTGGGATTTTCTTTCGCCTCAACGGCCACCATTTGCTGCATCATCGCTACATGAACAAGAATTTCAATGTCGTATTGCCGTTGGCGGATCTTTGTCTCGGCACGTTGCTGCTCCGTTCCAAAGTCCATTTCCGTCAAGCCAGCGGCCCTTCGGTTCCCAACGTTCAGCCCAAGCAGCCGGCGCTGGTTCCCTCTGCCGAGGCTCATTGAGCCGGCGGATCTGTGGGCGCGTCCTGCTTTTTGTAGCGTAAACTTTCAGTCTGCTGAATCGCGCTTCCGCGAAGGCTTGCGGGGCAGTATCTCCTCCTCTCGCTGAAGTGGAAGCAGAATTCTCGCCCTGGCCATACCGTCGCGCGGAATTCACAAGAACGCCACCTGATTAAACTTGCCTCCAGACCTCCCGGCCTCTCAAGATCGTCGTCGCTTAAAGGAAAACACAATATGAAATTAATTCGCTCTCGAAACTCCCGCACCCGCCAGCTCCGCTTGTGGGCGGAAACTCTTGTGGTCTCCGTTGTGGCTCTGGCAGCAGCCCACGCGCAAACCAATATCCAATGGGGGCTGACCCTAACCAACATCCATAACCCTACGCCAACGATCGTCGTGACCAACAGTGACGGCTCCATCTCCGTCACCACTGGCGGCGGGGACACCTATGGCAATCCGGATTCTTTCGCCTACGCCTACCAGCAGGTCACGGGCGATTTCGATATACGCGTACAGATTGTGAACGTGGTGGCCACCGATCCC
>DASYNM010000475.1:0-17399 GCA_036008545.1 Verrucomicrobiia bacterium
CCAGCGGTGTCCAATTGGCGCCGGACAAATCGTCGCCAGCTTCCACAACGATGGGAATGTTGCTGGCGCCGGTGATGTTGAATCCGAATTGATTATTTGACACGCCAAAGCTCGTGCCACCATTCACAATCTGCGGATTCCACAGCACGGTTGGAAAATTGGCGAAATTGGTGTTCCAGTTGGTGGCTCCAAGGAGGTAATAGACCGTGACATTTTCGTCATCGGTGAAGGCAGTCGAAACGAAGGTCGGAGGGTTGCCCTTGAAAAAAATGTTCGTCAGGCTGTAGCACTGTTCGAACGCCAGCCCGCCGATGCTCGTGACGCGGCCGGGAATGGTGATGCTACCCAGGCCGGCGTCACTCTCAAACGCCAGCCCGGCGATACTGCTGACGCTGTTTGGAATGTTGACGCTGGTCAGGCTGCCACAGGCCTCGAACATCCCGTAGCCAATACTGGGGACGCCTTCGCCCAGCACCGCGTTGGTCAGGCTGATACATTCGTTGAACGCATCCTCGCCGATCTCCGTAACGCTGCCAGGAATGGTGACACTTCCCAGACCCGTGCAGAATTCGAACGCACCCGCGCCGATGCTGGTGATGCTATCGGGTATCGTGACCCCGCTCAGGCTCGAGCTTTCGAATGCATTGGCCCCGATGGCGGTGACCGGCAGGCTGCTGATATTGGTCGGAATGATCACTTGACCCCCGGAACCGGAGTAGCCGGTGATAGTAATGGCGCCGTCGTTTGTCGTGTATTCGAATTGGGCCTGCACCGCTGTCGTCGCGGCCAGGCTAATCAAGACTGGAAGGAGCAGCCGAGTTTTGTTCATACTTCAAAATAACATTAAAGGCGGACCCCAGGAACTGCCGATCACAAACTGGCACCCGTCTTTGGCGTAGGGACATTCTTGCCCCCCGCGGTTGGTCTTCTTGGCAATTATTTCCGGTATCAGGGCCGCCCCGGGCGGCCACCGCCTTGCCGGGGGCGTTTTTGCCGGGTGGCACGTCTGCTGCTAATCAGGAGGAGAGCATGTAACGATGATTGACGCTCTATTTACTGATTCTGATTACGTGGCGGCGAAGAAGATGTTGGATGTGACGCTTCTGCGCCAGCAAGCTATTGCCAGCAACCTGGCCAATATCGAAACGCCCAATTACAAGCGCCTGGACGTTTCCCCATCGTTCGAAGCTCAACTGCGCCAAGCTGTCGCAGGTCAAAGTTCCGGCGAAATCGCCAGCATGCAACCGGAGTTGGCGGTGGATACCGGCGCCATCTCCGGCCGATCCGACGGCAACACGGTGCAATTGGAGACGGAGATGCTCAAGCTCAACCAAAACACGGTGGAGAACGCGCTGGAAACACAATTGGTCAGCGGCTCCCTGGCGCGGCTGCGGCTGGCCATTACAGGCAAAGGGTAAATTAATTTATGATCAATCTTCTCCCCGGCATCGCCAGCAGCTCTTCGGCTTTGGACGCCGAACGCATTCGCATGGATGTCATCGCGCAAAATATCGCCAACGCCAACGTCACCAAGGACGTGGATGGCAAGCCCTATCAACGCCAGGAGGTGGTCTTCGAGTCGGTGCTGAACGCCCTGCAAAACTCCGATTCGCCCGACGCCGAATCAAAATCCGTGCAAATCGCCCGCGTGCAAAAAGATAATCGCCCGCCGCGGATGATCTATAACCCCGGCCACCCCGACGCCGATGCGCACGGAATGGTGGCGATGCCTAATATCAATATCCACGAGGAAATGGTCGATATGATCGCCTCCTCGCGCTCGTATGAAGCAAACCTGGCCGTAGTCAAGAATGCACGCACCATGGCCATGCAAGCACTCTCTATCGGCAAGCACTAAGGCCGCGAATTTTAAATGGACGCTCTTTCTGCAACCAAGCTTGTAACGACCGCGCCGGCGGGAGGCCTCTCGGCCCAGCCGGCCCAGGACGTGGCGTCGGTGGGCAAGTCCATTCCGGCCGCGGAGTTGCAGCAACTTGGTTCGGTCAACTCGGACAATCCGCTGCAAGCAACTTCGGGCAGTTCGTCCACCGGTGGCGCTAATTTCGCGAACATGCTGGGCGGTTTGGTCAACGACGTCGCCCAAAAGCAAGCCGAAGCTGGCAGCGCCGTCACCGGCCTGTTGAGCGGGCAGAATGTTTCGTTGCACCAGGCGATGATTTCAATGGAAGAAGCCAACGTATCTTTCCAAATGATGGTGGAAGTGCGCAATCGGCTCCTGGACTCCTACCAGGAATTGATGCGCATGCAAATTTGATAAACCGACATGAATAAAAACCTTACTCAATTAGGCCAGCATTTGCTGGCGATCTGGAAACAACTCGGACTTAATCAGCGCATCAGCATTGTCTTGGCCACGGGCTTGGTGTTCCTGGGCCTCGGCGCGATGGTCTTCTGGTCCAGCCGCCCCGATTTCGCCTTGCTCTACGGCAAACTCGACGACGGCGAAGCCTCCAAAATCGTGGCCTCGCTGGACGAATCCAAAATCCCGTATCAAGTCCACGGCGGTTCCATCTACGTTCCATCCGACAAAGTTTATCAAGTCCGCATGCAGATGGCCGGCAAGGGCATCCCGCGCGGCGAGGGAGTTGGCTTCGAGATTTTTGACAAGGCCAATTTCGGCATTTCCGATTTCGTGCAGCGCGCCAATTACACCCGCGCCGTGCAGGGCGAATTGGCCCGCACCATCAGCCAGCTCGATCAGATTGAATCCGCGCGGGTCATGATCGTCATGCCGGAAAATCGGCTGGTGATTGACAACGGCCGTAAACCCACCGCGTCGGTTTTCGTGCGCGTGCGGGGGAACGCGCAGTTGCCCGCCGCCGCCGTCAACTCCATCCGCTTCCTGGTCGCCAACAGCGTGGAAGGTCTGCAAGTCAACAATGTTTCCGTGGTGGATAACCTGGGCAATGTCCTTTCCGAAAACGAGGAGACCGACTCTTTGGCCGGTTTGTCCAACAACCAGCTTACAGCGCGGCGCAACTTTGAACAGTACCTCAGCAAGAAAGCTCAGGGGATGCTCGAACAAGTTCTAGGCCCCGGGCAGGCCGTCGTGCGCGTCTCGACCGAATTGAATTGGGACACCACCAAGCGCAGCGAGATCAAATACGATCCCGACGGCCAAGTCGCCAAGAACAGCAGCATCAACGACGAAACCACCGAGACGGCCACCACCAGCCAGGGCGGCGCACCCGGGGTGACGGCCAACTCGTCTGAAACCAACGTAGCCGTTGCCATGCCTGTCAATAAGAGTAAAACGACCAAGAAGGTGACCACCAGCCAATATCAGATCAACACCACGACCAGCGACGTGACCGAGGCCCCCGGCGGTGTCAAACGCATCACTGCCGCCGTGTTCGTCGCCCAACGATTCGAGGGCAAGGGCACGGATCGAAAAGCCGTACCGCGCACGGACGAAGAAAAGACAAAACTGCGCGACATCGTCCGCACCGCGCTCGGCATGGAGGTCGCCACGGATGCGACCCGCAAGGATGACATCGCGCTGGAAGAAATGCCTTTCAACGAGCAACCGGCAATGGAATTGACGCAGGAGCTGGACCAACAGCAAAAACGCCAATTCTGGTTTGATTCGGCCCTCAAGTTCGTTTACCCGGCGCTGGCTGCCGGCGTGCTGTTCCTCTTTTGGCGGCTGTGGCAGAAGACCTCCAAGGACGAAATTCCGATTGCCATTCCCGCGACCAACGGCAACGGCAATGGCCATCGCAAGTCCGCCCAGGGCGTGGTCACGGTTGAAGTGCTGAATCAGTTGATCCGTGAGAACCCCGCCAACATGACCCAGGCCGTGCGTAGTTGGCTGGCGCGCGGCAAACCCCAGGAGTGACCTTCCCCATGGAAGCTGAAATTGCCGCCCAACAAATCTCCAAGATGACGCGCCACCAAAAACTGGCGTCGCTGCTCGTTGTTCTGGGCCCGGAGAGTGCCGCGCAAATTCTCAAAAACCTGGAGGAGCACGAGGTGGAGCTGGTTTCCGGTGAGATGTCCAAGTTGACGCTCATCACCCAGGAAATGCGCCAGGAAATACTGCGCGAGTTTAGCGAGATGGCTGTGCAAGCCGGGACGGCGGCGCTGGGCGGAGCCGCCTACACCAAGGCCGTCCTGGAAAAATCCGTCGGCCTCTTCCGCGCCTCCGACATCATCGGCCGCGTTGCGCCCGCGCCGGTGCCGATCGGTTCCATGCGGCAGATCGTCGAGATGGACCCGCGCCAGCTTTTCAATTTGCTCAAGGAAGAACAGCCCCAGACCGTCGCGCTGGTGGCCAGCTATCTGACGGCGGAAAAAACCTCGCTCTTGTTGACACTCTTTTCCGACGCGGCGCGCGACCAGATCATCGAGCGCCTGGCTACGCTGGGGCCGACGCCGGTCGAGGTGGTGGAAACAATCGTGCAAGTGCTCAGCGTCAAGACCAATGTCAAATCCACCCGCGCCTTGAGCCAGACCGGAGGCCTCAAGACGGCCGCCGACGTGCTCAACGCCATGGAGCGCAATTTCAGCGATCCGCTGCTGACGGAATTGGACCGGCGCAACCCCGAATTGGGCCAGGCCATCCGCCACAAAATGTTCACCTTTGAGGATCTCCTCAGCCTGGATGTGGCCTCGCTGCAAAAGGTCATGCGCGAAGTCGATATGCGCGACCTGGCCGTGGCCCTCAAGGGCGCCAGCGCCAAATTGAAGGACGCGCTGCTGGGCTGCATTTCCAAGCGCGCCGCCGAGACCGTCAAGGAGGAAATTTCCTTCCTCGGCTCCGTCAAGAAAAAGGACATGGAAGCAGCGCAAATGCGGGTCGTGGACAGCGTGCGCCGGCTGGAAAGCGAAGGAGAAATCGAAACTCACAAAGCCCCTGGCGCCTCACGCGATGAAGCCCTGGTCTGAAACACTCACGTTGCCCAAGCCGTTGCGCCAGGCCCGCCTCAAGGGCGACGCCGGCGCCGACGCGCGCCAAGCGGCGGAGGACGAATTGCGCGCCAACTACGAGCGCGGCCGCCGCGATGCGGAGCAAGCCCTGAGCGAGCAACTGTTCCAGCAGCGTGCCGAGGTGCATGAGTTGATGCGCGGAGTGCTGGCATCCTTGCGCAACGCCGTGCCGCAAGTTGTGCGCGAGACGGAGAACACGATGATCGCGCTGTCGCTATCCGTGGCTCAAAAACTTGTCGCTGGCATGCCCATTTCCGCCGCGCTGGTCGAACAGGTTGTGCGCGACGCGCTCACCCAGATCGAAGGCACGGCTCAATTCACCGTCCGTCTGCATCCGGCCGATTTGGAATTGCTGCAAAAATCCGATTCGCCGCTCCTCGGCGAAGGCGACGGCACCAAGGAATTTCGTTTTCTTTCCTCACCCGAAGTCACACGCGGAGGCTGCCTGGTGCAAACTCAATTCGGCACGGTCGATGCGCGCCGGGAAACAAAATTTGACCTTCTGCAAAGGACGCTGACGGCATGATGAATCCCCCCCATTCCTGCGCAACCAATCGGTTGGATGGCCTTCTGCGCCGCGTGCAGGAGACAGAAGTCATTCGCAATCACGGTCGCGTGGTGCAATTGATCGGTCTGGTGATCGAATCCGAAGGCCCGCTGGCTGCGGTGGGTGAACTTTGCCGCATTGAATCGGCCGGACATAACGCCTCGACCCTGGCCGAAGTAGTCGGTTTTCGCAATCATCATGTCCTGCTCATGCCGCTGGGAGAATTGCACGGCATCCATCCCGGCAGCGAGGTGATCGCGCTCGGCTCCGCTCTGCGTGTGCCAGTGGGCGATGCGCTCATGGGCCGGGTCATCGACGGCCTGGGAAATCCGCTGGACGATTTGGGGCCAATCGAAGCCGACGACCACGTCAGCCTGAATTTTGCGCCGCCCCATCCGCTCAAGCGCCAACGTATCTCGCATTGCTTTCGCACCGGCGTCAAAGCCATCGACACCTTCATCCCTTGCGGGCGCGGGCAGCGCCTCGGAATATTCGCAGGCAGCGGCGTGGGCAAATCGACTCTGCTGGGCATGATCGCCAGCCAGGCGGAAGCCGATGTCAACGTCATCGCGCTCATCGGCGAACGAGGCCGCGAAGTGCGCGAATTTCTGGAAAAAGATCTCGATGAGACAGGCCGGAAAAAATCGGTCGTGGTGGTGGCGACGTCCAACCAGCCGGCCATCGCCCGTTTGAAGGGCGCATTCGTGGCCATGGCGATCGCCGAGTATTTCCGCGACCAGGGCAAGAATGTGCTTTTGATGATGGATTCTGTCACTCGCTTCGCGATGGCCCAACGCGAGATTGGCCTGGCAGTTGGCGAACCGCCCGCCACGCGCGGCTACACGCCTTCGGTTTTTTCCTTGCTGCCGCAATTGCTCGAGCGCGCCGGCGCCGGGGAAATTGGTTCCATCACCGGGCTTTTCGCCGTGCTGGTTGAAGCCGACGACATGAATGACCCCATTGCCGACGCAGTGCGCTCTATTCTTGACGGTCACGTCGTGCTCACGCGCGAGTTGGCGACACAGAATCATTACCCGGCCATCGACGTTTTGGAGAGCGTGAGCCGGCTGACGAGAGATTTGACCACGCCGGACCAGCAACAGTTGACCGCGCGCGGGCGGGAGGCTTTGGCCACGTTTCGCAAGAACCAGGATTTGATCAACATCGGCGCGTATCCGGCCGGAACCAATCCAGCCATCGACTTGAGCATTCAACTACACGAGCCAATGAAGGCTTTTCTTTGCCAGGGTATCAACCAGGGCTATGCCACGGCGCAAAGTTGGGCGGCGCTGGCGCAAACAATGTCTCCGGCCACACCGGCCAAAGTGGCGCCGGCTAAACGCGCATGAAAGCTTTTCGATTCACCTTGGAAGCCGTGCGCACCCTCCGGCAGCGCCAGGAGCGCGAAGCGTTGGAGGCTTACATACACGCCTTGCTCATCCGCCAGAAGGCGCTCAACGCGCTGGAGGCCGTCGATCAAAGCATCGCTCGCGATTTTGCCCAGATGCGCCAATTGCTGGCCGGGAGCTGCACCGCTGCGCGAGCAGCCCAGGCCCAAAACTATCATCGCTCGCTTGAAATCAAGCGCAACGAGGCCGCGGCTGCGCTGGCGCAGGCCGAGCTCCGCGTCAACGAAGCCTCTCATGCCATGCTCGCCGCACGCCAGCAGCGGGAGATGGTCGATGTCTATCGAGAAAAACAACATGCGTTGCATCAACGGCTGGAATTGCGCGAGGAACAGAAGATCATGGATGAATTCGCCCTCCGTCGTGTGACCGCGCCCATTTCGGCCCAAACCGATACCTACCATGAATAGATTGCTTGCATACAGTTGGATTTCCGCGCCCATCGGGGCTGCGCTTTATCTCGTCGCCACCGTTTTATTTTGGCAGACGCCCACGCTGCCGCCGCGGCAGAAACTCATGGCGATGGCGCGTCCCGTCGGGCCGTCCTGGGATTTTGTCAATCCCGAGGCCGACCAATTGATCGCCGAACTCAAGGTCGAGAAAAAAACGGTCCAAGTTCGCGATGAACAATTGAACGATCTGGAGAAACGCCTAAACACCGAACGCGCCGAGTTGGGTCAAGTCATCCAATCCGTGCGCCAGCTCCAAAGCGATTTCGACAAAGCGGTGATGCGCGTCCAAGACGACGAGACCGGCAATTTGAAAAAACTGGCCAAGGTCTATGCCGCGATGTCCCCGGACACGGCCGCCAACGTGTTGGAGCAGTTGGACAACGAGGCGATTGTCAAGATCATGATTTTTCTCAAAGACGGTGAGGCGGCGGCTATTCTGGAGGCGATGGCCAAGAAGGGCGACGCCGCGGCCCGCCGCACGGCCCAGATTTCCGAGCAGATTCGGCTTTCCGCGCACACAACAACGACCAAAAAATGACCGCCTATACACCCGCCCCTAAAGCCAGTGGCGTCTCTGCGCTGCTGGCTTCCCTTTCCGCCGCTCCAACTCCGCCACCACCGCCCTCCGCCAACGACAATTTCCTGGCGGTGATGTTGCAAGCCTTGGTGACCGAAGCTGACGGAACCGACCATCCGACGTCGGCGCAACCCGCCCAGGAGAAAACTTCTGCCAAGGAAGCAGACGTCCCCGACCAGAAGGCCGCCCGCCTGCTGCTGGCTTCGCTGGCGCCGCCTTTGCCTGATTTGCCCAAGCCGCCGTCCTACAAAGCTTCCGCCACCTCGATGCCTGTCGTTGGTTCGGACTCGACCTCATCGTCCGCTCCGGCCCAAACGGAGAAGGAAAAGCCCGCTCCCACGCCAGCAGCGCTTGACTTGACAGCAGCCAGCTTGCTGTTGGGCTTGCTGGCTCCGCCTTTGCTCAACCTGGCCAAACCACTCTCGCACAAAGCTTCGGCGCCGGCCGCCCCTGTCGCCCCTACCGTCCCACCGACTCCGAGCGTCTCTACCGTAACCGCGGGCGAATCCAATCCCGCCAAAACTGACGCCTCGGAAAAGACGCCGTCTTTGCTGGCCCAGGTCTCGCCAACCAAGGAGCCGGAGGTCAGCCCTGCGGCAATAAGTGGCACGTCCGCTGCTAATACTACACCAAGAATGAGCTTTCCTTCGGAAAGAAACGAAATTGCCGGGCGCACGGAGCAAAAATTGCCGCCGCCGGGCATTTCCGCCGTTAGCAGCGCCGATGCAGGCGGTTCCTCGCCGGACGGCGGGGCAAAATCCTCCCTGACTTTCTCCTGGCACGACGCGCCTACCGAACCTTTGACCATTGTCGATCTTTCTGCCAAAGCCGCCGCGCCGGTCTTTCCGCTGGCGGAAGTCGCCGTGGACGCTCCGGTGCAGACCTC
Organism: Verrucomicrobiia bacterium; assembly: GCA_036008545.1. Taxonomy (GTDB): domain Bacteria; phylum Verrucomicrobiota; class Verrucomicrobiia; order Limisphaerales; family Palsa-1400; genus Palsa-1400. The sequence continues at coordinate 8,819 of DASYNM010000475.1, forward strand.
GAGCACAACGCCGCTGGAGCGTTTGGAGCAAATGATTTCGCGCGAAGTCGTAAGTGTCCGTCAGTTCGGCGCGCAAACGCTGGGCGTGACGCTGAAGCTGGACGTGAACACACAGCTTTACCTGGAGTTAACGACGCACAATGGCTCGGTGCAGGCCTCGGTGCGCGCTGAGCGCGGCAATTTTGCGCCGGAAGACGCGCAGTGGGCCCAATTGCAACAATCACTGGCGCGGCAAAATGTGGAGTTGCTGCCGATGACTGGCAGCTCGAATTTGAATTTCAAACAGCCCTCCGACGAACGTCCACGCCAGCCTGTCACGCGCGAGGATTGGCCGGTCGCGGGCGCTGCCGTGCAACCGGCGCAGCCGCGCAAACGGCAGCAAGAGCAGAACCGCTCGCGCAAAAACTGGGAATCGTGGGCTTAACCTGACTTCCAAAATTATGTCCTCACCCATCAATTACATTAACACCTCCGGCCCGGCCACTTCATCCGGAAGCGGCACTGGCTCGCAATCATTGACCCAGGCCAACTTTCTTCAATTGCTGGTCACGCAGATGAGTTCGCAGGACCCGTTGAATCCCGAGAGCGACACCGATTTCGCCGCGCAACTGGCGCAGTTCAGTTCCTTGCAGGAATCGCAGGACATGCAATCAGACCTGCAAAACATCCAGGCCACAGGGCTGATCGGCCAAGTTGTGACCGTGTTGCCAAAAACAGGCGGCGCTTCTGTCACCGGCGTGGTCAGTTCGGTGCAGGTTGCTGCCGGCGTGCCCTCCATCATCGTCAACAACCAGCCCTACGGCCTCAACCAGATTTCAGGAGTGATGTCCCTGGCGCCCGCAGCGGCTTCCACCGGCGGCACGACCACTGGCGGCACAACTTCACGCCCGACGAACCCGAACAGCACGACTTCATCCTAAACTCAAAACCACCCAGAACTAAAAAAATATATGTTAACCGCACTCAGCGCAGCAGTCAGCGGCCTGGACGCTTACCAGGAACAAATGGACATTATTGGCAACAACATTGCCAACCTCAACACCACCGGCTTCAAGTCGGCCACCGGCAACCTGGCCGACGGTTTCAGCGAGACGCTGCAAGCCGCCACCAACCCCAGCTCCGGCAATCTCAACGGCACCAATTCGATGCAGATTGGCACCGGCGTCATCACCGGCTCCATCACCAACGATTGGTCCCAAGGCGGAATTAACACGACCAATATCGCCAGCGATTTATACATCAACGGCAACGGATTTTTCGAGGTGCAAGATCAGAACACCGGCGCTACTTACGCGACCCAGGACGGCACCTTCACCCTGAACAACCAAGGGCAATTAGTTCAAGCCACCACCGGTTACCTGGTGCAAGGCTATAACAATGCGGCGCTAAGCACGATTGGTGGCATCAAGATTGACGCCACCGGCTACACCGGCAACACCCCCGGCGCTACCATGACCTCCTGGACCATCAATCCCCAGGGTGTCATCACGGTCAATATGTCCGACGGTTCTTCTTTCACGCGCGGCCAGGTGCTGCTGCAGAACTTCACGGATCCGCAGGCCTTGACGAGCGTGGGCAATAATAATTATTCCAACTTGACCAACGCCGGCGGGCTGCCCGCCTTGAGCGCGGCAGGTTCCAGCAGCTTGTCGAACACTTCCATCGTCTCCGGCGCACTGGAGTTGTCGAACGTCGATCTCTCCGCCCAGATGGCAGATTTGATCGTGGCCCAACGCGCCTTCGAGGCCAATTCCAAGATCGTCACCACCAGCGACGAATTGCTGCAGACCGTGGTGAACATGAAACGATAAACCATCCTGCTTATGGCTGACAGAACTGCGGAAGCGCGCAACGGGCGCCAGGAAGAAGCGGCGGCGGAAGAAACCCCCTCCGCGCCGGCTGCCGCCGCGCCCGCATCCAATCCTTGGATTCCCTTAATCATCACCGCCGTCGTCATGCCGGCCCTGGCCTTCGCCACGACCCGCTATGTCTTGGTCCCGCAGATGAAGCAGGCATTGACGAAATCGATGGCAGCGGCGCCCGCGGATACCACGGGCGCGGCGACTGCGGCCACTCCAAGTGCGCCGGAGGGCAAGGTCAAGATAACCGTGCAGATGAACAAAATTTTGGTCAACGTCGCCGGCACCATGGGCACGCGTTACCTGATGACCAGCGTCACGCTGGTTGGCACGGACCCGAGTTTTAAGGACAAAATCGAACTGAACAGAGATCAGTTGCTGGACCTCGCCACCGGGGCTCTGTCCACCAAGACAATTGCCGACATTGAGAAACCTGACTCGCGCAACGTGATCCGCGCCGAATTGCTGGAGGTATTCAACAATGCTCTGGGGTCTCCTTTGGTCAAAGAGATTTACCTCACCGAACTTGCCATTCAATGAGCGACGCCCCTCAACCGGAATCCGCCGCCGCCGAACCCGCCGCTCCCCCGGCCCCAAGCGCACCTGCTGACGCCCCTCTGTCCCCGCCGGCGAGCGCCCCTGCGGAGTCGGGCCCGCAGCCGATCGATTTTCGCAATTCGACCCTGCTCTCGCCGCGCCAGATGCGCAAATTGCGGGCGCACGAGATGCAATTCCTCAACGCGATGGAAGCGCGCGTGGCGCAGTTTCTGCGCGTGCAATTCCCGCTCAAGCTGGCCGGCATTCAGATTGATCCATACCAGAAATTAACCGAAGGCTGGGCGGCGCCGACGCATCTGATACTTTTTAAAGCCGAGCCGTTGCGCGGCGTCTCCGTGCTGGAGATTCCACTGCAACTAAGTCTGACCATCGTGGATCGCCTGCTGGGCGGAGCGGGCCGCGTCGAGCCCACGACGCGCGAGATCAGCGAGATCGAGAAGGCGGTGCTTGACCAAATCGTGCAGGTCATCCTGGAAGAATGGTGCAACAATTGGGCCGCCATCAAACCGTTGAAGCCCGCCTTGCTGGGCTGCGAATCCAACGGACGTTTTTTGCAGACCGCGCCGCCCCAGACCAACATGCTGACTCTGGCCATCGACGCGCGCTTGGGCGATTGCGCCGGGCAGATTAAATTAGCTTTTCCTTATGCCTCGTTGGAACCGTGCTTGCGCCAGCTTTGCGGTGCATCGGAAGTGCCCGCGGAAACACCCGCGCCCGCGCCGCCGGCTCCCGCGAAATGGAACCGGGTCATGGACGATGTCACTTTGCCAGTGACCGCCGAATGGCAAGGGCTGGAAGTGTCCGCCCGCGAGGTGCTGCACTTGAAAGTGGGAGACGTCTTGCAAATCAGCCCGCAAGTAGCCCGCGAAGTTTATCTGCGCCTGGGCGATATTTCGAAATTTAACGGTCGCCTTGGCACCGTGAATGGCAACTGGGCCGTTGAGCTGACCCAGGCCGTCAAACCTTGATTTTATGGACGCAAAACCAACAACTCCGCTCAATCTTGAACTGCTGCTGGATGTGCGGGTCAAATTGACCATCGAGCTAGGCTCCTGCCAGATGCCCATGCGCGAAGTTCTGCAACTGGCGCCCGGGTCGGTGGTCAAGCTGGACCAAGCCGCGCAGTGCCCCGTCATTCTTTACGCCAATCAGAAACAGATTGCCCGCGGCGAAGTCGTGGTGGTCAACGATTGCTACGGTGTCAAAATCACCGAATTATTCGGAGCCGCCCAGTGACCAATCTCCCTTCCATGACCAGCGCCCTGCCTGACATGGGCGCATCGCTGCTGCGCGTCGTAGGCGCGTTGGTGGTGGTGATTGCGGTTTTTCTGGCGGGCGTCTGGCTGTTCAAGAATTGGCAGCGCGTGACGATGCGCAAGGGCGCCGCCCCCAAACTCAACGTGCTGGAAGTCCGGCCGCTGGGACAACGCCAGGCCATTTATGTCGTCGGCTACGAACAACAGCGCCTGCTCATCGCTTCTTGCAGCACGGGCGTGACGCTGCTCAGTCATCTCCCCGCCGCGGACGAACAAGCGGCCCCGGAGACGCCCAAGATGAATTTTGCCCAGGCTTTCCAACAAGTCCTGGCCCGGAAGTCATGAACGCGCTTCGCTCCAAACGCGCCTGGCTCCGTCCGGCGCTGCTCGCATTGCTATTGCTGGTGGCCTGCGCGACGCCGCTACGCGCGCAAACCAACAACAGCAACTTGAGCCTGAACATCGGCCTCAACGGCTTGAATCAGCCGGTCGATGTCGATGGCGCGATGAAAGTGCTGGCGGTGATGACGCTGCTGACGCTGGCGCCTTCCATCATCCTGTTGATGACGTGCTTCACGCGCATTGTGATTGTGCTTTCGTTCGTGCGCTCGGCGCTTTCACTGCAAGGCGCGCCCTCGAACCAAATCCTGATCGGGCTTTCGTTATTCTTGACATTTTTTATCATGGCGCCGGTGTGGGAGAAGATCGACCAGGAGGCGCTGGAGCCGTATCGCGCGCACACTCTGAGCAGCCAGGAAGCGATGGACCGCGCCGCCGGGCCGATTCGCAATTTCATGCTCAAACAGGCGCGGCCCAAGGACGTGGAATTGTTCGCCGCGCTGGCGCAATTGGGGCCGACGCCGCCGACCCAGTTGCCTTTGAAAGTGGTGGTGCCCGGCTTCATCATCAGTGAATTGCGCACGGCTTTCCAAATGGGTTTCCTCCTGTTTTTGCCGTTTATTTTGATCGACCTCATTGTCGCCACTGTGCTGATGAGCATGGGCATGATGATGATGCCGCCCATGACGATTTCGCTGCCGTTGAAAATCCTGTTGTTCGTCCTGGTCGATGGCTGGCACCTGGTTGTCAGTTCCATCATTCAAAGTTTCGCCACCTGACATGAATCCAGCTTACGCCACCGACTTGTTGAAGATGTTAATGACCAGCGCCGTGACGCTGGCAGCGCCGATTCTGCTCACGGCGATGGTTATCGGATTGGCCGTCAGCCTTTTCCAGTCTGTCACTTCCATCCAGGAACAAACGCTGACATTTGTCCCCAAAGTCCTGGCTATCGTCCTTCTGCTGATCCTGTTGATGCCTTGGATGCTCCGCACGCTGGTGGAATTCGCCACCGTCATGATCAGCAAGATGCCCCAGATGGTGCAATGAGCGACTCCCATGATCGAGCTTACCAACTGGCTGATGGTTTTTTTGCGAGCCAGCTCGATGCTGGCGGTGTTCCCCATATTTTCAGCGCGTAATTTTCCGGTCCAACTCCGCCTGGCCTTGGGCGCGTTGCTGGCGGGCATGGTGGCTGCCACTCTGCCGGCGGACGCAGTCCAAGCGACCGATTTTTGGGGATTGGCGGGTCAAATGGCGGTGGAGGTGGGACTGGGGTTAATCATCGGTTTTGCCTGCCGCATGGTTTTTTTCATGCTCGAAATCGCGGGCAACGTCATCAGCACCGAGATCGGCCTTTCCATCCCCCCGGGTCTTAATCCACTGGACGACATGCAAATGACGGCGGCGGCTTCGATGCTCTACTACCTAGCAGCCATGCTGTGGTTGAGCCTGGACATGCATCATTGGATGCTGATCGCTTTTCAAAAGACCTACAAATATCTGCCCATCGGCTCCGGGCATCTCTCGCAGGCGCTGGTGACGGACATGGTTGCGCGCACGGGAGGCATTTTCGTGGTCGCCTTGCAGATGGCCGCGCCGCTCTTGGCGGTCTCGTTTATTATTTCACTCATCTTCGCCGTGCTGGGCCGGGCGGTGCCGCAAATGAACGTGTTTTCCGAAAGCTTTGCCGTGCGGCCGCTGGTTGGCTTGAGCGTGTTTGGGCTGACGCTGGATTTGATGTCGCAGCACATCATGAATTACATGCGCCAATTGCCCGAAGACATGCTGCGCGTGGCCCAGGCATTGCATTAACACCGGAGATAATTTCCCATGCCCGACCAAGCCGGCGAAAAGACAGAGAATGCCACAAGCAAGCGCCTGGAAGAGGCGCTTAAGAAAGGCCAGATTGCCCGCAGCCCGGAGGTGCAGACGGTTTTCGTTTTAGGCGGCGCGCTCTTGGCGATGGGCATGACCGGTGGGGAGATGTGGCGCACCATGGCCCAATCGTGCATGTCAACACTAGGCCATTTGCACGACACCCCGGTCACGCTGGACGCCATGCAAGGTTATGCCATCACCGGCGCGCTGGCGTTGGGCCATTGCGTTTTGCCGATCATGGTGGCCACGGTCACGGGCGGATTGCTGGCGGGCGGCATTCAGACGCGCTTTCGCACTTCCTCGGAGGCGCTGGACGTCAATTGGGAGCGCTTGAACCCTGTGGAAGGTTTAAAACGGCTTTTCTCCATGCGTTCCACCGTGGCGACCGGGCTGGGAATCGTCAAACTGACCGTCGTCATTGCGCTTTGCTACCACGTCATTAAGCAGATCCTGAGCGACCCCATTTTCTACTCCTCGGTCGATGTGGCAAGGATTGCCACCTTCATGGCAGAATCTTCCTTCCGGCTTGTTTTGCAAGTAGGTGTGGCGCTGGTGGTTCTGGCGGCGGCTGATTACAGCTACAAATTCTGGCAGACCAACCAGGACCTCAAAATGACCAAGGAAGAGGTCAAAGAGGAGACCAAAAACACAGAAGGCGACCCCGCCATGAAGGCGCGGATGCGCCGCCGCCGCATGACCATGAGCAAGCGTAAAATGCTTGCAGAAGTGCCTAAGGCTGATGTGGTTGTGACGAATCCAACCCATATCGCCATCGCGCTTCGTTACGATCGCAAGACGATGAAAGCACCCAAGATTGTGGCCAAGGGCATCCGCCTCAACGCGGCGCAAATCCGTCAGATCGCCCAGGAGCACCAAGTGCCCATCGTCGAGAACAAGCCCCTGGCCCAGCTTATGTTCAAATATGGCCGGGTGGGTGGCGAGATTCCTGCTCAGTTATATGCCGCCGTGGCCGAGATTTTGGCCTGGGTGTATCGCGTCAATGCCTATCGGTACTACCGTGAGCGAAGCATGACCGATTCTTAAAAAGCAATGGCACAAACTAAATCAGGAAAAGCAAATTTGGCGCGCCTGTTCAAGAACGGCGACGTCCTGCTCATTGGCGGACTGTTTGGAACGGTCATGCTGATGATCCTGCCAGTGCATCCGATGCTGCTGGACGGCTTTCTGGCCATCAGCATTGCGCTGTCGCTGCTCATTTTGCTGTCCATCCTTTACGTCAAGGAGCCGGCCGAGTTCACCGGCTTTCCGACCTTGCTGCTTTTTGTCACGCTCTACCGTCTTTCGCTCAACATTGCCTCGACGCGCCTGATCCTCTTGGATGGTTATGCCGGACACATTATCGAAACGTTCGGTAACTACGTCGTGCATGGCAATTACGTCGTGGGCTTGGTCATCTTCCTCATTCTCGTCCTGATCAATTTCATCGTCATCACCAAGGGCGCGGGGCGTATCGCCGAAGTGGCGGCCCGTTTCACCTTGGACGCCATGCCCGGCAAACAAATGGCCATCGACGCCGAGCTGAACGCCGGCATGATCAACGAAGCCGAGGCCCGCAACCGCCGCCGCACTGTCGAACAGGAAGCGGATTTTTACGGAGCGATGGACGGAGCGAGCAAATTCGTGCGTGGCGACGCCATTGCCGCCATCCTGATTACGCTCATCAATGTGCTCGGCGGTTTTGCCATCGGCATCATGCAAAAGGGCATGACCGTGAGCGAGGCGCTGCAACGCTTCACGCTCCTGTCCATCGGTGACGGATTGGTTTCGCAAATTCCCGCGCTAATCACATCCACCGCTGCCGGTATCCTGGTCACGCGCGCGGCGGCCAAGGAAGAACTGGGCAGCGAGTTGACCAAGCAATTGCTCTCCTATCCCAAAGTCATGACCATTCTGACGGTTATGCTGGGGGTTTTCGCAATTATACCGGGCTTGCCCATGTTTCCCTTCCTGCTCCTGGCCTCTATGACAGGCTTCCTGGCCTACAACCTGAAGGGAGAGCAGCAAGGCGCCAAGACCGCCGCCGCCCTCGGAGAAACTCCCGGCCCCGCCACGCCCAAGGGCGCCGCCGCCTCGCCGGACAAATTGGAAACGCTTTTAAATCTCGATTCCCTCCAAATCGAACTCGGCTACGGCCTGATCAATCTGGCCGATGCGCGCAAAGGCGGCGATTTGCTCGAGCGCGTCACGGGCGTGCGCAAGACTTTTGCCCAGGAAATGGGCGTCATCGTTCCGCCCATCCGGTTGCGCGACAATTTGCAATTGGAAGCCAACCGGTATCGTTTCGTTTTGAAAGGCAATCCGATTGTGGAAGGCGAATTGATGCCCGGCCATTGGCTGGCCATGAACGCCTCCAACAGTAAAGTCGTGCTCAAAGGCATGCCCACCGTCGAACCGGTCTTCAAGCTCCCGGCCACATGGATTGCCGACAACGAACGAAAAAACGCCGAGGCCAGCGGTTACACGGTGGTCGATGCCCCGTCCGTCCTGGTCACGCATCTTTCCGAAACGGTCAAACGGCACTGCCATGAAATCCTCAGCCGCCAGGATGTGCAAAACTTGTTGGACAACCTCAAAACGACGAACGCCACGGTCGTGACCGAATTGATTCCCGGCCAGTTGAACGTCGGCCAGGTGCAGCGCATTTTGCAGAACCTGTTGGCGGAGGGC
>DASYNM010000476.1:0-6912 GCA_036008545.1 Verrucomicrobiia bacterium
CTGCGCGTGCTGGGCGGCGGCGGCATGGGAGTGGTTCTGCTGGCGCGCGACAGCGAGTCAGGCCGGGAGGTGGCCCTCAAAATGGTTCGGCCCGAATTGGTGCCCAACCAGCAGATAGTGCATAGGTTCGTCAAGGAAGCCGGGCATTTGCAGAAGCTCAAGCATCCCAACGTCGTTCCGGTGCTGGAAGTTTCCGACCGGCCGCAAGGTCCGTACTTTGTCATGCCCTACTTCGAGCAGGGCAGTTTGGCCCAGCATATCAAACCTGGACAGGGCCTGGGCGGCCCGGAGGTCTTGAATATTGCCCTGCAAGTGGCGGAGGGGCTGCAATTCGCCCATCGGCGGGGCATCATTCATCGTGATCTCAAGCCGGCCAATATTCTCCTGGGCGCGGAGGGCAAAACGTGCCTGGCCGATTTCGGCCTGGCGCGGACCATGTTCAACGACACTATTGTTGACGTTGAACGAGAACAATTGGAGGGCACGGCTCCCTACATGTCCCCCGGCGTCGCGGCCGGTCACGCCGAGGACACCCGGTGCGACATCTACGCTTTTGGCGCGCTGCTCTACGAGATGCTGACCGGCGATCCGCCTTACGTTGGGCGTAGCACCCAGGATATTCGCCAGCAAATCCTGGCTGGACCGCCCAAGCCCATCCGCGCGCGCAATCCGGAGGCGGACGCCGGATTGGCCATCGTTGCCGAAGGAGCCATGGCGCGCGAATTGCGCAACCGTTACGCCGATATGGGTGATGTCCTCGCCGACCTGGAGCGAATCAGGCAAGGCCGACCGCCGACTGGGCCGCACGGTCTGGCGCGGCGTGTGCGCCGAAGTCCGGCGGCAGTGTGGATTGCGGCGGGGGCGGTGTTGGGTGCTCTGCTGTGGATGCTTTGGCCCAAGAAGCCAGCCGCGGCGACACAACAATTGACGGTAACCCATCCGGTTACTAATTCGGCTCCGCCGGTGGTGGTCACGTCAGCGCCGCCAGTCGTGCGGCCGCAGCCCATCGTGGTACCGCCGCGTTCATCGCCCCCCATCGTGGTTGGAGCGATCAATGCGCCCGGAGCCAGCGACGGCCTCGGCAACGAGGCGCGCTTTTCCTCCCCAGGTGCCATCGCTGTCGATAGCACTGGCTACATTTACGTTGCGGACATGGCCAATGACACCATCCGCAAAGTCTCACCCTCCGGCGATGTCGGCACATTGGCCGGCGTGGCCGGCAAAGCGGGCGAGATCGATGGCCGCGGCGGCGCAGCGCGGTTCACGGCTCCATCGGGCATTGCGGTGGACAACGACGGCAATGTCTATGTGGCTGAATTCGCCAGCGACACTATTCGCAAGATCAATCCGGAAGGCTCGGTCAATCTGCTGGCCGGCTCGCCGGGAAATCCGGGTTGGAATGACGCGAAGGGCGACAACGCCCATTTCCGCAACCCATGGTCCGTGGCCGTGGACAAATCGGGCAACGTCTACGTCGCCGACAAGGATAACTTCGTCATCCGCCAGATCGCGCCGGACGGACGCGTCACGACCATAGCGGGCAAGCCCGGTGTGCCGGGTTTTGTGGATGGCAAACGCGAAGCCGCCCGCTTCAACGATCCTCATGGCATCGCCGTTGACGACTTCGGAATCGTATATGTCACCGACACCGCGAGCCAAGCCGTCCGCAGAATTTCGCCGCCAGGAGAGGTCACCACGATTGCCAAAAGTTTGTCCAACCCCGAAAGCATCGCTGTGGATGGCGCGGGCGTGGTCTATGTCACCGACTCCATCGGCATTCATAAAATCTGGAACGGCAAGATTGAGTTGCTCCCGCCTTTGTTATTGACGTCCAATCCCGACGGCCCCATCGCCACCGCGGACAGTGTCGCCGTGGACAAACACGGCGTCCTCTACCTTGTTGACACGGCCAAGGATATCGTTTGCTGGCAGACGGCGAAATGAAGGAAAAGGATAGAGGCTTGCGGTTGTGCCTGGGTTGTGTGTGGCTGCGAAGGCTATTTTCGCGAGTTTTATTCCTCAGACTAATTTAACGGTTGCGCATTATTATGGTGGCAGAAACGAATTCTGCACGGGTCAAATTGGATAGCCAGAAAACGCTCGACACCTGCCTCGCTTCGCCTGTTATACAAGAGCATCAACAAGTCCAAATTATGAATGCCAACAATTCCTCCCCTCTTCTGGCGCGTCGGGAATTCATCAAAGCCACCGCCACCGCCGCGGCCGCAGTGGCCACACAGTCGATGCTCGTCACGGCCGGCACCGAACCAGCGACTGCGCCAAAAGTCATCGGTATCCAGGCCGGCCCGGTTTCATTCGTGGATGAAGGTGTCGAACAGGTGCTCGATATTTTCCAGGAGAAGGGCGCGATTAACACGATTTTTCTGACGACGTTCACCTATGGCCGCGGTTTGTCCGGCCGCCAGATCGCAGGTCAGCCTTACCCAGACCATGGCAAGCAGGAATCGGACACCGCTTTTTATCACGGCGGCAACTACGCCACCCCCCACGCCGAATTTTATCGCCACACGGCTCTCCAGCAAACCCGTGCTCCGGATCACCGCGACCTGGACATCGTTGCCGCTGTGCTCCCGGCCGCACGCAAACGCGGCCTGAAACTATACTGCTCCATCGAAGACGCCTGGCGTCCCGACGTGCCGGGCTTGCAGGGATTGACCGAAGTTGACCTGCAAGGCCGCCGCACGAGCTCCACGCTGTGTCCGCTGCACCCCGAGGTGCAGGCCTTCTGGGCCGGATTGGCCACCGACCTCTGTCAATCCTACGACATCGACGGCATCCTCTTTTTCAACGAACACAACGGCCCTTTGTTGGAGGCGCTCGGCGCCAGTCACAGCCAGAGAATCGCTTCTTCCCGGGCCACCTGCTTTTGCGAGTTTCACAAAAAAGCGGCGCGCGAGCGCGGCCTCAGCTTTGAGCGTGCGCACGCCGGCTTCGTCAAACTGAATCAGTTTGTGCAAAACTCCCTCGCCGGCCAACGGCCGAGCGATGGCTACTTCGTCGAGTTTTGGCGGGTGCTGGCGGAGTATCCGGAAATCATGGCCTGGGATCGGTTGTTTGACGAAGGCAAGCACCAGTTGTTGGCCTTGGTCAAAGCTGCGGTCAAATCGGCGCGGCCCGGGCTGCGCACGGGGTTTCATATTGAGCACGTCAACTCGTTCAATCCGATTTTTCGCGCCACGCGCAGCTACGCCGACTTGTCAACCAAGGCCGATTTCTTAAAAATTGTTGTTTACAACAACTGCGGGGGCGAGCGCTATGCCGGGTTCATCCACAACGTCAGCTCGACCGTCTTCCGCGATGTGCCCAAAGAGGAGCTGCTCGGATTCAACAATCATCTCTTGAATTACGGAAGCGAAGCCGGGTTGGAAGGCCTGCCCCAGGCGGGTCTTTCCGCCGATTACGTCTTTCGTGAAACGCAGCGCGCCCTGGCCGGCGTCCAAGGGCGATGCCAAATCTTTCCTGGTATTGACATTGACATTCCCACAGGTGCGAACAGCCGCAAGGCCTCGCCGGCAAACACTTACGCCGCCACCGCTGCCGGACTCAAAGCCGGCGGCAACGGCCTTTTATTCTCGCGCAAATACTCCGAGATGCGACTCGCCAATCTCGCCGCGGCCGGCCAAGCTGTGCGCGATTTCAAGGGCTGACCCCGGCCACTTCCGGCCCCTCCTTGTGAGTCGGCGTTGGTTCGTGTATTCTCAGTCAGCATGAATTTGAAGGCAAAGTTCCGGCTGGCGGCATTGGGTCTGGCGGCGGGCCTGATGGGCGTGCTCATCGCGCTTGCCACCGTGATGTCCCAAAGGCAGGGCGGGGAATTGCGTTCCCAACTTCACATCGTCGATTCCGAAAGCGCCGGCATCTCCGAGCATTTCAAGGACTCGTTGCGCGAGGTCAACAATATCCGGCTGCGCTACACCACGGACCGCAATCCCGCCGACTGGCAGCAATTCCTGACCGCCAGCCATGATTTGGATGCTTGGCTGGACCAGCAAACGCCCAAGTTGACGACCAGCCGCGAAAAGGACCTGCTGCGCCAGGTCAAATCGGCCTACACCGATTATTTGGACGCCTCGCGGCAAATGTATTTGCGCGTCCAGACCAACCGGACGCCGGAGGAAGTGCTGGCTGAGTTCACCGGTTCCCGACCGCAGTCACAGCGTTTGTACGACCTGGGCCAGGCGCTGGCCAAGGCGCACTACGATTCACGCAACGCCGTGCTCGTGCGAGCCGACGCGATTCTGGAGCAGTTGCGCCAATCGGTGCTGGCCTTGGTGGGGTTGCTGTTTTTATTTGGCCTCGCCCTGGCGCTGCTGGCCTATCGCGACTGGATCCTTCCGCTGCACGTCAAACTCGTGGAAACGCAGTCGCTGGCCGAACGCCACGAAAAACTCGCGTCGCTGGGCATGTTGGCCGCGGGCGTGGCGCACGAAATTCGCAACCCTCTCACCGCCATCAAGGCCGCCGTGTTCATTCAGCAAAAGAAATTTCCACCGGGATCGCCTGAGGCGTCCGATGCCGCGCTGGTGCAACGGGAAATCCTGCGCCTGGAGCGGATCGTGACCGAGTTCCTCCAGTTCGCCCGGCCATCTGAACCGGAATTGACGGCCATGTCCTCCAATCAGCCCTTGAAAGAAGTCCAGGCGCTGCTCGCCCCGGCCCTGGCCAAAGATAATATCCAACTTTTGCTCGAGGTTTCCACGCCGCTGCCCGTCAAAGTCGATGGCGAACAAATGAAACAAGTCCTCATCAATCTGGTGCAAAACGCAGCCGAGAGCATTGGACACAACGGCTCCATCACCTTGCGCTCGCGACCGGATCGGAAGCCATTGGCGCAAGGCGAAACCGACGTGGTGATTCTGGAAGTGGCTGACACCGGGGTAGGCATCGCGCCCGACGTGGAGAAGCGGCTGTTCGATCCGTTCTTCACCACCAAGGCGGAGGGGACTGGCTTGGGTCTGTCTATCGCCGCGTGCATTGTGCAGAAACACGGCGGCGCCTTGCAGTATCAAACGCAAGTCAACCACGGCACAACCTTCGGCATTATTTTGCCCCGAGCCGCATGAGCGCCGCCGCCAAAATTCTCGTGATCGAGGATGATTCGGGCATCGCGGATACATTGCGCCGCGTGCTCTTGGAGGAAGGCCATGAAGTGGCCGTCGAGCGCCGCGGCGACCTGGGTCTGGCGCGGGCGGGGCGCGACTCCTTCAATCTGGTGATTACCGATTTGCGCCTACCCGGCCTTTCCGGCCTGGATTTGGTGCGGCAATTGCATGCCGCGCAACCACGCCTGCCGATCATTCTGACCACGGCCTTTGGCACCACGGAAACGGCCATCGAGGCGATCAAGTTCGGCGCTTACGATTATTTGCTCAAGCCCTTTGATATGCCGCGGCTGATTGAGTTGGTGCGCCAGGCGGCCGACAGCAACCGCCTGATGTGCGAGCCCGTCAGCCTCGGCGAGGCGGGCGCCAACGACGCCTTGGTCGGTCAGAGCGCCGGCATGCAGGCGATTTACAAGGAAATTGGCCGCGTGGCTTCCAAGCCGGTCACGGTGTTGATCCGCGGGGAGACCGGCACCGGCAAGGAATTGATCGCGCGTGCCATCTACCAGCACAGCGAAAGATCCGGCGCGCCATTCGTCGCCGTGAACTGCGCCGCCATTCCAGAAACGCTGCTGGAAAGCGAATTGTTCGGGCACGAAAAAGGCGCCTTCACCGGAGCGCATACCCGGCGCATCGGCCGCTTCGAGCAAGCTCAGCGCGGCACAATTCTGCTGGACGAAATCGGCGACATGACGCCCAGCACGCAGGTCAAGCTGGTGCGGTTGTTGCAGGAAAACTGCCTGCAGCGGCTGGGTGGCAAGGAGAATATTCCTCTTGACGTTCGTGTTATCGCTGCCACGCACCGCGACCTGGAGGAGGCCATCGGGCGCAAGGAATTTCGCGAAGACCTTTACTACCGGCTCAACGTGGTGGTCATCGCCCTGCCGCCTTTGCGCCAGCGCCGCGATGACATCCCTGCCTTGATCCGGTATTTTCTACGCAAGCATGGGCCGGCCTTGGGCCACACGGAGCCTTCCATTCAGCCGGAGGCCATTGAATTTCTGCAAGCGCAGCCCTGGCCCGGCAACGTGCGGCAATTGGAGAATATCGTGCGCAAGGCCTTGTTGCTCGCGCAAAATTTCACTGTGACACCCGATCACGCACGCGCGGCTTTGGACAAATCCGCCGCGCCAGATTTTTCCGCCAAGCGCGCTTTTAGCGAGTACGTGGACGATCTCCTGGCCGCCGCGCGACGCGGGGAACTAGCCGACGCGCACGCGCGCGCGATAGGCGCGGCGGAGCGGGAATTATTCGGGCGCGCCATAGCCGAAGCCGGCGGCAACCAGGCCAAGGCGGCGCGCTGGCTGGGAGTCACCCGCGTGACAATGAAAGCCAAACTGGTGCAGTTCGGGCTATTTGCGGGTCAGGACTCCGAAGCGGGTTGAGCGGGCGCCTCTCAGTACCCAGAGCTTCGAATACCAATTTCCGAGGATTGACCCCCTACGGCCTTTCGGCGCCATCCCGAAAAGGTTGTTACGTAACGCGTCTTAAGCCACCGACCTCGTGTGAAAATTGGCGAACTCCCGCAAACCGCTTAGCCGCTCTTGACAACATGCTCAGCAAACGAGAAATTGAGGCTGTTATGAAACAGCAGCGAGGCGTCGCGCAAAAGAAAGAGTGAAAAGACAGTGGAAATTACATTGCCACTGGAGAAAATGACCATCGCCGAGAAACTGCGGATGATGGAGGCGCTCTGGAGCGACTTGACTCGCGATGAGAAGCGGTTTGAATCTCCCGAATGGCACGGTGAGGTTCTTCGTGAAAGGGCCGCTCGAGTGAAGCAAGGCAA
>DASYNM010000477.1:0-15716 GCA_036008545.1 Verrucomicrobiia bacterium
CAGTGGCTGAATTGCCGCGTGAAAGTGCGCGCCATCAACGCCAGCCGCATGTCGGGGGAAAGGCTGGAATCGGGCCTGCTGTTCTCGCCTGGCCCGGACGAAATCAAAATCCTGGGACCGGCCGGCCCCAAGCCATCGCAAATTCCCGTGGTGTCGATTGGCAGCTTGTTCAACCACGAGCTAGGTTCGTGGACCAACCAGTGGGTCCATATCAACGGCCTGGTGGTGTCGTATCGAGAGGGGGAGTCCATTACCGTCAAAGATCCGACCGGCGTGATCCGCGCGCGTGTCATTCAATTGACAGAGATTAGAGGCGACGAGCGGGTCGATCTGTGGGGCTTTTTGGAAGCAGGACCCGATGAGACTTTCCTCAACAATTCCTATTTCGAAGTAGCGCGTCCTCCATCGCAAAACCTCGACGCCGCCTCGACTCCGGCGCCGCTTTCCAGAGTGGCGCGGCTTCCCGCTGTTCTGACGCAGGTTTCGGACATCCTGAAATTGCGCCCCGAAGAGGCGGCCCAACAACTCGCCGTTCGCTTGCGCGGCGTTATCACCTACGCCGATCCCGCCTGGCGCAACGGTTTTCTACAAAACAAAGGCGATGCGATATACGTGGACCTGGACCCAGCCCAAAAAAATGTCCAATCCGGGCAATGGGTCGAAATGACGGGTCGCACCAGCCCGGGCGGTTTTGCGCCGGAAGTTCTCAGCGCGAAAATTGAAGTCCTGGGCGTGACCAACCTGCCAACGCCCGCGCACGTCGATTTGGAGGATTTGGCCAATGGCCATTTTGATTCGCACTGGGTCGAGATGGAAGGATTGGTGCGGCGGGTGGATGAAATGTCAGGTCACGTCAGTCTGAGCCTCATGACCCCCAAAGGACGCTTCAAGGCGATCCTGCCAGGATTTGAGGACAAGCCGTCGCCGACTAACCTGATCGATGCGCTCGTCAGTGTGCAAGGCGCTTGCACGTCGCAATTAAACGTGCGCGGGCAACTCAGCGGTATCACCCTGCGCGTCCCAAGCTTGGAGCAGATTAAAATACTCGAGCCGGCTCCCGCCGATCCTTTCGCCATCGCCACCACGCCGATTGACGCGGTGGCCACCTTTGATCCTGATCGGTTCGCGGGACGCCGCGTTAAAATCCAAGGTGTCGTGACCCTGCGCTTGCCGGGACAAGGGTTCATTGTTCAGGACGCCTCCGGCGGCACGCGCGTGCTGACGCTCCAGACCAATGAGGTGCATTTGGGCGATTTGGTCGAGGCGATTGGATTTCCAGCCATTGGCGATTTTTTCCCGTACCTAGAGGAAGCCGCCTTCCGCACCCTAGGCACCGGGCCCATGCCCGCCCCCAAAGCGGTCACCGCCGAACAAATTCTGCTGCACGGAACAAACGACGCGCAGATCGTCACGCTGGACGCGCAATTGTTGCAAAGCGTGCAACGCTCTGCCAATCCGCAATTAGTTTTGCAGGACGGTCCCATCATCTTCACGGCGCAATTGGAGCCGCAGGCGCGGCGCCAGGAAATTCCAGCGCTGGTCTCGGGCTGCCGCCTGCGTCTGACGGGCATCTGCTCGATACAAGGCGGCGAGGGCCACGAACCGCAAGCGTTCCGTCTGCTGTTGAGGGATCCGCGCGATGCGCAGTTATTGGAATCGCCTTCTTATTGGACGGCCCGGCGCGCCTTCATGCTGGCCGGAGGCATGATGCTGGCGGTTTCAGCCACGCTCGGCTGGGTGGCGTTGCTGCGCCGCCAAGTTCGAAATCAGACCAAACTTATCCGTCAAAAACTCGAAGACGAAGCGGCGTTGGAGGAGCGTTATCGCGAACTCTTCGAGAATGCCACCGACATGCTTTACACTCACGATCGCGAGGGCCGGATTACTTCGGTCAACCAAACCGGCGAACGGCTTTTGCAACGGGCGCGCAGCGAAGTAGTCGGTCGCAACATCCTGGGTTTCGTCGCGGACGAGCAACGCGCTTCCGCCCGCCAGTGGCTGGAGCGTTTGCTCAAAGGCGCCCCCATGCCCAACGTGGAATGGGACATCGTCGCCGCTTCCGGCGAGCGAGTCAAACTGGAGATCAGCGCGCGCTTGATGGCACGCGATGGACACGAACTGGAGATCGAAGGCATTGCCCGCGATATCACGGAACGCAAACGCTTGGAACGCGAGATTCTGGAGATCAGTAATCGCGAGCAGCGTCGCATCGGGCACGATCTCCATGACGGTGTCTGCCAGCAACTGGCCGGCATTGCTTTCCTGACTTCCACACTCGCCGAGGAATTGGCGGAGCAAGGGGTCGCCCAGTCACCGCAGGCGGAGAAGATTAGCGGCATGATCAACGAAGTCATCGACCAGACTCGCGGCGTTGCGCGCGGATTGTTTCCGGTGCGCTTGGAGGAAAAAGGTTTGGTGGCGGCACTGGAGGAATTGGCTTCCAACGCCAGCGAAGTTTTCAAGATCCATTGTCGCTTCGTCGTGGAAGGGCTGCCTGTCGCCGTTGAAAATGAAATCGCGCTGCATTTGTACTACATCGTTCTGGAAACCCTGGCCAACGCCGCCAAACACAGCGGCGGCTCCAACGTGGACATCACGCTCCAACCCTCGGGCGACCGTTGGTTGCTGACCATCCAGGACGATGGCATCGGGTTCTCGCTTCCTGCCCGCAACCAGGAAGGCATGGGTTTGCGCATTTTGCACTATCGCGCGCGGGTCATCGGCGCGACTTTAAACTTGCAGAGCCAGCCTGGTTCGGGCACGACTGTGACTTGTCTTTTCCTGCCGGTCTCGCGCGAATTGCGTCACGGCTTCCCTCGCCGCCAGCGCGAAGAAGCCGGCCGCATGGAAAAGACGACGCCTGACTTGGTATGAGGAAATCGTCGCCCGAAAAGAGCCGCATCCTGATTGTGGATGACCATCCCCTGTTCTGCGAGGGCTTGCGCCGCATGATAGATCGCCACCCTTCTTTAACCGTATGCGGCCAGGTCCCCGACGCCGCCTCTGTCATGAAAGCGGTCGCTGAACTGAAGCCGGACTTGGTTTTGATGGATATTTCGCTGGAGGGAACCAATGGCATCGATGTAACCAAGAGCCTCAAAGCCAAATACCCGGAGTTGCCCATCCTGGTAGTCTCCATGCACGACGAAGCGCTCTATGCCGAGCGGGCCTTGCGGGCCGGTGCGCAGGGTTACATCATGAAAAACCAGCCCATTCAAATTGTGCGCGACGCCATTTTCAAGGTCCTGGGCGGCGACATCTTTCTCAGCGAGAAAATGTCCACTTCCGTCCTGGCCAAACTGCTGCTCGGCAAAGAGGACGAGACGACCTCTTCCGTCAAGCAATTGAGCGACCGCGAATTGGAGGTCTTCCAGATGCTCGGCGAAGGCAAGTCTTCGCGGCAAATTGCCGAAGCCCTCGACTTGACAATTCCAACCATCCATTCCTTCCGCAATCGCATCAAGGAAAAGTTGCAGTTCAAAAACTCAACCGAACTGGTCCT
The DNA here is from genome assembly GCA_036008545.1 of Verrucomicrobiia bacterium. GTDB lineage: Bacteria > Verrucomicrobiota > Verrucomicrobiia > Limisphaerales > Palsa-1400 > Palsa-1400. The sequence continues at coordinate 3,503 of DASYNM010000477.1, forward strand.
GCACGCGATGCAGTGGGTGCGCGAACGCGTCAGCAGCGCTTGACGCTGGAACTGGAACTTCTTCGCTCAACATGCAGCCGCTGCTCCGAATCCGATTTTGCATTGGGCTGGTGAAATGGCCGCTACTCGCATTGCTGGCCTGCCTCGCGCCGGTCTCGTCGCGGGCGGATTCGTGGATCACTGGTTACTATCCCGGCTATGAGTCAAACACGATGGCGCCCTCGAACATTGATTTTACCACCGTCACCCATGTAATCCATTTTTCGCTCGTGCCCGGAACCGACGGTACGATCAACAGCAGCGCCAACAGTTTGAGTGCCTCGGCCTGCGCCAAGCTGGTTGGCTTGGCCCACAACGACGGGAGAAAGGCACTGGTCTGCGTCGGCGGCGCGAGCACGGAGACGGCCTTTCAAGGCGCCACCACTGCGGGCAACCTCGGCACGTTCGTCACGAACATCGTCAACTTTATGTCCGAAAATGGATACGACGGTGTGGACCTGGATTGGGAGCCGTTCAATTCGGCGGACACACCCCAATACACCAATCTCGTCAACGGCCTGCGCACGGCGCTCAACGGCTTTAGCACGCACAAATTACTGACTGTAGCCGCGCCCGCCTACCCTGAGTACGGCGATTCTCCGACCGCCGAATTCACCATGCTGGCGTCGGTGCAAGGGCAATTCGATCAGATCAATATCATGACCTACGATTTGTCCGGCCCTTATGAGGGCTGGGTCACCTGGTTTAATTCGCCGATTTACGACGGCGGCTACACTTTTCCCGCCGCCCCCTCCGAGCTTGTTCCTTCGATCAACGGCGCGGTCAGCAATTTTGTCAGCAATGGCGTGCTGCCCGCAAAACTGGGAGTCGGGTTGCCCTTCTACGGTTACATCTGGACCGGCGGACCGGGGGTGACACAACCGCGCCAATCCTGGCCGACGACCAATGTTCCGACCGTCTCGACACCCACTTACGCCGAGATCATGAGCGGCTACTACCAAACCAACCTCTATCATTGGGACACCATTGCCCAAGCCGCTTACTTGAGCATCACTAATACCCCAGCGTCCGACGACATGTTTATTTCCTACGATGACACTGAGGCGTGCCAGGCCAAAGTCAGCTATGTCCGCAATCTTCATCTAGGCGGCCTGATGATATGGGAATTGAGCCAGGACTATTTTCCGAGCCAGCCGGCCGGCCAACGCACGCCGCTCACCAGCGCTCTTAAACAAGCGCTGACCACGCCGAACATCACATCGATTCAAATCGTTGGTAGCGCCGTCAATTTGAGCATCACCAGCCTGCCGCTGGCTTTGTACCGCGTCCAGTGGTCGAGCAATCTTTCCCAGACGCTGTGGAATACACTGACGAACAACGTGCCTGGCACGGGAACAAATGTGCCGATCACCGACCCCGCCGCCACCACCGCGCCCGCTCGCTTCTACAGAATTCAAACCCCGCCGTGATGAGGGCAGGAGCCCTTTTGAATGAAATCAAAGACACAAGCCCTTCTCGAGTATCTTGATGAGATGGCGACGATTCTTGAGTCACATGGCGAGCAGCACTGGTCTCAGTGGATTCGTGGTGACGCCGCCCGATTACGGCGTGGCGATATGAGTGGAGTGCAACATTTCCTGTCGGCTTTTGGCGGTATGGGAAGTTTGAACGACCGATTCCTTTGCCCTGAAAACAGTGACCAAATTACCAAAGCAGATGTTGCCTCTGTTAACGCGCGACTATCCGAAACTCGTTCTGAGGCTTGGAGTTTAGCTCGTGCTCTCTTAAATTCCGAGCCTAAAGACCCCGCGGCCTAGCAAGATCGGTCGAGCAATCCCGCGAATCTCGGCGCGCGAAGCGAAACTTGAGGGCACGGCGAATGCGCGTCACCGCGAAACTGAACCGACCAGAATGTGTCCACACGGAACAAAGCCAGCCTTTTGAAGTGTCTTGCGGGATGCAATATTCGTCGTACTGCATCGGGCCGACGGGATGTTCCCAAGCTCGTAACAGACGCGCTTTAGCTCTTGAACCAAGTAAGAGCCAAGACCGCGCCTACGAAACGGCTCGGCGACCTCCATATAAATGTCGCCATAAGGCCGGTTGTAATGGAAAAGGATCCCGCCCTTTGCCGCCACTGCCCCATCGATTTCCACTACCCCGTGCGAGCACAGTTGATCTGCGCGAATCTGAAGTTCGTCAGATTCAGTAGCAAGACGGAAAAAGGCGCCCGGTGGGGCAAGAGCCGTGGTCAGTTTGTCGTGAAAGAGTATGCTCTCGCTCGTGACGTCGTGAGCGAAGGTATGCAACATGGCCGTAAGCAGTGCATCATTCGACTGAGTTTCGATCCTGTTCGCGCCACTGGCTGCAAGTATCACGGAAAAGAGATCGAACAAGCGTGACCGGTAATTCGCTAGAACGAAAAATTCGTAGATGGTCGGCTTGTCCTTCCAAGGGCCGGCGACAGCAATCGAGCCGTAACCGACAAGCGCCTCGCCCGCACTGAGAACATACTCCACAGTCCAGCCCGGTCGAGGGTGAACAGAATCGTGGATTATTTGACAGTTCATCTCCTGTCGATACAAATCCCGCAAGGACGCAATTTCTTCAGGTGTGGTTTGTTTGGCAGACAGTTCCATCTTCGAAAGTTAACCCCACTTTCAGCGCCGATGTCGATTGCAAATCATGGTCGGCCAAAGTAGAAATGCGGCGCCAATCTGCCCAGGCAACAAGCTAACGCAAATCTCATTTACTGTCGCGGACGAACGTCGGCGGTTGTATTCCGGCCTCGGCACGGTTGGTCTGGATGGCGCTGGCGAGCTTCGCGGCAAACCGGCGTACGGTTCGTTGAATGGTTCCTACGGAGGTGTAAGTGTAGTGACCAGTCGGATAAGCTTGAAGAACGACGTAATCATAACGGTGTGGTTTGGCCGAACGCGATTTGGGCAAGTCGGTAACAAACACAAGACCGACACAGACGCAACCCGGCTCGCGGCCTTCGACCAGATTTGTTGCGCGTTCGGTCTGCACCGTGCCGGGAATGAGCCAGGTTTTGTTGAGCGGGGGCCGCATGAGATTGGTGTAGCCGCTGTCCACGACCAACCCCTCGGGCAGTATCTTCAAAATCCTGCCGCAAATAATCCTGCGGCCCTGAATGCAATCGTCCCGGATTTTCTCCGTAGCCTCCTCGTAGGCCCGGGCCTTTTGGACTGGTGTTAGGGAATCTGTTGGCGCCGAGTTTGTGTTGCCATCCACGCGATTGGTGCTGGCAGCAGCGTTGGTTTGGGATTTCGCGTACGGGAGCAGGCCTGCAAACGTCACCATGACAGCCACGGCCACCAGCAGGCCAAGCCATCTAGCTTGGCTGATTGATTTCAGAACCACGCGTGTCTTCACGGCGTGACCACTCGATAATAGCGGGCGCTCGCGCCATCAGCTCCCGGATCTTCCAACGTGAATGGCGTGGAGGTGGGCGTATTAGTGCTCAATGGCGTCCAATTCAGCAAATCAGTGCTGCTCTGCAAAACGTAGGTTTGCCCCGCCGGCGCCCAATACTGCATCTGGAACGTGCCATTGGCCTGGTAGCTCGGATCGAACAAACTGTAGAGCGTAGGCACGATCGTAAATGTTCCCGAAACCTGGACACTGTTCACGTAGCCGGCCTCAAACGCATTGGCCGTCACTATCGCGCTCACCGTCAGATTGAAAGGCCCGGTGTAGGGCGTGGAATTGGTCGTGGGCAACGATCCGTCCAAAGTGTAGTAGAGTGAGGCGTTGGTATCCGGCGATTCCAGCGTCAGCGTGACGAAGTTAGTGTAGGTGCCCGAGGCGGGCGTGAGAATCGGCGGGGCCAGCGTCGGCGTCCCGCCCAGGCTGTTGATCCAGTCGGCCATGACTTCTACTGCATTGGTGTCAACAAGATAGCGCGCCAACGGCGGCATTTGAGTTGACGGCGGCGTCAGAAGATCGACCTCGTCCATCCGGTCATAAATCACCGACCGCCAGACATCGTTAGGCGAGATGATCTTGGCATTGTCGTAGCCCAGCGAAAACGCGGCCGGGTAGTTGACAATGTTTTGATTGGTCAAGGACGTATCGTAGCGCGCGTCGAAGGTGATGCCGGTGCCCCCGGGCTGATGGCACTGGGCGCAATTGGCATCCAGATAGGAGCGAGCGCGCTGTTGATACGAGGCAGCCGTATTCGTCAACGCGGCGAGTTGCTCGATGTTGGTGATGTCCGCTTCGTTAATGGCTGGATTAAGCAAGCCCGTCCGGTTGAGCGCGCGCAGTTCGTTGTCCGTCACGCCATTGGGATAATTGAAGTTGCCGTTCAACTGGCGCGCATTGACGCCTAACACGTAATTGGCCGGCGCGGTGTGGCACTGCAAACAATCGCTGGGGCTGGGATAATACCAAAGGTTGGTGTAAAAGCCGTCCGCGGTTTGGATGAGGACAGGCTCGAACAAACTGTTGGTCAGCAAATCGGCGTCGCTGTAGTCGGCGCGCCATTTGTAGGTCACCCCATAGACGCCAGCGTCGTTGGCGTCCCGCACCAGGAGCCGGGTTTCCAGCCGCTGGAGGTTGGTGGGATAGTTCTCATTGGTAACTAATTCAAAGGTCTTGACGAAAACCGTGCCGGCCGGGAACGACCAGGTGTAGGTCGGCGCAAAAGAGATTTGTTCATCCGGCGTGTAGGGGCTGCCGGTGTTGGGGATGGAAAAGTACCGCACCTTTTGCGCGTTGTCGGAAAACAACTGCACGTTGGGAGCATAGGGAATCAGGCTGGCCGCCGGGGTCATGCTCGGCGTGTCGGAGAAGACGCCCGTCTGCGATAAAGTCGTCGGCAACTGCCCGGTGAAGGCCGTCGGCATGTTGTAGAAGGGCGGAGCGGTCGTATAATTGGTCAAACCGTAAGGCTGGCCGGTTGCCGCGCCGACGGTAATGTTGACTGGGGCGGATGTGGCAGCCAAGCCGCTACCGTCCACGGCCACCGCAGTCAACACGTAACTGCCGGCGCCCAGGCCGGTCACCGTCAAGGCATAGGGCGCGTTGCTGATCGTCTCCACCAAACCGCCGTTGGTATAAAGGCTGACGTAGCTCAAAGGATTGTAAAGCGCGTCAGCATCAGCGCTGATCGAAACGGAGGCAGCGGCTGTGTAAGACGAGCCATTGGCCGGCGCAGTCAACGCGACGGCGGGAGGCGGATTGGAATAGGGATAAAGCTGGGTCTGCGGGATGAGAGCCTGCGCAGTGGAAGGACTGCTCCAGAACAGTTGCGCAACGGCATTGCCCGTGCTCTGAAAGTAATTCATTTGGATGTTATAAATCTGCTGAGCCTTGAGGGTGATGGTCCCGCTATTGGTTGCGGCGGTGCCGCTGGCCGTCCAGTCAGAAATTAGCAATTGGCCGTTGACCCATAATTGCACGCCCTCCTCCGCCACAGTAGTGAACGCATAGGTCTCGCTGTATTCCGGCTGCACGCAACCTGTCCATCGCGCTGTAAAGTTGGTCTGGCCAACAGCCGGGCTGGGGCCGGTGCCGCTCCAGTTGAAATTGATCATCGCGTCGGTGCGCGTCAGCGTCGCCAGCGCGGTGAAGTTGATGTTGGTGAACGCGGTGCTCGAGGTGTCAGCCCAGTAGTTCCCCAGCAAACCTGTTCCGGTGCCGATGGCAGAAGTATCCACGAATCCAGCGCTGGCCGCGGCGCTGTTGACGGCTCCCAATACGGCGGCGATGGCATGTACGCTGGCGCTGCTGGTCAGCACGAATGGGCCGGTATAAAGAATCGAATTGGTGGTCGGAATAGTTCCGTCCAACGTGTAATAGATAGTGGTATTGGGCGAACTATCCGAGAGGGTCACGGTCAGTTCGTTGGTGAATGATCCGCCGTTCGGCGAAATCACCGGCGTGGCCAGGAAAAGGCTGTTGCCAAAAATGGAAAGGGCATACTCCGCGCCGACGAAGACTTTCCCGTTGACAATCGTAGGCGTGGTCATCTGGATCGCTCCACCGGGATTATCGCGCGACAGATTTTGGCTGCTGTTGTAAAGCTCGATAGCCAGATTGCTGGCGTTGTAAGCGTGCAAAACATCCGGCCCACCGCTGCCAAAGGCGTCCGACTGAATGGTCCAGACAATGCCATCGTTAGTGCCGTTGGCCGAAACGGACGGCGTTCCGCCCAATGCGCTGAAGCTGGTCGTGGCCCGGGAGACGGGCGTGGGTGTAATGACGGCGTTGCTGATATAGAACCCCTTCGTGACGTCGCCGGAGCCTTGATAATAAATTACATTATTGAAGTAGGCTGGCGTACTGAACGCGCTGCCAATGGCCCCGTTTACTTCCTGCACGATTTGACTGTCGTTAGCCGTGTTGTATTTCCCCATGTTGTCGCGATCCACGAGGTGGAGCGTTCCCTCCTTGCCGGCTCCTATAATCAAGTGCGGGTGTGCCGTGCTTCCCACGGAATCCGGCAACAAAATCGGACCGCCGGAGCCTAAATCCGTGTCGCCGTTGGCAAGGCTGAGTTGATTGTAGGGTGTGAAATAATCGGCCACGGCCAGGCCGTTCGTGGTTGAAAGCCGAACGAAGCTATCGGAGTAATCGCCGCCGTTGGTGTTGGCGCTAAAGCTGCCATTGGCAGTTTCAAAAAAGAGATTGTTGCTGCTATCCACGCAGAGTCCGTTGCCACCCATCCACAGCGCGCCTTCGGCGGCGTTGGCGCCAAAGACCGCGATCGTGGCGTTTGGCGTGGTATTGAAAGCGTTCTTGGCCGATTGCTGAAGATTAGTAGCGTTGAATCCGAGAACCCAACCGTGATAGGGATCAGTATCGGCGAAGCTACCGTAAGCGACGTATAACATTCCGCCGACCAAGGTCATGCCTGGACGCTGGTTTTCTTGCAGCGGGTTAAAAGTCACCACGCCGCCGACGCTGTCCACGCCCTTGCCAGGCACCGAGTTAGTCACGATGACAGGGCTATAAGCTTGTTCGGTGCCGTTGGTGATGTTCAGGGCGTGCACCGAATGATAATAATTAGTGGTGACACCGACCACGCGAGTGCGCACATCCACATAAAGAGTTCCGTTGGTAAGATCTATAACCGGCGTGCCGGTGATGCCCACTTCCGGGACGATGTCGGTGTACTGCCCGCCGTTGTAGCGATCGCCAAATTCGTGATTGTCGCTCAACGCGGCCGCTCCCAAGTTGGTGTGCCAGAGCAATCCCCCGTTAGTCCCCGCACCGCTGTCTGCGTTGAATGCATAGAGACTGTTATTCTCGGTCGCGACAAAAACCGCATTCACCGTGCCTTGTCCAGGAACGACGAGGCCGGAAACATACAACGGTTGGGCGTAAATGTAGCCATCCGTCGGATAGGTGATCAAACGCCCGAAGGTGGCCACGTTCACACTGGAATGGGTCAGGAGCACTTCATTGGTATTGGCGCCATCGCGCGTATTGTCGTTGTGATAGGTCAAGACATTGAGGGCGCTGGGATTGGGCGGAGGAAGAACTGTCAATACTGCGGGCAAGCTGTTGGTGTCGCCGAGAGGGCTGGTGGCGACCAAAGTGTAACTTCCCGCCTCGCTCGCCTGCAAAGAGGCCAGGGTCAGGCTGCTGGCGGTCGCGTTGAGAATATTGACACCATTGTGCTGCCACTGCAATTGAATCGGCGGCGTGCCGTTGACCGCCGCCGTGAAAGTCACCAACCCCCCGATGTAATTGGTGGCCGCCGCCGGAGTAGGCTGCTGCGTGATCATCGGCCCCGCGGAAGGGTTAACGGTTAGAACGAGCGTTGAACTCTGATTGGTGCCGGAACTGTTGCCGACTATCAAATCATAACTGGCGGAATCTGACACCACCGCATTTGTCAACACCAACGTGGGGCCGGTGGCGCCGGCCAGATTCACTCCATTGGACTGCCATTGGTAAGAAAATGGCTCTGAGCCGGCCACAGAAGCGCTGATCGTAACCGTGGTGCCGGCAAATACGGTATTCGAGGGTGAAGCCGTTGTTGGGCCCACGTGCGGCGCGCCGCCGACCGCGCTGAAATAGAGATTGAAAATTTGGGTCGAGGTGAGGGAGTGGTTGAAAATGGCAACCTCATCCATCACGCCATTGAACGAGCGGCTTCCATTGCCCCCGTCCGAGCTGTCGTCGCCGATCAGAGTGGGGCCATCGAACGCCTCGGCCGCGCTCGCAACCGCGTTGGTCGCCGAGGTCTGACCTTCGGTATTGCAAAGATAGACGATGGCGTTGTCAGGTGAGACGACCAGCGCAATGAACGACCATTCCCCAGACGGCGGCACCAAGCCTGACATCCAACTCCACGTGTCCGAATTATTGTCGTTCCAAGTATAACCAAGTTGTCCATTGTCCGTAAAGCAGAAGCCCGAGGCATCACCGCCGACGCGGCAGAATACAATGCCGGAGTAATTCGCCGGTGTCCCGTTGGGGTAAACCCAGGTCGTAATCGTCACGGTGTTCGTGTTCAGATTCAAATCCGGCAGGGTGACATAGGAGTTGGCCAGGTTGTTGGTGAACTCCGCTCCAGAATTGTCGCTCTCAAAACCAAAGAAGCCCCCGGCCGGCGTCGGACCGGGAACGTCATCGGTTGCGGCGCTGCCGTAAATGCCGTCAAAATTGTGCGTGGCATCCGCCGCCACCAAATTCCCACCGGAAGTTGCGCCGGTCTCGTTGAGTCTCCAGTATCCCACGGGATTGGCGGCCAGGACGGCGGTGGGGAACGGCGGGGCAGCCACTATCGTCAACTGCGCGGCGCCGCTGGCTGCCGGGCCACCCACGGCATTGTTGGCCAGGACCTTGTAGCTGCCGGCATTCGCAGATTGGAGGTTGGTCAGCGTCAGCGAGGCGTTGGTGGCAATGGGAATATTGGTAAAGCTGCCTCCGGTATCGGCCTGCCATTGGTAGGTGATCGGCAACGTGCCGCTGAAGCCGGCCGAAAAAGTCACGCTGCCGCCCGAATCGGCAACCGCCGGGTTCGGCTCGATGTTCGCAACCAGCATAGGCACGCTGGCCGCGTCCAGGCTCAACGCCGCGACACTGCTGGTTACGACGCCAACAATGTTTGAGACGACCACCTCGTAATGATACGTGCCCGCGTGCACACCAGTGGTGTTCAGGTTCAAATTGCCCGCCACGGCCCCGGCGATGTTAGTGAGGGACCCACCACCGCCGCCATCGGTCCGCCATTGATAGTATAGCGGCGTCTGGCCAGTAGCCGCCTCGGTCAAAGTGACCGGCGTCCCCGCATAGATGGGGGAATTGGTGGGGAAAATTGCGGGTAACGTGGCGACAGGCGCCCCCGAAGTCGTGCTAATAATTTGGATGCCCATCATGGCAACATTGCCGTCCGGGGTCTGGCCGTTGATGGTGAAGCTGGCGCCTGAGACGCCGGTGAATTCCACCAGGTCGGCTTGCATTTGGCTGCCAAAGGCCAGCTCTGTCGTCTGAGTGTCCAGCGTGTAAGGCGGGACAGAGAATCCGTTGCCATTAAAGACCGCCCCCCAATAAGTTGTCGACCCCAGTGTCAAGCCATAGCGACGATTAGGATTATCGTCGTTAAGCATATAGACATAAACATCATACCCCGCGTAGGGAACACCTGTCACCGACACCGTGTAGCCGCCGCCGCTCCAAAATCCTCCGGACATCAAAATACCGTCAGGCGTGCTTTCGTTATCCATCGAACCATCCTGGTTGGCATCATAGTCCACCGTAATGGCTGCGGTGGTTGCAGTTCCCGTGCTATCGACCAAATTAGCCGCGGTCCCACCCGTTCCATTGTTATCGACGTTCCAATTGTCGAGCGGGAAGGCGCCCGCAACCTGCGAAGGGTTGAGCGTTTCAGAGTTTTGGCCGTTTCCTTCAAACTGGACGCTAATGCCTAGCTGGGCAAACGCCGGCGTAATGGTCGCCGCGGCCAAAGCCATAGCCATAAGTATCGTGACGAGGTGATTTTTCATAGATGAAATAGCTCGGAATTTGCGGAAAAGGTTTGGCGGACATGCTCTTGGAAAAGAGAGGTTGCGACACGAGCTGCGGCGTGTCAGGGGAAATGCGCCCCATACTTGGTTTTGTTGACACTATGCATTCTGAGTGATGGTCCTTGATCCATTATTTGGCTACGCTCGTGTTGCTCCGAATCTCGCATAATGCGGCTGGCCGGGCAAATTAAATCTGCATCCGTTCGGGCAGGCGGATTGCCAATTCTGGCGCGCGGCGCAAGCGAAAACCGCGCGCAGACCCTCACGTGAAAACGCCACAGGCGAGGCATTCGAGTTCCTCCTCCCCTTAGCACAACCCTAAATTGAGCCTTGTGAAAGGCACCGAGTCTCGCAGCACAGCCGCCAAGCTCGCCGTTACGGCGGCAAAAGCTCCAAGCGATAGAAGCGCTGCGTGCCTGGCTCAATGGTATCGGAGAAGGTCGTGGGACTGGTTGTGGCAGTGATGACGTTGCCGAGATTGGTCCACGTGGTTAGGGCGCCTGCTGATTGCACCTGATACTGCATGCCGGGAAGCGCGAGCCACGACAATTGCACGGATCCATTGGTGGCTGTAGGCGCCTGAAATTCGGGTGTCGGAACCGGCATGACGCTCACGCTGTCCAGCACATCATAATCGCTGTCATTACGTGCCCCAAACGTCAGGGTGGTAACATTTGACGACGCGCTGACCAAGAATTGCATGTTGGTATAGGCAAAAGCACCCGTATTCCCGATAACGCCCGTGTTCGTCTGATTGAAAATAATGTTCGCCGCGGGGGAGTTGGTGTTCCACTGCACTTCGAACTGATTGGGTGTGTCGCCCGTGGGATTTTCAAACCAGAACGAGAGCAGGTAAAGCTGACCTGCGCGCGTGGGCAGCGGTTGCGAAATGTAGGCGAGGCCGGCCACTTGTCCCAGCGCGGCAAAGTCTTCCCCGGCTTGCGCCGAGTAGCCCGTGCCTTCCGGGGGAGCGTCATCCGTGAAATCGACGAAATTGTCCACATAATATGAGTCAGCCCCTACTGAGGTGGTCCCCGAAAGGACCCAATAACAAAAATCGCCCGCCTCGAACCCGCCGTCCAGCACCAAATCCTGGCCCACTTGCAAAGTGAATTGCCGGTCTTGCGCCAAGCCGCTCGTCAAGTTGGTGAACCAAAGGTCGGCCACGTACACGCCTACAGGAAGGAGGTTCGCCGCCGCATTCAAACTCACGGAAACTGACGCGCTTACGCCGCCAGCCGCCAGGGTGCCGCCACTGTTCGATATATCCAGCCAAGACGGGGCCGCGCCGAGCGACCAGTTCAAACTGGCGGTTCCTGTGTTTGTCAACAAAAACGTCTGCGTCGAAACACTGAAAGGACCACTGGCCGGCCCGTTGGCGACCATCCCTCTTCCAGGCGTGATTTGGAAGCCGTCTGGCTGTGCCAGGGCGATGATCAGACTGGTGCCGGAAGGGCTGCCCCAACCCGTGCAAAGATCATAGCCCGGCCCGGCGACCCAATGGATAGCGGAGGTGGTGTTAGTGTTGTTGCCAACCGTGACGTCGTCAAAGCAAGCCGCGTAACCGGCGTTGGTGCCGATATTGTAGATGGCTGGGTTGATGAAGCCGACGGTCGGAAGACCAGCGGCCACTGCCTGTTGATTGGCCAGCGCTGTGAAAGCGGCCCACAACGGCGCCGCGCAACTCGTGCCACCCGTGGTCTCCTGGAAGCCGTTGTCTGCCACAATAAAAACATTGTCGGCTACCATGGCCACGTCCGGACAATTGCGCTTGGTCGTCGATCCCTTGTTGGCGGTCATGCTGACGCCCTTTTGCCAGGGAGGAATATCATAGATCGTGCTGATTCCGCCGCCTGTTGCGTTGAAGCCGGGTCCGTCCTGCGCGTTCCAAACCGTCTCCGACAACCAAGAGGTGGCTGGACCCGCGGTGCCTAGCACGGTCCCGCCTACCAGCGTGATGTAGGGGTCGTCATCCGGCGCTCCGATCGCGACGCCGTTGGTGGCGGCGCCCTCATCATCTGAAGCTTCAAAAAAGGACTGGCCCTGTGCCTCAAATTGCAAGAAATACTTGTCCATATTGGTCCGCACCGTGGCCGTGACCGGGCCAAAACCCCAGGAACTGCTGAATTGCTTGATCTGCAGATTGGTGGACATGGCATCCAAAATATCGTTGGCATTTCCAGAAGGACCGGCTTCAAAGACTTCCACGT